>CAZPEZ010000132.1:0-10153 GCA_964585715.1 uncultured Occallatibacter sp.
CCATCCACGCTTTCGACAACATAGTCGTAGACCTGGCCGCCTTGCACGGTTGTATCCGTGTAGGTCGTTTGTTGGGCAAGGTTGGAGTTCAGTAACTGATACGCGGAGCTTCCGCCCGTCGATCGGTAAACCCTATAGCCGCTGATGGTGCCGGCGGACTCGGACGGTGCACTCCAGGTCAATTCAACTTCGAATGCGACACCCGTGCCGCTCAGACTGATCACAACCGTGCCGTTGGTAAGTGCACCGCTGGCAACACTGAGCTGCCCCGTGGATGCCCCGAGTGCTTTGGGGTCGAATTGGACATTCAGCGTTATGCTTTGGCCCGGATTCAACGTGATGGGGAAGGTTGCGCCAACGATGGTAAAGCCTGCACCGGACAAAGTGGCCGAACCGATTGATACGGGCAATGTGCCCGAAGCGGTTGCGACAATCGCTTGTGTCAGGGGAGTATTCAGCGCGGTAGTTCCAAAGGAGATGTTCGTTGCATTGAATGTCAGGGTCGCCCCATTGGGCACCAGCTGCAGAGCAAATGTTGTCGCACTTCCGCCGACCGAGGCGGTCAGGGTTGCCGATTGCGCGGAACTGACGGTCGTGACGCTCGCATTGAATTGAGCCGAAGTTGCGTTAGCAGGAATCGTGACGGAGCTCGGAAGGTTCACGGCGCTGTCGCTGCTCGATAGATTGACTGTGAGACCGCCGCTCGCTGCCGCGGCATTCAAGGTCACTGTGCAGACGACCGTTCCCGAGCCCGAGATCGAGGAGAGGTTGCACGCGAGAGAGGTAACGGCTGGCACTCCTGTCCCACTCAGACCAATTCCCGTAGCTGCGCCGGACGACTGGTTCGTTACCATCTCGAGTTGGCTGATCAATGGTCCGGCCGCCGTGGGGCTGAATTGAACAGTCACATTGAAGATCGCGCCGGGCGCGATCGTTGCGGGCAGAGCGCTCTGGCTCAGTGCCGAAAAGACAGAATTGCCGAACGTCAATTGAGACACTTGGACCGCTGCCAGGCCTTTGTTCTGAAGAGCGACGTTTGCAGTGGCGCTCGATCCGACCGTTGCGTTGCCGAATGCGATCGAACCCGGCGTAATGGAGAGAGTGTTTGTGTTTTTCAATTGAACGCCGCCGCAGCCACAGAGAATCGAAAACAAGAATAAAAGCGCTACGATGCGACCTGGCGTATTGATGTGCATTGATTTCACCTCACTTCTGTTCATGCACTTTTTTAGGTCCTTAACAAAACTCGAAAAAGCGGGCGGAATAAAACGACGAGACAGAATCCTGTCTCATCTTCCCGATCGAGAAGGTTCATTGCCCGATTGAACCGCGTCCTCCTGGTGCGCGGACAGCGACAAAGGTTGCGTGTCGCTCGAGAGCGAACTTCCGCGGTGCTTGATTGCAGGCACAAGCCCGGCGGTCAAGGTCAATTTGAAGGGGAGTGTTTAAGTGTTACGCAGGTTTTCGTGCCAATTGTACAAACCGACAACAAAATGTCATGAAAAACTGCCTAATGGAGGAGATTTGTTGAGGGGGCTCGTCCGATGATGCCCAGTGAATGATGGCTGACTCGATTCGATCCGTTGACACGGCAGAACCGCGCTAATGATAAAGGCGATAGAACTGATGGTAGATCATCCTGCGGATTGCAATTCAGCTTCCAGACTGCGCGGCCGTCTCGGGGACTCCTAAGTAAATCGAACTGCGCTAGTTAACAAAGAGTAACGAGCGGAAACGCAATTCAGTAACCGAAACGCAAATGGTGCAGATCGTGTAAAAACTTCCGCGGATCCGGGTATTTTCTTCCTTGTGGAAATCTCCAAGTCCTTTGAACCCTTCTGTCTTAGAACCGCTGGAAGATCGCGTACCGACGTCGCAATGCCGACGAGGTTACCGCGCCGATTTGTCGAAGAGCATACGAAGAGGACGCACCAGGTAATAGAGCGGCCGAAGCCCTGGCGGTAAACGAACCGCAGCGAGGTCCCGATCGTTCGGGCGTAGAAGATCGCCCGACAGGACCAATCGCAGGCGGTCGCCCGAATCGAGGAGCCTGAAGTTATACGGCAACCGTCCCGGCGGGATCTGTCCCGGTGCATCCAGCAGACTCGTCGAAAAATGCTTCGAGAGTTGGTACGCCGCCGGGTCGGACTCAAACGAGCGCAACGTTGGCTCAGGAACTCTTGAACCACACACCTGCCGCGCGAGCAGTACACCTAGAGCAAGAGCCCGCCACAGACCTCGACGCTTTGCTTCTCGTGCCACATCCTCCCAGTCCAGCTGCGGCTCTTTCTCGATCAGTTGTGCGACGTCACAAATCCAGATGAGGCGCGACCACTGATGCTTGCACCCGTGCATACACAGCACGAGTAGCTTATCCTTCGGATTCAAGTCGGGTACGTCTTTTCCCGCGACACGAATCGTGCCCCTGCGCGGCCACAGCCACGCCATCCCCAGATCGCGGCGAAATCTTGGTTGGGTGAGTTCCAGCCTCCAGCGAAGCTCGACTACCATGCCGTCGGCAGGTCGCTCAAAGTGAAACTCATAGTAGTTCTCGACCGCGGGTGAGCCGTCCTCCCTCGCTGGGGTTTTCAATTCATAGCCTCGCGCCTGCAGCGCGAGCGTTGCGCTTCGCAGGTCACGATAGAAGACCAGAAAGTCGAGGTCGCCGGCAGAGCGCGATGTCAGGCTCGGGTAAACCGACGCGGCGAGAGCCACTCCTTTGAAAGGCAGGAGCGGTATGCTCGCCTTGTCAAACGCTTCACAGATGGCGATGAGCTCTGACGCATTGGCCAGACAGTGAAATGCATTTCGATCCGACTCCGCGCGCAGGAGCTGCAGCACGTCGGAGGGGATGGACGCCTCGGCTTCCGCAAGCCGGTAAACCAGAAGCGGGAGCACGCGATGCTCCTGCGCAAGGTTGAGAACCGCGTTCCAGTTGCGGATTTGAGCTGCGAGCAGACCAAGCGTGGAAGAGCCATCTTCGCCCGTGTTTCGGGCAAGGGCGCGTAGCAACCCGCAGGCATCCAGATCTACCGTCATCGATAAACACAATCCGGGAAGACTGCGAAGTCTTCCGCTCAACAGTGGCTCTTACTCGACCACCTTACTACTCCGCGCATTGCAAGGCTCATCGCTCAGCTGACGATGGTCACTTGGCCTCTCAGGATTCTCTAACGCGCCCTCAATCTCCATGATGGTTCGAGCTTTCTGCGGCAATCTCGCGAGCATTCAGATGCGCACTCACGCAAACGTGGTAGGTCGGCCTGCGAGTAAAGTACCTCTTTCCCGAGATTACGCATTTTCGATTTCTGTTACTAAATACTTGTATTTTCAACGGCTTAATTCGATGTTCCTGGTGTATGCTTGACCCAATCTATAACGCGAGTTCCTAACTCGCCTCAGCTGGAGATACCCGAATGCAAATAGAGCGTAGAGATACAAATGATCTGCTCGTGAATGGACTTCCGGACGGCTCGAAGGTGATTGTTGATTCGAGAAACGAGAAAGTCTTTGCTTTGAACCCGACTGCTGGGGCGGCATGGGATGCCTGCAACAGCCAAACCACTCTGGACAAGGTGGCCGCGGAAATGCGCCGCAATGATCCAGCCGTCAGCGATGAAGTTGCCGAACAAGCCGTCCTTCAACTGCAGGAGAAGGAACTCGTCAAGACCTCGGGGTTGCTCCGCAATGCGAACCGCCGTCAGGTCCTCGCGGGTTTGGGTGCGGTTGCATTGCCGCTGGTCGTTTCGATGACCATGACCGAACAGCGCGCCTTCGCGCAGGTAGCCAATTCGGGTCAGCAACCCAATGATCCGGGTTCGTCGAACTGCGACCCGCATTGGAATCACCCCGACGCGCACGTCAGCCACAAATCGATCGACAGATTGAACTAGCTTCAAAACTTTACCTTCGAGGAGCGATGCCTGCAGTGTGCATCGCTCCAGCTTTCATTGCGTTCCTGCCTGATCTCTCCTCGCAGCTCCATCCGCCCGACACCATGAACAGGCCCTGCATGAGCCTGTAAGCTTATCGGTGAAGGATCGGTTCTCCTCCGAGCATGACCATTCGAGACACGGATGGGTGGGTAGCCCCCGCTCCACAGTTTGGCGCCGTATTGCACAGCTTTTCGGTGCGTGTCCTTGGCTGCGTCATCCGCTTCGAAGCCCAATCCGACCAGGCGCGAGAATTGTTGGATCGCCATCTTTTCCCGTCGCTTCGCAGGGAAGCAGCTGATCCGGAGCAATCCGACATCAAGGTTCGCATTGCAGAATCCGAGGGCGACTCCCGGCTCATTGTCAATGATGTTGTGATTGCCTCGGCGGACCAGCCCACAGCGCTCCTGCGCCAACTGATCGATTGGCTTGATCGGACCCTGGTCCAACGACTGAGTGGATTGCATGCCGTCCATGCCGGCGCGGTCCTGATGGGTGGCAAGGCACTCGTGTTACCCGGTGCCTCTCATTCCGGAAAGTCATCTCTGGTGGCAGAATTGTTGCGGCGCGGCGCAGTCTGTCTTTCGGATGAATATGCCCTGATCGATGCGGAAGGCCTTGTACACGCGTATCCGCGGACTCTCTTGCTGCGCGATGGCGCTGTCGCTCAGATTCCTGTCGCACCGCGAGAACTCGATGCAACCGTCGCCACGACGCCGACACGTGTCGGATGGATCCTCGCCCTGCGCTACGACCGTGCTGCCTGCTGGTCGATCCAGCCCGAACCGCAAAGCGCTTCTTTGCTGACTTTGTTGCAGAACACGCCCCACGTCCTGGCCGAGAGGCCGGAGATGGTGAGTGCCTTCCAGAAGGCCGTCGCGGGCGCTGCCTGCTACTCCGGATCACGCGCCGAGGCTGCAGATGCCGTGATCCACATTCTGCGGCTCGTCTCTGCTTCTACGTAGAAAGTTCGCCGAAAACCAATCCAGGCTATGCGCGGCTCAGCGCGGGTCCCGAGTCTTCAGCTTCGTGAACAGGGCATTGGCCCTGATGAAAAATCAGGCGCTGACTGTTTTGACTGCGGTCGGCGCCTGTTTATCTTTTCCGGCCTCTACGGGATAGCGACCGTTGCGGTATTGGAAGGTGTACTTTCTGTGCCGCTCGAGTCGACGCTCGTCACGTAGTACTGGTAGGTTGTGCTCGTCTGCACGGACGAGTCCATGTACGAAGCGGGGGAGTTGACCGAAGGATTCAGCTTTTGGTAGGTCGAACTGCTGCCCGTCGCCCGATAGATGTTGTACCCGGAGACCGAGCCGGACGGAGCACTCCAGCTCAGATCGACGGCGAGGGGCACTCCTGTCCCACTCAGAGCGACCGCCGCGCTGCTGTTGGAGCTCGAGTTGCTGGCGATTGTAAGCTTGCCGGTCGCAGCTCCCGTGGCCGTTGGATCGAACTGCAGGCTGAGCGTTGCTGTTTGACTTGGGTTGAGCGTGAGCGGGAATGTTGCTCCCGACACACTGAACCCGGTGCCGGACACGGCTGCTGAGTTCACAATGACAGCCGCCGTGCCCGTCGAGGAGAGTGTGACGGACTGCGTAGCCGGCGATCCCACAGGGACATTGCCGAATGCCACGCTGGTTGCATTGACCGTGAGGCTCGCGCCCGCCGTGGATCCAGATGATGGGGTCAGCGCAAGGGCGAAGGTTTCATTTGCGCCGTTTTCAGTTGCCGTGAGGGTCACGGAAGTCGACGAGCTGACTGCCGCAACGGTTGCCGTGAACCCGACACTGGCCGCATTGCCAGGTACCAGGACTGAAGAGGGCACCTTCACTGAGGCGTCACTGCTGGTAAGATCGACCAGAATTCCACTGCTGGGTGCTGCCGACGCAAGTGTGACCGTGCAAGCATCGGAGCCGCTGCCGGTCATGGCTGCGTTGGTGCACGATAAGCCGCTCAGCGCGGGCACGGACTGGGCTCCCGATCCGATCAGTTCGATCGTCAGGGACGGTGTGGCCACGGTGTTGCTCGAGATCACCACTTGGCCCGAAGCGCTGCCGACGAGTGTCGGGCTGAAATGAACGTTGATCTCGGCGGTGCTGTTCGCGGCAATGGTTGCCGGGAGTGTCCCCAGCCCATCCATTGTGAATGAGCCGCCGCTGAGCGCCACATTGGAGACAGACACCGGGCTCGTGCTCGAGTTGGTCAGCGTGATCTGGCCAGTTGTCGAACTGCCGATCGCCACCGAGCCAAAGGCCACAGTGCTAGGGGACACCGTCAAGGTCCCGATGCTGCCGCCGGATGTTCCATTCCCCGTTTTCACGTTCGTATTTGCGGTGATCCCGCCACAACCTGCAAGACCGATGCACCCAAGGGCAACCATTCCAAAAAGGCAAGATGAAAACTGAATTCCTTTAGGTCTGTATGAAGCCAGTCGAAAAAACGTGAAAGTCCCGAAGGAGTCTCTCTGAGTGCTTTGCTCCGTAGGTCCGGGATCATTGGAAGGGTTGATTGGTAATGTATGCATGCCTGGGCAAACCTCCTGACATCTGTTCGGGGCCATCACCCCTCGGTTCGCGCAAGAGTGATCCTATGAATGGGTAACAGCGATCAAGGTCTTGGGCCTGTGATTGTGGTCACTTTAGGGTCCTGAGTATGATTACCAATGGGTCATATTCATTTAAACTATTCATACTCAATCTCTTAAAGATAGAATTGCACATGATTGTGCTAGTTGTTAGAAACCAATCTAGTGCAAATACGGCCGTTCAGGAAGCGATTCTGACCACAAGAATTCGCTTGGAAGATTACTAAAGTTGAATGCTAGGCGCGGGAAGATCCCCTCTTAGTAATGTTGTAAAGATAACTAATTGGGGACCAGGAAGTTAGGGAAGAGCGACTGTAGAGGAGAGGCTTGACGAACTGAGAGGGAGCGGTCGGAGCAGCCTTCAGCCCTGCGGCTGCAGATCGCTCAGAACCTGGCGGACGGCGCCATCCATGGCTGTCCTCCCCGTCGCGGAGAGCTCCAGGGAGATCGGTTGATGGGTGTCGATGGAGATCGCGTAGAGGACAACTTCCCGCGATCCACCCTGCATGTAGAAGACGTCCAGTAGGTCCTTGACCCCGATATCGTGAGCCATCAACGTCGGCGGATAGTCCTTCGAGAAACGTGGCGTCGTGCGGGTCACCGTCCCAAAGGGTTTGTCGTCGGCCGCTGCGTCGATCAAAATGATTCGGTCCGCCTTCTCGAGCGGTTCCAGAAGAATGAACCCGCCCGTGCCCCCATCCAGGCACTCCACCGTGTCAGGCAAGGGGCGCGCTTCCAGTGCACGCACCGCGTGTACACCCACGCCCTCATCGCCCATCAGGACGTTGCCTAACCCCAGCACCAGCGTCTTTGGCTGACTAGCGGACATCCTTCTCCCTGTCGAACTTCCATCCTCCCACGATCGAAGAGATGGTGCCGCGCCCTTCGATGTAGTCGTGATAGAAGGCCAGATACACGTGAACGATGGTGAAGCAGACGAAGAACCAAAGGAAGAGATGGTGCCAGAAGCGCACTCCAAATTCGCCACCCATTAGGGGCACGATCCACACAAACATCCGCGGCAGCCACGATGTGCTCATGCTGGAGTAGAGCGCGAAGCCCGTGATCGTCTGGAAGCAAAAGACTAAGAACGTCAGGAAGTAGATGAATGCGGCCAGAGAATTGTGGCCGGTTGAAATCGCCCCGTGCAGCTTGGTCTGCAGCACGTCGGTCTTGATGACGTCGGCAATCTCCTGACGCTGTGCGCGCGTGATCGGGAAGAAGTTGCTCCACTTCGCGTACTTATTCCCCACGAAACCCCAATAGATGCGTGCCGCGAAGTTGAACACGTAGATGAACGCCGAAACAAAATGAATAAAGCGCACGCAGCCGAACCAGTACTGCTGATAGGCCTCCGCGGCGTAGAAGGCTCGAATGGGCGCTCCGATCAGATAGCCCGTCACGCACAGCGCCACCAGACACACCGCGTTGATCCAGTGGTAAAAGCGCACCGGCAATTCCCATACATACACGCGCCGGTACTCGACCAGAGGCTGACCGGCCTCCGGCATTTTGCTTGCGCCAATCACAGGAGCACTCATGCGTTTACTCGCCTATTCACTTATTCAAATGACACGCGGTGCAGGTGCCTTCCCTGCGGATCGTACAGATGCACGGAGCAGGCCAGGCACGGGTCAAAGGAATGAATGGTGCGCAGAATCTCGACAGGCTCATCCAGCTTCGCCACCGGAGTGCCGATCAACGATGCCTCAAACGAAGAATGCTGCGACTTCGCATCGCGCGGTGATCCGTTCCACGTCGTCGGCACCACGAGTTGATAGTTCTCGATGGCCCCGTTGTGAATCTTGATCCAGTGAGCCAGAGCGCCTCGCGGCGCCTCCACGAGTCCCACCCCTTCTGCATCGGTGGGCCAGCTCTTCGGCTCCCACTTCTCGCCATTGAACGTTGAAACCTCGCGCGTCTTCACGCGGTCCATGAGCTCGCCGAAGAACTCTTTCAGCCAGATCATCGCCAGCGCCGCATCCAGGCCACGTGCTGCGGTCCTGCCGAGTGTGCTGAACAGCGCATCCACCGGCACGCCAAGCTTGCCCAGTGTTTGACCGACCAGTTCCTTCACGTCCGCGTGGCCTGCAGCATACGAAACCAGCAAGCGCGCCAGTGGGCCGACTTCCATCGGGTTCTCTTTCCACCGCGGCGTCTTCAGGAACGAATACTTCTCGAATCCTTCAAGCGTCTCAAACGGCGGCTTCGGTCCCGAGTACGCGATATTCGTCTCGCCCGCCCATGGATGCAGCCCGGTGCTGTCGCCGCCCGCATACGCATACCAGGAGTGCGCGATGTACTCTTTGATCTCCTGTTGATCGCGCGGATTCACCGCATGAACATGGCTTAGATCGCGATCCAGAATTGCCCCGCGCGCATATTTGAACGACTCCGGCTGGTTGTAACCGCGAGTGGGGAACTCGCCGTAGCTCAGATAGTTCTTGAGCCCGCCACCCCATTTCGCCCAGTCCTTGTAGAACGAAGCCACCGCGAGCAGATCCGGAATGTAGACTTCGTTGACAAAGACATCGGCCTGATCGATCAATCGCGACACCAGGTTCAGCCGCTCGGAGTTAATCGCCGCCACTTCATCGACGTTGATCGAGCAGGGAACTCCGCCGACAAGATAGTTCGGGTGCGGATTCTTGCCCCCGAACACGGCGTGAATCTTGACGATGTCCTTCTGCCATTCGAGCGCGTCCAGATAATGCGCAACGCCGATCAGATTCACTTCGGGCGGCAGCTTATAGGCAGGGTGGCCCCAGTATCCATTTGCAAAGATCCCAAGGCCGCTGTCCGCGAATGCCTTGATCTTTCTTTGTACTTCGGTAAAGTAAGCCGGCGTGTTCTTGTCCCACTTCGAGAACGAACCAGCCAGCTCCGCTGCTTTCCGCGGGTCCGCCTTCAGTGCGTTGACGATGTCCACCCAGTCCAGCGCATGCAGATGATAGAAGTGGATCACGTGATCCTGCACATACTGCGTCGCCATCATGATGTTGCGGATCAGCTCCGCTGTGGGCGGCACTGAGATACCCAGCGCATCCTCCACCGACCGCACGCTCGCCAGAGCATGAACCGTGGTGCACACACCGCAAACCCGCTCGGTGATGGCCCATGCATCGCGCGGATCGCGGCCCATCAGAATCTTCTCCAGGCCCCGCACCATCGTGCCTGCGCTGTAGGCATCGGTGATGACGCCGTTCTCTACCACTGCCTCGATGCGCAGATGGCCTTCTATGCGTGTTACCGGATCGACGACGACTCGTGCCATGGTCCTCTACGACTCCTTCTGTTCCTCTGCGTGAACTTCCGCAATCACTTTGTGCTTGCGCACGTTGGTCACAACCGCGTGAGCGGCGACGCCGGCCAGCGTTGCGACGCCAACAATCGTTCCCACCGTGTCCGCTGTACTCTCGATCCCGAACCCAGGGAACGACGCCAGGTGCTGATAGAACGGCCCGTTATCCCAGAAGCCTTCTTCGCTGCACCCGATGCATCCGTGGCCGGACTGAATCGGGTAGCTCGTGCCCTCGTTCCAACGCACGACGGAACAGGCGTTGTAGGTCACCGGACCGCGGCAGCCCATCTTGTACAGGCAATATCCCTTGCGCGCGTTCTCGTCGTCCCACGACTC
>CAZPEZ010000133.1:0-10103 GCA_964585715.1 uncultured Occallatibacter sp.
GCGGCAGGTCGACGGTGATGACGTTGAGGCGGTAGAAGAGGTCCTCGCGGAAGCGTCCATCGCGCACGGCCTGGCGGAGGTCGATGTTGGTGGCAGCGAGAATGCGCACATCCACCTGGATTTCCTGAATGCCGCCGAGGTGCATGAAGCGCTTATCTTGCAGAACACGCAGAATCTTGGCTTGCGTGTCCATGCCCATGGTGGCGATCTCGTCGAGGAAGAGGGTGCCGCCGTTGGCGACTTCAAACAGGCCTTTCTTGGAGGCGACTGCGGAAGTGAATGCGCCTTTGACATGGCCGAAGAGCGTGGACTCGAGCAGTTCCGACGGCATGGCGCCGGTGTTGATGGGAACGAAGGGCTTGTCTTTACGGGGCGAGTTGGCGTGGATGGCCTTGGCGATGACTTCTTTGCCGGTGCCGCTTTCGCCCTGGACGAGGACAGTCGACCGGCTGGGCGCGACCTGCGCGATGAGATCGAAGACCCTGAGCATCAAGTCGCTTTTACCCACGATGTTGGAGAAGCTGTAGCGCTGCTTGAGCGTGCGCTTGAGCTGCAGGTTTTCTTCTTCGGCACGATGGCGGGCGACGGCCGAACGAATGTCGGCCATCAGCTTTTCGTTGTCCCATGGCTTCTGGACGAAGTTCTCGGCGCCGGCGCGGACAGCCTCGACCACGTTGTCGACGGTGCCATAGGCGGTGATCATAATGACCGGCGTTTCGGGCTGACGCTCCTTGATCTGGGGCAGCAGTTCGAGGCCGCTTTGACCGGGCAGTGCGAGGTCGAGCAGGATGAGGTCGAAGTTTTCGACTTCGAGGATACGCAGCCCCTGCTCTCCGTCCATGGCCGTGCGGACTCCATAGCCCTCGAGTGTGAGGAGGACTTCGAGCGATTCGCGGATGCCTGCTTCGTCGTCGATGACGAGAATACTGGCTCCAGCGCCAAGCGCGGAGAGCGCCGGAGCGGAGGCGGATAGATTCAACGGTTGCTCAACCTCAGACATTAACGGTCTTCCTTAGAAGGGGAAACTCGAGATGAAACGTGGTGCCGGCGCCGACCGCGCTCTCGACATGGATTTTGCCGGCGTGTTCCTGGATGATGCCGTAGGAGACCGACAGGCCAAGACCTGTGCCGCGCCGCTCTCCGGGCTTGGGCATAGTTTTGGTGGTAAAGAAAGGATCGTAGATGCGCTTAAGATTCTCGGGCGCGATGCCGGAGCCGGAGTCGGCGATGACTGCTTCGACGTGACCATTGACGAGCGTAGAGACGCGCAGGCGGCCGCCGCCGGGCATAGCATCTTTGGCGTTCAGCAGGAGATTGAGGAATACCTGCTGCAGCTTTCCGGGATTGCCGTGGATGGGCGGGAGTTCGCCGGCCAACTCGATCTCAAGCTGAATCTGCGCTGTTTTGAATTGGTGCTCGAGGAGGGATAGCGTGTCGCGAATGACCTGATTCAGGTTTGTCTCGCGGAACTCGGTTGTCGATGTGCGCGAGAAGTTCAGCAGACCGTTGGCGATCTCGGAGGCGCGGAAGCTCTGCTGCGTGATCTTCTCAAGCACGGGGCCGAGACGCGCATCGCCGCGCATCTGCTTGGAGAGAAGCTGTGCGTACGACGAGATGACAGCCAGGGGCGTGTTGATCTCGTGAGCGACACCGGCGGCCAGCAGGCCGATGGAGCTGAGCTTGTCGGCTTGAGCGAGTTGTGTTTCGAGCGAGACACGGTCTGTAATGTCGTCGACGAGAACGATGCGGCCGACGACGACGAAATCCCGCGAGAGCAGCGGGGCAATGGCGATGTTGGCTACGCGTTGTTCGCCAGCGCGCGTGGTGAGCGGGAACTTGTAGAGGTTCAGCACGCCAGACTCGTTGCGGGCGGCATTGAGCGCATCGACAAACTCGACGGGGAAGACGGAGCCAAGATCCTCGCCGATGGCTTCGGCACGGCTCAGCGCGTACATGGCTTCCATCTGCGCGTTCCAGCTCTCGATGCGGTCGTTGAGATCGACAGCGAGGATGCCGACGTTAATCGACTCGACAATGTTCTCGTTGAACTCCTTCAGCCGCTCGAACTCGCTGATCTTTTCCTGCAATTGCGCGTAGAGGATCGCGTTCTGGAGCGCAATGCCGATGTAGCTGGCCAGCGACTCGAGGAGCTCGACGTCTTCGCTGGAGAGGAAATCGCCGCCAACGGTGCGGCCGAGGCCGATGACGGCGATGGTACGTGCAGCTGAACCGTCCTGCACCCGGCAGGGCAGGTAGTAGTTCAGATCGAGCTGGGCAGCGGTCTCGCGCTGGCTTTCGCTCAGGTGCAGCGCCTGCTGGGCGTTTTCGAGAAAGATGTGCGAGTGATCGGAGGCCTTGTCGAAGTCAAGGAAACTCAAGTCGAGCGAGCTGCTCAGCTGTGCATTGGGCGTGGCACGCAGCTCGGCAGGCAGGCCGTGTGCGGCAGCGAGGCGCAGCATTCCGGGTTGGTCGGCGAGAAAGACAGCGACGCGCGCGACGAGCAGAGTGTTGGGCAGGCGGTCGACGATGGATTCGAGCAGGGCGCGGAGGTCGGTTTCGGAGCTGAGTCCGCGGCCGAATTCGACGAGAGCTTTGCGGTAGTCATAACGCTGGCGGTCGAAGGCGCGATCGACCCACCCCTGAATGCGGCGTTTGAGGGGATCGAAGACGGCCGCGGTGACGAGGATCGCGATGACCAGCGCCCACTCGCGCATTGTCTCAGGCAAACGCTGGTGCACGACGTCGGCAATGATGGCGATGACGCCGAAGTAGCCGCCCAGGATCAGAGCGGTGGCCAGCGTGTAGGCGACGCCGCGCTTGAAGATCAGGTCGGTGTCCATCAGGCGATAGCGCACGATGGCCCAGGCGAAGGTGAGCGGCAGGAAGACCAGCGACAAGCCGGCGAGCTTGTTGAGCGGGCCGGGCATGTGAATGTCGAGCAGGAAGGGTACGGCGTTGAGCAGCGTGAATGGAACGACGGCGAGAAAGGCGCCGCGCCAGAGCCACTTGAGTTGCTGCCGTTGTAAGGGGCTTTTGGCCTGGAGATAGCTGTTCAGGAAGAGGACCGACGCAAGCACGTAGAAGGCGGCGTCGTAGCCGGTACCAGCCTGTTCCAGTCGATGCTTGAGTAGCTCCGTCGCCTGCCAGCGATTGATCGCCATCACCCAGAGGGTGAAGAGGGCGACGCCGGGGGCATAAACCAGGGGCAGCAGCAGGCGGCGGCGAAGGTTCTTGAGCCGCTCTTCAGGGAAGCTGAGAGCGAAGTGCAGGAAGAGCGCCGGTTGCAGGGATTCAGCGAGGACATTCGTCCAGAAGACGATCTTATCGATCCAGTCCCATTCGCCAGCGGAATTCAAAGCGCCGGTGTACTTCAGCGCATAGAGGGCGAACGAAACCAGGCAGAACAGGTAGAAGTGAGTGGCGCGCGGCGCGGTCCAGCGGCGGAAGAGAACATAGACGCCAATGGCAAGGTAGATGAGACCGATGATCCGCAGGGCCTGCTGCACGCTGCGATCAGGCGGTTCGGGGATGACGACTGCCGGGGAGTCGAGCTGAATGCCGTCGCGCGTGATCGCATACTGCGCCTTGGTGTAGATGCCGTTGCGATAGAGTTCGCGCTCGAAGTCCGCAAGACGATGAACGGGGACGTCGTTGACCGCAGTGAGCAGATCGCCTGAATGAAGGCCCGCACGCTCCCCTGGGCTGTTGGGAAGAACCTTGGTTGCCTGCAAGCGTGCGCCTGAGCTGGCCTCAACCCACCAGACGCCGTCGTCGGGCTGTTGGAACTGGCGCTCCTGACGCAGGTTCAAGACCGCAAGCAATACCAAGCCGACCGTGGCCACGGCCAGCAGCGTCGCTTGAAATCGGTTGAAGAGGTTCGTCTCCATGGGAGGAGCACCCTAGATCAAAGATAGAAATGCACGTCGGTTGCCATGACAAAGGCTGCGTACCACGAAAGCCAGTACGCTCTTAGTCAATTGAGCAGGCTGAAGATAGAGACGAAACCGACGAAGAATTGTGATCGCGTCTCATGTGGAAAATACAGAAAAAGGAACATTCCTATGTTAAAGCGAATAGCCCTTCCAGAAACGGGAAACGCTAGCCTCGCCTTCGATTCGCTCCGATTTGTGGTTTAGGGGACATGTTTCGCAGCTCGAGAGACGCGTTGAGGGTGAAATCCCCGCGAGTCCGTTAACGCTGCCCATAGGTGGCATGGGGTCCGTGCTTGCGGAGGTAGTGATGCCGACTGACGTGCTCGGGAACCTCGGTTGCTGACTGATTCAGCTGCACGGTTCGGAACGCCAACCGAGCGATGTATTCGAGGACGTCGGCATGTTCAACGGCTTCGGTCACAGTTTTACCCCAGGCGAAGGGAGCGTGGCCGGCGACGAGGACCCCGGGGACCGCAACCGGGTCTAGCCCTTCGGCGCGAAAGTGGCGAACGATCACGGCTCCGGTGTTGCGCACGTAGCCCGTCGAGACCTCTTCGGCCGTCAGCGGCTCGGTTACAGGTACGGGACCGTGGAAGTAGTCGGCATGGGTGGTCCCGAAGCAGGGAATGGGTCGACCGGCCTGTGCCCAGGAGGTGGCGAACTCCGAGTGGGTGTGGACGACGCCGCCAATCTTAGGAAACTCGCGATAGAGCAGAGTGTGCGTGTCGAGATCGCTGGAGGGGCGAAGTGTACCTTCGACGATTTTGCTGTCGAGATCGGTGACGACGAGATCGGCTGGCGTCAGTGTCGCGTAGTCGACGCCGCTGGGTTTGATGACGACCAGTGGTTGGGAACCAGTGCGGTCGATGCCGCTGGCGTTGCCGAAGGTGTGGGGAGCGAGGCCGCGACGGGCAATCTCCTGATTGGCGTGAAGGACCTGTTGGCGAAGCGATTCGAGAAGCATGTGCTGTTCCTGACCGGCTGGAAAGCGTTTACCAAGTGAGTTTATCAGGTGGCGAGAGGTCAAGGGCCGTCGCGCCAAGCTTGTTTGACGCTGGTTCGACGGGAGTCGAGAATGGGTACCGAAAACTGAGGCGAGTGCAGACAATGAAGATCGATCGCAGGAGTTTTGTGAGAGTGGCAGCGTCCGTACCGCTCGCGGCAGGCATGCGTCTGCCGGCTGCAGGCGGCGAGACCGCGGCCGTCGGCCATTCGTTGGGAAGCTCTCCAGTAAACGGAGACCTTGATCGGAGATTCAGTCTCACCCTGCGCCGGGTTCTTGAAGGAGATGGGCCGCGTTATAGCGAAGAGTTCCTGCTGGCCGATGTGCGGCCGACTGCGGAGCGGCGGTTCACAGAGTTCAGTGGCGACCTGTCAGGGCGATATATTGGAGCACTTGCCACGGCAGCGCATGTCTACGGTGTCGGCGTACCCGGTCTGGATGCGCTGGTGGAGAAGACGATCGCACTGCAGAAACCGGAAGGGTATTTCGGCAGTGCGTTCCACTTCGACAAACCGACTGATGCCGAGATGGCATTGTTGTGGGGCAACGGGCGACTTCTCGTGGGACTGCTTGAGTATTACGAATGGAAGCCGTCGGAGCCGGTTCTGTCGTCGAGCAGGCGCATCGGCGACTTCCTGGTGCGCATCAGCCCGTTGATGCAGTCCAAAGCGATGCGCGATGCATTCGGCGCGCAGCACTTCGCGGCGAGCTACATCTGCTGGACGCAGCAGACGGAGGGGCTGGCGAAACTCTACGGCGTGACGAAGGACGAGCGGTACCGCACGCTGGCTGAGAGCATCGCGGCAGTGACGGAGCGCCGGGCAGGCGACCACGTACATGGCTACCTCAGCAGCCTGCGCGGTGCACTGGATCTCTACGTTCTGACTAAGGACGAGAAGTTGATGCAGCAATGCGAAGATTCGTGGCACGAGGTCACGGCGTCACGCGATCTGCTGATTACGGGAGGAGTTCCCGAGGGATGGAGTCCGAACAATCATCGGACCGAGGGATGTGGAGAGGCAGATTGGGTTCGGTTGAATCTTGCGCTGTGGCAGGCGACGGGAAAGCCCAAATACCTCACGATGGCGGAACGGGCGATCTTCAACGAATTCGCATTCAACCAGTTCGCGACGGGAGATTTCGGACATCGCGTGTACACGGAGACGGGGCTGCCGGGTGCGGGTGCGGTACGCGCATGGTGGTGCTGCACGTTGCATGGTCTGCGCTGTTTCCCTGCTGTTTATGAGAGCGCATTTCGACAGACAGACAAAGGCGCAAGCTATGACCTGCCTGTCGATGGGCGCATCGATGCTGCAGGCTTGTCGGTGGTGGCAGAGGCAACGCTCGCACGGGACGGTTCGGTACGGATCAGGATCCTGCGTGCCAGTGATGAGCCGGCGGCGATCGACGTCCGGAAACCGGATTGGGCGGACGCGATGGAGTGTCGAATGGAGGGCAGCGCGCGCGAGCAGTTCGAAACGAGGGAAGCCGAATCGTCGGGTCCGATTCCGTCGGGGTATGAGCGGATGTATCGGCGGTGGAAGGCCGGCGATGTCCTGCTGATTCGGTACGGCATGAAATTGCGGAGTCAATCCAACGGCGAGGGACGCCGGTCATTCTGGTGCGGGCCATGGCTCCTGGGAGCTTCCTCCGCCGAGAATCTCGACTACTTCAACGAACTGACGACGGAGAATGAGCTGCTCGACGAGGGTGTATCGGCGACCAGCGCTAGGGATCGGCGCAGTCATCCGTTCTCGGTTTCCGCGGCGGAGACGAGATTCCGTTTTGCGCAGGCGGAATATCCGGATCAGCCAGGAACAGTGACCCTGCGGCCGCTCGCAGAACAGACCGGCCAGCCGACCACCTCATGGGAGCTTTGCTTCCGCCGGCGAACGCAAGGCTAGACACGTCTATTCCCTGAAAGCAAAGAACTTTCCGCTTATCCTCGGGTTTTAGGTACAAACAGTACCGTTGGACAATTCCGTGACGAAGAGAAGCTCGGCGTCTGTAAACTTCAGATTCAAGCAGGCGTCTACCAGTGTGATGGCAGCCTGCACGACACTCGATGCGATGACGATTGGCCGAGCGGAAGAGAACGCGCAGGAATTCGCTGATGTTGTACAGAGCCATCGGCCGCAGATTTTTCGGTTTCTGCTGGCCTCGACACGCGACATCGATCTGGCAGAGACGTTGACGCAGGAGTGTTTCCTCAAGGCGTATCGGAATTGGTCCAGCTTTCGCGGCGAGTCCAGCGCGATGACGTGGTTGATGCGCATCGCGATCAACCTGCAGAAGGATCACTGGCGCAACCGCCGGATGCAGTTCTGGCGGCTGACGCGCACGAACGCCGTGGATTTGGATGAAGCCAGCGAGTGGCTTCCAAGCGGCGAGAGTTCGCAGGAACATCGGCTCCTGGCGAGAGAACGCGTGCAACAGGTGTGGCGTGCTGTGGACGGTCTGAGCGAGCGGCAGCGGACGGTGTTTTTGTTGCGCTACGTGGAGGAGCTCGAGCTGGCGCAGATTGCGGAAACAACGGGGCTGAGTGAAGGGACGGTAAAGGCACATCTTTCGCGGGCTTTGTCCCGGGTTCGAACGGAGTTGGGGGGAAGGCGATGACGAGTCCTAAAGCGACAAACCGAGCCGAAGAGCCGGTGGAGATGGAATCAGTCGATCCGGCGTTGAAGCAGGCGCTGGGGGATTTCAAGGCGAGTGTGCATGCGTGGAGCGATGCGGTGTATGCACGGCCGCGCTCGGTGAGCAAGGCGGTGGTAAGGAAGTCGTGGCAGCTTGCGGCTGGGTGGAGTCTGGCGGCCCTGCTGATTGCGGGAACCATGTCGGGCGGGTATTACGAGCATCATCAGCGCGTCGTCGCCGCGCAGCGTGCGGCCGAACGTACCGCCGAGCAGCAGCGGCAAGCCGCCCTTGAGCGTGCGCAGAAGCAAGCAGAAGAAGACGAGGAGATGCTGGCCACGGTAGATACGGCGGTTTCACGCGAGGTACCGGCGGCCATGGAGCCACTGGCTCAGCTCTCCGAAGAGAGCACGTCGAGATAGGCAGATCGATGCAACTGAGAAGTTCTTTTGTTGTACCAGGGGGAATCGGGATGAAGAGTTCGATGGTAGTGCGGGTGGGATTGGCAATCGGTGCGCTGCTCATGACAGGTGCAGCGTTTGCGCAGGGCCCGGGACCAATGGGCGGCGGGCCAGGGCAGGGCATGGAGCATAGGCCTCCTTTCGAGAGAGCGTTCGGCGGTCATGGGATTGAGGGCCGATGGTGGAACAATCCGAGGATTATCGAGAAGCTCAAGCTGACTGACGATCAGCGCAAGGCGTTCGATCAGATCCTGCTGGAGCATCGCGAAAAGCTGATCGATCTGCATGCGAACGTGGAGAAGGCGGAGCTGGCGATGGAGCCGCTGGTGGGGAACGATCAGCCCAATGAATCTGCGATTCTGGCGCAGATCGACAAATTGGCTCAGGCACGGGCGGAGCTGGAGAAGGCGAACGCGCGCTACCTGCTGGCGCTGCGCAGCAAGCTAACACCGGACCAGTGGAAGCAAGTGCAGGATTTCCGCAAGAACCGCGACCGTGAAGGCTGGGGCCCGGATGGGCGTCGTCCCGAGGGCATGGGACCGGGCCGGCGCGGACCAGGTGGAGATGGACCGGGTGGAGCGCCGCCGGCTCCAGGACCGCAAGGCATGCTGGACGATGAGGGCGGACCTCAGGTTCTGGCGGATGCGGGTACACCAGGCGCGCAGCAGTAGGGCGGTCGCGCGGAGAGTTTTGGCAGAGAGCAACTGCGGTTGTAGTTCACACCGATGGCGGCGAGAGGCGATCCTCTTGCCGCCTTTTTTTGTGTCCGAGGAAGGATCAGGGCGGTGGATCGGTGAGGCGTGTGGGTTCTGTCACGGAATCAGGCAGATGACTGAAGCCCCCGGAGACATCGATTGAAACGATTTGGAGCAAGATTGGAGCGAATCAGGTCAGCATTGATTTGGTGAGGTCAGATTGGACGAAAAACAATTTCGGAAGAATGACTAAAGTTCCCGAGTGTCGCACCGATGAACAGTGCAGATGCAAGGAACGCCCTCCTGGAATTGGTGAACTGGTGGTAACGAGAAACACCGGGGCTCGGGCGCTCGGACTGGCATCGGAAATGGAGCGTTTCCCATGGCTCTCGGTGTTCTGAACAATCTTTCCGCAATCTACGTAGAAAACAACCTCAACAACACGAACAGCAGCTTGCAGACGATGCTGCAACAGTTATCTTCGGGTTCGCTCATCAACTCGGGCGCAGACGATGCGGCCGGTTTTTCGCCGGAAAATGGGCTGGCCGCGAATTCGGCTGCACTGACCCAATCGGGCACCAACGCGACGGAGGGGGTCGGCCTGTTGCAAGTGCCCGACGGCGCGCTCGCGGAGGTGACCAACCTGTTGAACCGGGCCGTGACGCTGGCAACGGAAGCTTCGAACGGCACTCTGAACAGCGCGCAGGGCGCGCGGCGAACCAGGAGTACCAATCGATATTGGCCGAAGTCAATAACATTGGCCAGACGACCACCTACAACCAGCAACAGGTATTTGACAGCAACGTCGTAGCGATCTATACGGGGGATTCGTCGACGGCGGGTTCTTCGATCGACGATCTGAATATCCGGACGCTCTCGGAATCGAGTGTGGGCGATACCGGCGGCGCAATGGCCTACAGCAACGGCTCGAATAATGTGTTCATCGATCTGTCGAACGCCGGCACGCTTGCGACAGCCAACGATGCTCTTGTCAATCCGACGTCCACGATCATCGTGAACTACCTGACAAAAGGGGCGAACGGCACCGTGGTTACACCTACGACGATCAGTGTTGGCGCCGGCCAGGCCTCAACAAACGACACGGCGCAGGGACTGATCAACGCCATCAACAGCTCGGGCCTCGGCTTGGCGGCCAGTTTCACGACTGGAAAGGCGGCTGGGGATTCCGCCGCAGGTGTCGATACGGGCATCGAAATCACGGGTGCGGGAGCGGGCGTAGGCAATGGCATAACTCCGGGCCTGGTGGGCTCAATAACGGCAACCGCTACCACGGATGCGCTCTCCGGCACGCTCACGATCAAGGGTTCCGACGGCAGCACGAGCGTGATTAATTTAGCCACGGGGAATGGCGGCGGGAGCT
>CAZPEZ010000134.1:0-9964 GCA_964585715.1 uncultured Occallatibacter sp.
GCCGGCAGCAGCCCCAGCGTCGCCACCAGCATAGTCATCATGATGGGGCGCAGCCGCAGTACGGCGCCCTCCACGGCCGCCTCCACGATGTGCTGCTCGCTCGACTCTTCCATTCCCTTGCGGCGCGCGCGCAACTGGTTGATGTATTCGAGCATGATCACGCCCGTCTGCACCGAAACCCCGAACAACGCCAGAAACCCAACTGCCGAGGACACCGAGAAATTGGTATGCGTTAAGAACAGCGCGAACGGCCCGCCGATCGAGGCCATCATCACCGACACCAACACCAGCAGCGCCCACTTCATCGAACGGAACATGGTGTAAAGGATCAGAAAGATCACCATCACCGTAATCGGAATGACCACCGCCATGCGCTTGTCCGCACGCTTCTGGCTCTCGTACTCGCCTGCCCACTCGAGGTGATATCCGGCGGGCAGCTGTACATTGCTGTCCACCTTCTGAATGGCCTCTCCCACCGTCGAACCCAGGTCGCGCCCGCGCACCGAGTACTTGATCGCGATGTAGCGCTGCCCGGCCTCGCGATAGATCTCCTCGGCCCCGTCGTCGGTCGTCACCTTCGTCAACTGCGCCAGCGACACGCGCTCTCCCGAGGAAGACAGCAGCCGAATATCGTCGATCGCCTCCCGTGTGTCGCGATACGGCTTTTCATAGCGCAGCGTTACGTCAAAACGCGCTTCGCCCTGTTGCACCTGAGTCAGAACATTGGCGCCCACAGCCGTCTGAATCGCGTCCTGGATATCGCCGACGTTGACGCCCCAGCGCGCCGCAGCCTTCCGGTCCACCGAATAGTTCAGATTCGGCTGCCCGATGATGCGAAAGATACCAAGGTCGGCAATGCCGCGCACCGTCGCCATCTGCCCCTGAATCTCCTCGGCCTTCTTTTCCAGCGTGCGTAGATCGTCGCCGAATAGCTTCACCGCGAGCTCGCCCTTCACGCCAGAGACCGCTTCTTCCATGTTGTCCGAGATGGGCTGCGAGAAATTCCAGATCACTCCCGGGAACTTCTCCAATTCGTCGTTCATCGCCGCGATCAGCTTTTCTTTGTCTTGATGGAACACCGGCCGCCACTGTTCCTTGCGCTTCAAATCGACAAAGTACTCGGTGTTGAAGAATCCTGTCGTATCGGTGCCGTCGTCAGGCCGCCCCGTCTGGCTCACCACCTGCGTCACCTCAGGAAACGACGCCATGACGCGACGAGCCTTGTCCGTGAAGTCGATGCTCGCAGAAGGCCCCTCGCTCGGCGGCAGCGTGCCGCGCACCCAGATCGAGCCCTCGTCCAGATGTGGCAGAAACTCGGAGCCGATAGGGCCTCCGACCGTGAGATAGAGCGCGATCAAGAACAGGCATCCCGCGATACCCACTGTCCAGTAGCGATGAAGAATCGCTTGCCGTACAGCGCTTCGGTAGTGCTCCCGCAGCCAGTGCAGCACAGGATTCTCCCACTCCTTCGCACCATTGCGAAACAGGAAACTCGACAGCACCGGTGCGGCAACGATCGAAAACGTGAGCGCCCCCAGCAACGCAAACGCGACCGTCCACGCCATCGGCCGAAACAACCTGCCTTCCACTGCCTGCAGGGTGAAGATTGGCAGATAAGCAGTGATGATGATGCCAATCGCGTAAAACACCGGCCGCTGCACCTCGTGCGCTGCATCGCGAATGCACTGCATCGGAGTCCGCGTCTGTTCGCTATGCGTTAAGTGGCGGATTATGTTTTCGATCATGACGACCGCGCCGTCCACGACCATCCCAAAATCGAGTGCTCCCAGCGACAGCAGATTTGCCGGCACATGCGACAAGTCAAGACAGATCGAGGCAAACAGCAGCGCGAATGGAATCGTAAGAGCAACGATGATGGCTCCACGCACGTTGCCCAAAAACACGAAGAGGATGATCGAAACCAGAATCACACCCTCCGAGAGGTTGTGTTCCACGGTCTCCACCGTGAAGTGCACCAGGTCCGACCGGTCCAGAAACGACACGACCTTCACACCACGCGGCAGGATACCCGGGTGGCTCTCCGTCCCATTCAGTTTTGTCACTTCCTCATGAATGCCCCCCAGCACCGGATCGGAATCGTCTCCTTTTTGCAGGAGAACAATTCCCTCCACTGTGTCCGGATTGTCGATCACTGTGCTGGTGCCATCGCGGTCTACACAATGCACCGCCTTGCCGATCTGACCCAGCCGGATCTTCGGCCCCTGCGTCACTTCGCCCAGCTGGCCGAGGGTCACCGCCGCTCCATTCGAAGACTTGATCACCGTGTCCGCAATGTCCTGAGCAGTTTTGTAGAGGCCTAACGACTGCACATTCACCTGCTGCGCACCCGCTTCAATAAAGCTGCCGCCGCCATTGGTGTTGTTGTTCGCGATCTGCTGCTCCACCTGCGCGATCGACAAACCGTAGTCGACGAGTTTCGCCGGATCGAGCTTCACCTGATACTCCTTCGTCGGCCCGCCGAAGCTCGAAACATCGACAACTCCCTTCACGCTCTTGAAGTCCTTCTCCAGCGTCCAGTCCTCCAGCGCCTTCTTTTCCATCACGTCGTAGTGGGGATTGGAGCTCTCCAGCGTGTACCAGAAAATCTGGCCGACTGGACTCCAGTCCGTCCCCATCTGCGGCACGAGATTCGCCGGCAGGCTCACCTGGCTGAGCCGCTCGAGCACATGCTCACGATTGATGTCGCTCGTCGAGTTATCGTCGAAGATCAGCATCAGGCTCGATAGCCCCGCCAGCGTCGTCGAACGCAGATGCGTCAAGTGCTGAATGCCCGCCATCTGGATCTCGACCGGCACCGTAACCTGCCGTTCAATCTCTTCCGCCGACCGACCTGGCCACTGCGTGATGATCTGCACGTAGTTGTTGGCGACGTCCGGATAGGCTTCCACTGGCAGATTGCGAAACGACACGATTCCCCAGCCTGTGAGCACAACAATCGCGCCCAGCACCAGCAGGCGGTTTTTCAAAGCAAAATCGACAAGCGCACGAATCATAAGGACAGGCCTCCGGAGGGCAAACACGCGGACGCCGCATCGAGGTAAGGCGAGTCGGTCCGCGCTGGGATCGGAGAGGAAGCGAGAATCGTCCGCGAGTCGAGTTGCAGCGGGAAGCCGCAACAAGGTTGCGCGACGAAGCTCAGTGTCTTTCGAGTGCTGTAGGGAGAGAGCTAAGCGATAGGCGGGGGACGATTTTCGACCGGAGCAAGAGCAGGCGCCTGCGGCCACGAGACGCGCTGCGTGCGCGCACGCAAACGCACCCTCACTTGAGGATCGGGCATGCGCCAGGAATCCATCGGCACATCGGCGCAAACCGCCGCCGCATGCAACACCGATGCTTCAAGATTGCGCCGTTGTACGGAATCGGTCTCGGCAGGGTTCTGCGCCGCCATCAGATCGTCGGTGACAGAGATGACCGGGAAGAGAATGACAATCAGCAGAAGCAGGGCAACGACCTGAATTCCCCAGCGCGCCCTTCCGTCACGACCCTGCGACACCATGCGCAGCCACAGGCAGGTGAGCCCCATCGCAACGAGTGCGCCGACGAGATTGAGAACGAGTTCCAAGCTCGATTTGTATTCTAGCCAAAGACTGTAAAGACAGAAGCGCGATTCCGCGACTCGCCTGAAATCAGAATGAATTCCTTATGAATCTCGATGCCACTGTCGGATGATCGAGACGCACGCCAGTCGCTCCATTCGCGGACGAGTTTGGCAACCTCGCCACCCTTCCGGAGACGATCCGCGACTCGGTTCAATTCACGGATCGATTGACGACACAGTAGGTAGCCAACCCGATGAAAATAAAGCTCTTCTCGGATTACAGGGCCCCTAGCGCGTAACACCAACTACACCAAGGCCTAATGACTTGCGGGGGAGCCCCCTCACCCCGTTGTGGAATTGTCGGGGCGACAGCAGTAACACTAGATTTGTTACGAAGGATGGAGATTCCATATGCAGCGCTTATCTAAACTGCTCGCTTCAAAACTGCTTCTCGGCTTGCGGACTCTTTGTACGCGCGAGCAAGGCCAGGATCTGGTCGAGTATGCCCTCGTCGTATCCATCATCGCCTTCGGCGCCGTCACCGCCATGAAAGGCCTTTCGACCGAGATCAAGACCGCCTTCAGCACAATTTCGAGCGACTTGGGCACTTCACTGTAGCCTCTGGCTCCAATTGCGGATTATCTCCCGCTTCTCGCCACAATAGAGACCGGGTGCAATGCAGCCGATGGCTACTCTGGCCACCCAAGACAAGGGGGCAGCCCTCCCCCCAGCTCCAAATCCCGACAGAAATATGAGACCTAAATTAAAGATTCGACAGATCTTACCGGAGATCTGTCGCACAACCCAATTGAAATCAGGATTTTAGGAAAAAACCAAGGGGGGTGGCGGGAGGCCTCCGCCCCAGCCCTGCGTGAGTCACTGCTCCAGCCGACCGCGATTCGCTATCCTCGAGTCAGCCACGAAAGAGCTAGGTGCCGGAAGCTGGCAGCTAGCGGCTCAACCCACCTATGACTCCCACAAAATCGCATCGCATCACGCTCATCCCCGGCGACGGCATCGGCCCTGAAGTCACCCAGGCCGTCGTTCGCATCCTCGAAGCCACCGGCGTCCAATTTGAATGGGAGCGCCACGCCGCCGGCGCCGAGGCATTCGAGATCTTTGGCGAGTACATTCCTGCGGCGCTCTACGAATCCATCGAGCGCAACAAGGTCGCACTCAAGGGGCCGGTCACGACGCCCATCGGAGGCGGCTTCAAGAGCATCAATGTCACGCTACGCAAGAAGTTCGACCTCTTCGCCAACTTCCGGCCGATCAAGAATCTTCCCGGCATGGAATCGAAATGGCCCGGCGTTGACCTCATCATTGTTCGGGAGAACACCGAGGGCGAATATGTCGGTCTCGAGCACGAAGTGGTGCCCGGCGTCGTCGAGAGCATCAAGGTCATCACCGAGAAAGGCTCGACGCGAATCGCCAAGTTCGCGTTTGAGTACGCGCGCAAGCACGGCCGCAAGAAGATCCACTCCATCCACAAGGCCAACATCATGAAGCTCTCGGATGGGCTGTTCCTACGCTGTGCTCGGAGGGTCGCCGAGGGCTTTCCTGAGATCTTTTACGGCGAGCACATCATCGACAATACCTGCATGCAGCTGGTCATGAATCCTTACCAGTACGACACACTGCTGCTCGAGAACCTCTACGGGGACATCGTCAGCGATCTCTGCGCGGCCTTTGTCGGCGGGCTCGGCCTGGTTCCAGGCGCGAATCTCGGCATCGACTGCGCCATCTTCGAAGCAGTCCACGGCTCGGCGCCAGACATCGCGGGCAAAGATCTCGCCAACCCGACTGCACTGCTGCAGTCGGCGATTCTCATGCTGCGCCATCTCGACGAAGAGGCCGCCGCGGACAAGGTCCAGCACGCGCTCGAGAAGGTGTATTCGGAACGCAAGACGCTCACCCGGGACGTCGGGGGCACGGCGACGACGACGCAATTTGCCGACGCCATTCTGGCCGCGATGGGCTGATCCGGCATCCGGGAGCCGCAGTATGCCTCGGGTTGCGTGACCCGCCCGGTGATGTAGAGAAAACCCGCTCGCGGCTTGCCCGGCTTACTCGAGGATCACGATGCCGCAGTCGCAGTCCGGCTCCGGTCCGGCGCTCGCATTCACAAGGCCATAGTCGGCCCTCCGCATCACGCCGACGACTCCGGTGGTATAACCCTTCTCCCGATCAATGATCGGAGACGTACTGAGCTCCACCGAGAATTCTCGGCCGAGCCGGTCGAGGAGCACCGCCCCGCCCGTCCATCGGTGCTCGATCACCACCCCGAAATTCAATGCATGCCCTTCCGGCGACTGGAACGACACCAGTGGCAAGGCCTCCTCGACCTGCATGCCCGTCAGCTCTTCACGCCGCCAGCCTGTCAGCGTCTCGCCTGCCGGATTCAGATAGCGCACAAAGCCCAGCGCGTCGATCACGATGATCGCCTCGGCCATCGATTCAAAGACGCTGCACATCCAGTCCACCGACTTCTGTGCAACCTTCCGCGCCGTCTCCATCTCCGTCACGTCGAACGAGGCCAGACGCATGCCCGCCGGATTCCCGTCGTCATCGAGAATCAGCCGGCGATGCACCTCGTACATCCTGTACTCGCCCGCCTTGGTGTAGATGGACCGCAGAACCCCGCGGGCGACGCCTCCCTTGTCTTCATCGCCGTCTCGTTCGCGGACCGGTGTGCATCGCGTTCGTTGGGCGGCATCAACGCCCACACATGCCTGCCGGTCAGCTCCCCCAGAGCTGGATCGTGCATCTCCCGCGCGGCGCGATTCAGATAGCACACCTCCCCCTCGCGATCCACTTCCATATACGCGACCGGTAACTCGTCGATCGCGAGGCATCCAGCCTTGCTCGCGCACGCTTTCAACATCGGCAGCCTGGCATTCATCGCCCACCTGCCATCACGGGCCGTGTCCCTGTCAATCGGCCGATCTCGTCGGCCGTATGCAGCCTCTCGATCGGAATCAGCTCGAATGCCAGCGGAATCCGCAGCATCACGATCCTGCCGGTCATGTTGATCGTGATGTCGCGGTTTTGGTTCGCGATCCGCTGCAACTCGGCCGTGACGATCTGCTCGTTGGGACGCTTCAGCAGAATTGCCAGCAACAACGAGTCGGTCCAGTGAAAGATGCGGTCGTCGCCGTGCAGGCTATGGGTCAGAAACGCCGATAAAGCCATCAGACAGTCCTCCACCGCATCCATCCCGAAACGCTGGTTGATCACATCCAGGCAGCTCATCCGAAACAGCGTCACAAACCTGTGGCGGCCGGCTTTCATCACGCTGTCCAGATGCTCAATCGCGGCCCACCCGCCGCGTAGTCCCGCGGCATTGTCGTTCGCTGTGCTGCGGTCAGCCTTGCGCAGCTGCAATGCCGCTGCGTGCGAGCCGGCAGCTCCGCCGGGACGCAGAAATTCTTCCAGTGACGCGCGGCACGCCTCGATCTCCACCGCGGTGGTCAGTTGTCCTACCTGCCCCAGCAGCGGGCTTGCACTCGGCGATGTGGCCCGGATGCCGAGATTCGCCAGCAGTTCGTGCAACAGCGTCGCAGCCAGCACTCTCCAGCCCGCCTGCCCTCCCGCAGCGTAGTTTCGGCTATGACCCGGTACGTTTCAAACTCGTGCTCCGCCGCGCGTATCAGGGCCAGCTTCTCTTCCTGCGGCAGCCGGTCCGGCATCTGTTGCGAAAGCCGCGCCACATTGGCTCTGAATATCTGATAGCCATCCGCGTCCACTTCGGGCACATTGAGGGCCGCTCCGTCGATCAGCAGAGTCAGGCAGCGCTCGGGATTCCCCTCCGGTGTACCTACCTCCAGCGGGCTCGTCCTCGTCTGTTTTGTGAACTGCCGAACCCCCATGTCTGCTCCTTCTCGAAGCATCGGCAAAACTCTCGCCTTCTGTAGCGGTCGGCGGAGGATTCGGCGCGCAGGAGGCAGATTACAAATTGCTCATCGTTCACCCAGGGCTTCTGTTTCACGAATGCGAATCCTGTACACTGAAGGGTTCACGCCCATGCAAACCAGGCATCCTATTGGTATCCTCGGCGCCACCGGCATGGTGGGCCAGCGCTACATTCAACTGCTCGAAGACCACCCCTGGTTCGAGATTGCATGGCTTGCGGCCAGCGACCGGTCAAGTGGTAAGTGTTATGGCGAAGCCGCGAAGTGGCGTCTCGATACGCCGCTGCCGGAACGCATCGCCAAGATGCCTGTCTCCCCGGCCGAGCCTGAGGGCGCGCCCAGGATTATCTTCGCGTCGGTTGACGCCGCGATTGCCCGCGAGCTCGAGCCCAAGTTCGCCGATGCGGGCTGTGCCGTGCTCTCGAACTCCAGCGCCTTTCGCATGACCCCCAACGTTCCCCTCGTCATTCCCGAGGTGAACGCCGAGCACCTGCACCTGATCGAGGAGCAGCCCTCGCGCAAGCAGTCGGGCGGCTACATGGTCACCAATCCGAACTGCTCTACAATCGGCTTGGTGATGGCGCTCAAGCCCCTCGAGGAGCGCTTCGGCATCGAACAGATCTTCGTCACCACTATGCAGGCTGTCAGCGGCGCCGGCTATCCCGGCGTGGCGTCGATGGACATTCTCGACAACGTCGTGCCCTACATCGGCAGCGAAGAAGAGAAGATGGAAGCCGAGACACTGAAGCTTCTGGGCAAATTAAACGGCCATCATGTCGACCCGCTGCCTGCGAGAATCACGGCTCACTGTAACCGCGTGCCAGTGGTCGACGGGCATACGGAGTGCGTGTCGATCAAATTGAGCAAGAAGGCAACAGCGGACGAGATTCTTGCCGCCTGGGATGACTACAAGCCGTTAGCCGGACGCGATCTGCCCTTTGCGCCCAAGCAGCCGGTGCAGTTTGCCGCGCAGGCCGATCGCCCGCAGCCTCGCCTCGATCGCAATCGCGAGCGCGGCATGGCCGTGACGGTGGGCCGCCTGCGCCCGTGCAGCCTGCTCGACTGGAAGTTTGTCCTGCTCTCGCATAACACGGTCCGCGGCGCTGCCGGCGCAACGATCCTGAACGCCGAGTTGCTGGCAAGCCTTGGCAAGCTTGAAACTATGGCTGAAGCCGTGGCTCGAGCCTGATTTTCATGAATCACCAGGGAACTCCCCCATGAGCATCGTTGTCATGAAATTCGGCGGCACATCGGTGGAAGATCCGGCCGCTATCAACCGCACCGCCGGCATCGTCGCCGGTCGTCTTGCCCAGGGCAAACGGCCTGTCGTCGTGGTTAGCGCGCTGGCGAAGGTCACGGATCAGTTGTTGCGCGCCGCCGCGTCGGCGGCTACCGGCGATCGCACCGGCGCACTGGCCATCAGCTCGCGCCTCCGTTGCCGCCATCGCGACACCGCGTGCGCCCTGATCAAAAACTCCGCCGACGCTGCCGAGATCAGCACCCTCATCGACCAGAAGTTCGATTCGCTCGACGAGATCCTGCGCGGTCTCGCTGCCATTCTCGAACTTACGCCCCGCATCTCCGATCTTGTGGCCAGCTACGGCGAGCGCATCTCCAGCCGCATCGTGGCGGCGGCTTTTCGCGAACGTGGCATCGATGCCGCGCGTGTCGATGCCCGCGACATCATCGTCACGGACTCCCAATTTCAGAAGGCGGTTCCCCAGGACGCCCTCATCGAAAAGCGCGCTGCGGAGAGGCTGCGGCCCCTGATCGACGCCAACAAAGTCCCCGTCATGGGCGGTTTCATCGCGTCGAACGAGGATGGGATCACGACTACCCTGGGCCGCGGCGGTTCCGACTTCACCGGCGCGCTGGTCGGCGGAGCATTGACCGCTGAGGCCATCGAGATCTGGACCGACGTCGACGGCATCATGACTTCCGACCCGCGAGTCTGTCCCGATGCGCTGCGGGTGAAAGTGATCAGCTTCGAAGAGGCAGCCGAACTCGCCTACTTCGGCGCCAAGGTTCTGCATCCGGCGACGATCCTCCCCGCGGTCAGAAAGAACATCCCTGTGCTCGTGCTGAACAGCAAGAATCCGTCCAATGATGGCACCCGCATTATCTCGGTCGCACCGCACTGCAAGAGCCCATTCAAGTCGATCGCCGTCAAAAAGAAGCTCTCGATCATCGACGTGGTTGCCAGCCCCATGCTGATGACGCACGGCTATCTAAAGGAGATCTTCACGATCTTCGACAAGCACCAGTGCCCGGTGGATATGGTCTCGACCAGCGAGGTTTCGGTGTCGCTCACCGTCGACTCCAATGACAGGCTGCCGGCGATCGCCGCCGACCTGGGCAAACTGGCCGATGTGAAGTACGAAGGCAAAAAGGCGCTCGTCTGTATGGTAGGCGAGGATATCCGCGGCCAGCACGGCATGGCCGCCCAGGTCTTCACCGCCATCCGCCACATCAACGTGCGCATGATCTCGCAGGG
>CAZPEZ010000135.1:0-9918 GCA_964585715.1 uncultured Occallatibacter sp.
TGGGAGCGCACTTCTTTGAGACTTTCGGCATTCCCATCGTGGCCGGGCGCGGGTTTGGCGCGAGCGATAGCCAGACTTCGCGCAAGGTGGCGGTGGTGAATGAGAGTCTTGCCAAGACGTTCTACCCCAAAGTGAATCCAATTGGCCGAACATTCGAAACGGGAGGGCACCACCCCTACACCATTCAAATTGTGGGGGTGTGCGGGGACGCGAAGTACTACCGCGTTCGCAAAAGCGCGGAACCCACGTACTACACTCCCTACGCGCAACAGGATGATGGCATGCACGGAGCGACGTTTGCGATCGCGACGAAGATGGAAGGACAGGCCTTCTTGCCGTCGCTGCGGGATGCTATCCGAGAGGTCGATCCGAACCTGCCGATGTTGGACGTGCGCACGCAAGACGAACAGATCGCGGCTAATCTGCGTCAAGAACGGATCTTCGCCATTCTGACGAGCGGCTTCGGCGTGTTGGCACTGGTGCTGGCGTGTGTGGGGATCTACGGCGTCATGGCGTATTCAGTAAGCCAGCGCACGAATGAGATTGGGATTCGCATGGCTCTGGGCGCGCGACCTGAACGCGTTCTGCGGATGGTGCTGGGCGAGGCAACGTGGATGGTGCTGATGGGCGAATGTGCGGGAATCGGCGCTGCCCTGGGGTTGGCGCGCACGATTGCGAGCATGCTGTATGGGTTGAAGCCGTGGGATCCGGCAACGTTTGGGTTGTCGAGTGTGCTCCTGCTTCTGGCGGCGCTGGGAGCGAGTGGGTATCCTGCCTGGCGGGCAGCAGCGGTGCAGCCGATTGAGGCGCTGCGGCACGAGTGATCACCTCGGAAAAGCAGGGACTAAGGAAACGAGCGGAATCGGGACCAGGCAACAGATGCGGAGAGCGCTCCCGACTCCGATTTACTTGACGAGTTTCACTTTGCCGGATTCATTGGCGGTGGCCGTGTAGAGGTGGCAGTTGTCGGTCACTTCTTTGAAGCGGAAGTAGGGGTGCACGAAGAGCAGAGCGCGCACGTCGCCCGTGCCCTCGGATAAGTCGTTGAGCCAGACGCCGTCGAGCTGCGGCGTGGAGTGGATGTGGAGCCAGAAACCCTTGCGGAGTGAAGCGACCATACCGCCAGCGACTTTCAGATCTTTTATGGACCGGATATTGAGGTCGATGACTTCGCCGGTTTGATCGTCCAGAGAGATTTTGCCCTGCATGACGGAGCCGAAGCGCTGCGTCATGTTTTTGGCTTCGAAGTGTGGGTTGGCGACGATGTCGTAGAAGAGGACACTACGGCCGCTGTTGATTTCGCGGTGGCCGTTGACGAGCATCATTGCAGACATCATGTCGACGCCCTGCTGGTTGTCTTCGGCCGTTTTCTGGTCGGCTTTGGCTTTGTCGCTGTACTTCAGCGTCTCCTTCATCACGCGTTCGTCTTCTTTGCGCGTTTCGGCGGGTGTGAGGTCTTTGCCGTTGCGGGAGAGGGTGCGCTCGATCTGCTGCCCGTTCACATAGAACTGGTCTTCGATTTCGATGGTCTCGTGTTTGACCTTGCCGGTTTTGTCGAGCTCGGCGCCGTCGGAGGTGACACGACATTCGTAGCGCTCCTGCTCATCGGCGAGTTTCTTTTCGTTGGCGATGGCGCGCTGCAGGAGTTGTTGCTGGTCGGGCAGAGGGGCGTTGGCGGATTGAGCCGCGAGACTCGAGGCGAGGCACAGGGGGAGAATCCGGGTCAGCACGGAGACAGGTGAGGGGAAGCGCAAGAGAACTCTCCGAAAAGACTCTACGGAGGTGTAGTGGGGCGAGTTCCAGGAAAAGTGATGCTGGCGATTGTTGCCTAGGCGGTGGCTTCGATGCCTGCGGGGAGTGCGGGTATGCCGCCCTTGGCTTTGGCTTCCGCGGCGACGGCGTCGAGATGCTCAAGGACCTCGGGGACACTCATGGTGTACATCTCGCGGCGGGCGTCGTAGCCCTCTTCGATGATCTGTTTGAGGTAGCGGCCGGCGATCTGGGCGGTGAGCTGGTCGGTGATGACCATACCGTTGCGCTTCTTTTGTTCGACCCAGGCGGTGCAGGGCAGGGCGATCCACATTGCGCGGTCGTTGACGTCGAAGCGAACGTCGACCGCGTCGGCGTGGCGCGTGGCGATGGCGACGATGTTCGCCTTCCACTTGCAGTGGAGGTCTTCTTTGCTCCAATGATCGGTGACGTGAAAATCCTCATACATGGAACTAGCGTATCGTCCTGGCGGAGGGCTGGGCAAGCGGGACCGGCGAGCTGGGCGAGGAAAATGGGTTGGATACTTTCGAGATTCCGCCGATGAGTTCTGAGAGGCAACAGACTCATGCAGGTTTCGGTGGATGTGACGGACGAGATGCGCCGTGAAGCGGAGTCGCGCGGTCTTCCAGTGGTTGACTATATCGAGTTGTTGATGGAGAAGGGACGTGCTTCCCTGAGCGGAGGGGCGGCTGTGACAAGCGCAATCGAGAGGATTCGCGCTCTTCGCAGCGCGGAAAAGGCTCCGGGCCGCTAATCTCAGGCCTACCCGCTTACCACCGGCCGACCCGTCGGTGGACGCTCCAGTTTTCGCGCTGATAGACTAGATGGGTTGCAGTCGTTGTGCGCCCTCCTGTACGGACCCGCCTGCAAGTCGATCGACGAAGGACATTCAAACCAAGTGGATACACAAACGCGTCATGCCCTGAAGGGCGACAAATTTGTCCAGGCGACCCAAAGCGGCGTGACCTGGATCAGCGGTCATCGCAACAGTGTGGTGCGTTGGGCGGTCACGATTGCTGTGGCCGTGATTGTGGTGGTGGGAGTTGCCGTGTTTGTAGGGTTGAAGTCGGCGACTGCGAACGTGGTCCTGGGTGCGGCATTGGATGTGTACTCGGCGCCGCTTCTGCCCCCGGGCGCGCCGCCCGAGTCCGGCGTGTATGCGACGGCAGCGGAGCGGTCGAAGGCGGCCAACCAGAAGTTCGTGGCTGTCGCCGACGAGTACGGCTGGCTGCCGCAGGGGACCAAGGCGCACTACTTTGCCGGTGTCACCTACGCGGAGCTGGGGCAAAATGGTCCCGCGGAGACGGAGCTAAAGAAGGCGGCCGATGCGTGGGATCGCAATATCGCGAACCTTGCCAAACAGGCCCTCGCGGGCCTCTACCATCAGACGAATCGCGACGCGCAGGCGATCGATCTCTACAACGGGATCGTGGCCAGGCCGTCGGTTACGGTGTCGGCGGCGGTGGCGCAGCTGGATCTGGCGGATCTGTATGTGGCGACCGGCAAGCGTGACATGGCGCGGGTCCTGTGGGCCAAGGTCCGGGACAGCGACAAGGACGGCGCGGCGGGCTCGATTGCCGCTCAGAAGCTCTCCGGTCAGTAACGGGCAGGTATTTCAGGCGAGATCGTGAGCGGCTGGGTGAAATCCGAGCGTTTTTCGGAGTGGCTGCGTCCGGTTTCGTATGAGCGCAAGCCAATCCGTATTCGCAGGTTGGATGGAGATCGCGCCAAGCGTTTTTGAGGACGAGGCTCGCCGGCACGTGGAAGAGGAAGCACTTGCGGCTTTGGTCGACCAGTATGCGTCGACGCTCTACCGGGTTGCTTTCTCCATTCTGCGCAATGCCTCCGACGCCGAAGATGCTGTGCAGGAGACCTTCCTGCGCGTTCTGCGCCATCGGGAGACCTTGGGAGAAATTCGCGATCACCGTGTCTGGCTGATCCGCATCGTGTGGAACATTGTGCTTGACAGGAAACGTCGCGCGAAGACGCGTCCGGAGACCGACGATGTTACGGAACTGGCGCGCGTTTTGCCGGCCCACGGTTTGAGCGCCGAACAGAGGGCCGCAGCCGCGCAACACCATGCGCATGTGCTGGCCTGCGCGGAGCAGCTGCCGGCAAAAGAGCGCGAGGTGATGCTGCTCTCTGCATTCGAAGAGCTGTCGAGTGTGGAGATCGCATCGGTTTTGGGGATTACCGAGTCGAGCGTGCGATCGCGGCTGTTTCGCGCACGCAATCTGATGGCGGACCTGCTCGAGCACGAGAGGAGTCTGCGATGAACATGCATTCGGAAAAGACGGCGAGGGGCTTGGCCGAAGCAGGCGAGGCGGAGGCAACGCTGCGCGTGATTGCGGGTTTGCCAGCACCGGCAGGGCTGGAAGATCGCGTGAAGGCGAGGCTTGAGCGGCAGCCGGCGGGTAGCTTGGCTCGGGTGCTGGAGTGGCCAGCCAGGAGTTGGGTGCGCAGCGCGTTGGCGCGTGGCGCAGCGGCTGCGGCGATTGTGGCTGTGGTGGCCGGCGGCAGCTGGGGTGTGTATTCACGGGTGCAGCCCAGGCAGGCGCCGATTGCGATTCCGCACGTGGGTGGAGCGGGCGGGTTTTCGAGCGCCAATGCGGTGCGTACGCCAAAGACGTTGGATGTTCCGACGGTGATGCTTGCGGCGAATCACAAGAGCGCGGCCGGGGAGAAGCAGGCCGACGGGAAAAAGAAAGGGCCGCGCAGCGGGAAGACCGTCGGATTGCAGGCGACAGCGCAATCGAGCGGCAAGTAGGACGATTCAGAAGGCGCAGGATCGGGGGTCTATTCCTTTGAGAAGGCGCGGATGAAGAGGCCGATGATCGCCAGAGCGGCAGCTCCAATGAATGCCGGTTTCCATCCATAGACATAGAATCCGCTGACCACGTGCGATGCGATGAGGATCATTCCTGCGTTGATGACCAGCAGGAAGATGCCGAAGGTGAGGATCACGAGAGGAAACGTGAGGGCCTTGAGCAGGAAGCCGAGGGTGGCGTTGAGGAAGCCGATGACGAGGGCCGCGACGAGCGCCGCTTGAATCCCTGTGACGAAGAAACCGGGCACGATGCGCGAGATGAGCATCAAGGCGACTGCGCAGAGCAACCAGTGAATCAGCATCCGAAACATGGGTACGCGCTTCTCCTTCCTGTTCCTACGTTGATGAGGGCCCGTGGGTTAGGTATAGCACAGCGTAGCGGTGAGCTTGCAGCGATCTTCCGGCCTGCATCGTAACCTTTTCGGCACGGGCCGGGTCCAAGAGTAACGATGCGAGCCGGACTAGCCTGGAAGGCCAACAGACCTGAGAATGGCGCTATGGTGTTTCGAGGGATTGCCGCCGCGGCCGGAGTGTTGTCGATTGCGTTGTCTGGGGCGGCGCAGGCCAAGCCAGCAGCGATGAATGCTCCCCTGCCCGACATCCGGCAATTGATGCAGCAGGTGCAGGAACACCAGCGGCAGCTCGACAAGGTACGCGAGTCGTACACCTACACTTCGATGCAGACCGTGCAGGATATCGATGGCTCCGGCCAGATAAAGAAAACGCAGATCGAAGAGAACGAAGACTTCTTCGTCCATGGGCACGTGATCGAGCGGACGGTGAGGCGCGATGGGAAGCCATTGAGCGATCACGACCAGCAGAAGGAGACGGAGCGGGTGACGAAGCTGGTGGAGAAGGCGGAGAAGACGCCGCCGGGACAGCCGCTGGAAGGGCCGACGATCAGTGTGAGCCGGCTGCTCGACATTATGGATGTGCGCAACGAGCGCAGGATTGTTTTCCGGGGGCGGCCGGCGATTGTGTTCGATTTTGTCGGGCGGAACAACGCGAAGACACATGGGCTGGTTGAGGACGCTTCGAAGAAGCTGCAGGGGACGATCTGGATCGACGAGGCGGACCGGCAGGTGGCGCATCTCGAGGTGAGTTTCATCGACAACTTTCACGTGGTGGGGGGGCTGTTTGCGAACGTCCAGAAAGGATCGAATTTCCGGTTTGACCAGCAACTGATCCCGCGCCCTGGGGATCAGGACTTGTCTGCGGGATCTGCGGCCAACGGAGAGTTGTGGCTGCCGATCGGCGGCGAGGGAACGGTGCAGGCGCGGGTACTGCTGGTGAAGAATCTGCGCCAGCATTTTGTCGAGAAGGACTACGACTTCAAGCGGTTCACCGTCGAGACGCAAGGGAAAGATGTGCCGGCCGCGAAGCCGCACTGAGCGAGACGCAATGTTTGAGCGGAGATTGTCGATTGTGAAGGTCAGCGCAACTGGAGAACGCGAGCCGTGCCCGGTGCGGTGGATCGATAACTTCGCGATGCGCAACTTCACCAACGATGCGGTTTTCGACGATACGTTGCCGGTGGGCGATGGGCTGATGGAGGCCGGTCATAGGGTGCCGCTGGATCGGCTGGGTCCGGCGATGGAGGACTGGTTCCGGCGCAAGGGATACCTGAAGGCACGGGAAAGGCTGGAAGTCAGCGAGCTTTCTCCAAGATGAAAAATGTTGCCGAGGATTTTTGCAATCCCACCCTTGCCGCAAAACCCGCGGCTAGCGCGTCCTCAGTCAGGGATGAGGACTATCCTCCGCGTTGAGGGTGTGCAGTGATGTACGAGTGATTTCATGAAAGCGTCGGCTCCTTCGCGGGCCGAGCGCAGTTGGCAGTTGCTGACTGACCATGGGCTCGAGGAGGAAGGAGCCAGACGCGTGGGGTCATTATAAGTCTGCTTCGTTCCGGCTTACACTTTCGTCAGTTGCTGACGACCAAGGCTCGGGAGAAAGGAGCCGAACATGTTGATAGTAGGTTGTGACTATCACCCGAGTTTTCAGCAGATCGCGTGGGTAGACACGGAGAGTGCGGTGAACTAGCTTTGTCGCACGGCAATGGAGAAGCGGAGAAGTTTTACCGGAACCTGAAGGAGCAGGGAGTGAAGGTGCGCGTGGGGATCGAAGCGACGGGTCACGCGCGCTGGTTCGAACGTCTGCTTGCGGAGTTGGGACACGAGCTCTGGGTTGGCGATGCGGCAGAGATCAAGGCCAAGCGCGTGCGCGAGCAGAAGAACGACCGGGAGGATGCCCGGCTTCTGCGCACGCTGCTGGTGGAGAATCGCTTTCCGGGGGTATGGTTGCCGGATGTGGGCAATCGCGACTTGCGGCAGCTGCTGTGGCATCGCCATAGGCTGGTGCAGATGCGAACGCGAGTGATGAACCAACTTCAGGCCGTGGCTCTGAACGAAGGGGTACGGCGCAAGAGGGGACTGTGGAGCAAAACGGGAAGAGCGCAGCTGGAGTCATTTCAACTGATGCCGTGGGCGACCAGGCGCCGTAAGGACCTGCTCGAGTTGCTCGACGGGTTGACTCCGCGCATCGCAGCGTTAACGGCTGCGATTGAGAAGCAGGTGGAACAGTATCCAGAGGCGCAACGACTCATGACGCATCCAGGTGTCGGTCCACTGACGGCGCTGGCCTATGTTCTGATCATCGGGTCTCCGGAGCGTTTTCGTTGCGGCAAGCAGATCGGCAGCTACCTGGGGCTAATCCCCTGCGAGGACTCCAGCGCGGGCCGGCAGCGGTTGGGACACATCAGCAAACAAGGCAATTCACTTTTGCGTTTTCTGTTGCTGGAGGCGGCCCAGGCTGCCGTCCGTAGCAATCCCCAGTGGCGTCGCGAGTTCCTGCACCTGACCATGCGCCGGGGACGTCAGATCGCCGTGGTGGCGCTGGCACGCAAACTCGCAGTTGGTTTGTATTGGATGTGGCGCAAAGGATGGGACTACGAAAAGTCGTTGCAATTCGGTTCGCACGTGGGGCAGCCCGGGACCCGCTATGGTGTGAAGTAGATCACCGTCCGAGTGATTGGGCACCCCACTCCCTCTTTCAGAGGGAGTTCGAAGAGGTAATCATGGTCGCAATTGCGATCGGATAGATGGCTGGGTCGAACTGAGTTCACCCGAACGATTACAGGCGAGCTTTGGTCGAGGCAACTATGCAAGTGCTCTGGGACAAGAACGAAGAATGTCATCTAAGGAACGAAGCTTCACTGAACTTCGTTTCGCTTCGTTCCCATGTCGATTCTGCAGGACGTAGAGGGCCGTCAAGGATCAAGATGAACGCCCTCCGGGCGCCCTTGACGGCCCTCTACGTCGCTAGCGGAGGGAGATCGTTCTTTCTCTTGACTCCGCCGACGCCTTCATAGATGGCGGGTAATCCGACCGGAACCGGAAATCACAAGGGGTAGTCGTGAGCCGACAGTGAGGATTTGAGCTGGAAAGACGAATCGTAGAAGATGACCCAATGGGGTCCTCTGCGGAAAGCAATCAGCAAATCTCATTCCGCCCGATGGAGCGTTCGGACTTCCCTCAGCTGCAGAAGTGGGTCGCGGCTTCTCATGTGGCGGCCTGGTGGAATGAGCCCTTCGATCTGGTCAGCCTTGATGCTAAGTTCCGTCCTCGCATTCTGCCGACATTTCAGGGGCCCAAAGGCCCCTGCTCCCTCACAAAGAAGAGGCCCGGCATTTGATCCTGGTGGCACTTCAGACGCCTAAAGCTCACCCAATGGACGAAGACCTGTCCATGAGGACCCCTAGGCTGCTGCTCCCTCCATGTGTTTAGGGAGCATTCAATTTAAGGCTAACAAGTTCGGAGAAATAATCTGCACAAGGCGACGTAACTTCAGTGCGCCGGTACTGGCGCCTTGCCGGCGATCGCGAGGAATTGGTCGAGGACGGCGGTGAGAGCCAGATCGAAGTTGTGGTCGTGGGTCTTTTGGAGGAAGGCCAGATCGACGGACTGGGTGACGGTCCAGAGAATGTAGTGGGTCCTGCGGTCGTAGACTGTGAGCCGGAACATGGGACGCGGATCGGCAGCGCCGTACTGCTTGTTGGCGTTGGTCGGGCCATAAGGGGCGATGAGCTGAAGTTCGGCCACGAGGTCGGCTTCGGACGGAGCGTCTACCAACTGGAAGGCGTTGGACGCCTGAAGAGCCGAGTAGAGCTGTGTATAGGCACGATTGGGATCGCCGGAAAACGGCTGGGGAAAGAGCCCGCTGTCGGCCCCAGCGTTGGAGAGAAATACGGTTTTGGCGGCGGATAGCGCCGGTGGGACCGGTGGCAACGAACCGGCGGGCTGCTGAGAAATTGCCAGAGTTGGAACCAGAGCGAAGGCAAAGAGGCAGACTTTTGCGAGATTTTTCACAATGTCGGACCCTCCCGATTTCTGTGGAAAAGACGGGTTGAAGAGGCGAAATGTTGCTGTACCGTGAATGGGACTTCGTGGTAGCCTTGCGCGGTCGGATGGAAGGACCCCAAGACGACTGGCCTTGGAAGCCTAGTTTTTCGGCAGAAAGGGCGAGAAAAATGAGGGGAAAATCCCACAATCTGACACGGAAAATTGCACTATTCTTGGTGCACCTTGTAAGCGTTTCTGGGGTATGGGTTTAGCGCTTTAGATGCCGATTCCCCAGTCCATTTCCGCCCTGGATCTCCTGCTGCATCTCTTTTCAATAGTTGAGGTTACTAGTGTCGAACTAGTAAGATGGACAGATGCTTATGAGACAAAACTCGAACAACGTGAACGGGAAAGATCCGGTGCAGCTATGGCTGCTGATCGGTGCGTCCTGTATTGCGCTCGCCGGCCTGGTGCTTACCGTTCCAGCGAGAACGGTCCAGGCGGATGCGGTTCTGTCCCGTCCGGCGGCGTCAGCTCCCCCTGCGGCACCGGTTTTGAGCGAGACGCCTGTGGTCGCGGTGCCGAAGAAACCTGCCAAGCTCCTGCATGGCTTTGCCTCCTGGTATGGCGGAGTCTTTAACGGACGGCTGACGGCGAGTGGCGAAGTCTATAACCAGAACGATTTCACGGCCTGCCATCCGACGCTGCCCTTCGGGACCCGAGTCAAGGTGGAGAACACGAGAAACCACAAGTGGGTGGTGGTGCGGATCACAGACCGCGGGCTGCTGTATGGACGGCGGGTGATCGACTTGTCGCATGCGGCGGCGGAGCAGATCGGGATGATGGATGCCGGGGTGGTGCCGGTGACCATTCAGGTGCTGCCGAAGAAGGTGACGAACTAGGAGGAAGCTGAGTGCGGAAGTAGCCGGCCAGCCTGAGGGCTGGCCGTTCTGTTTTTGGGGCGGGTGGCGAAAAAAGGGTCCC
>CAZPEZ010000136.1:0-9723 GCA_964585715.1 uncultured Occallatibacter sp.
TTCATTGAATTAGGCAACCCGGACGTTCTCGGCCTGAAAGCCCTTCGGCCCCTTGACGACGTCGAACTCGACGGCCTGGCCTTCCTGGAGCGAACGAAATCCGTCACTCTTGATGGCCGAATAGTGCACGAACACGTCTTCGCCGTTGGCACGGCTGAGGAAGCCGAATCCCTTTGCATCGTTAAACCATTTCACTGTTCCCTGTTCCATAACTATTCCTTTGTTGGTGGTGTATCGCTGAACTCTAGTGGAATTGCATTGCGAGTTGAGCGGAATAGCAGAACAGGCAAGAACGCCAAGTCGGATTCGACGACCGGTTACCAGTATAGCATTCTTCGGACACCGAGCTGCGCTGCGGGCGCTGTCGGCACTGCCTCAAATGACTTTCCAACCACATTTGAAAACAGCGCCCGCTTCGGGAATCCCGACATGAACCAGACGATAGAAGCGAGATCGCATGACAATTCACGCGAATTGGCGGTGGCTCCAAGGTAATTAGGAGAAGGGTCAGAATCAGCGTATGCTGGACCTTGAGGGATCAGCAGGATATTCCCTCGCTTCGGCCCTCTCCTCCACGTGTTTCCGGCACAGAACTCGCATTCAGCGGACGACACCAAGACGAGCCCGGCTCTGTAGCAAACGTACGACTACCGAGAATTGGGGCACACATGCGATCTGAACTGGTGCATTCGGCCGGACTCAAGATAGAGAACCGTTTTCTGTTGTCCGCCACAGTGATGCGCGCAGTGCGCAAGCTGCACATCAACTCCGGCAGGACCGAAGACACTGTCAATCGAGTGTTCGCTGAGGTAGCGCAAGGCCGCTATACGGACATGGAGTTGCCGAAGGTCGTGCCGCCTCCCGCCATCGACGCGCTGGTCATCGCTCCGCTGGTTTGATCGAGGCAGGCCGCAGATCGAGTGGATGTCAGGCTGCGCTGATCGGCACAACGTTACTGTCGCGCAAAGATTTGATATCGCGCATCGGTGGTTGACCAAAGAGTCGACTGTACTCACGGGTAAACTGGCTGATGCTCTCGTACCCGACCTCGTAGGCCGCGCTGGTGGCATCCAGCCCATCCATCAACATCCGCTGTCTGGCCATCTGTAGCCGAAGCTGCTTCTGGTATTGGAGCGGGCTCATCGCGGTCAGCGCACGGAACTGGTGATGAAGCGTCGAGACTCCCATACGCGCGGCCTCCGCAAGTTCGTCGATGCGCAATGGCTTGGCATAGTTGGCCCTGAGCCAGGCAATCGCGCGTGCGGTCCGGTGGCTGAGATCGCCCGTCGTCGCGATGGCACGGAGGCGTTCTCCTTGCGGGGTGCGCAGAATACGGTACACAATTTCGCGCTGGATCAAGTGGCCGAGAAACGGAATATCCTCGGGGGCCTCGAGAAGGTCGATCAGTCGTGAGCATGCGCCGAGCAATCCAACCGTTGTTTCTCCAACCGCGATCCCGCGAGATTTGCCGCTTGTTTCCGCTTCCGGCAGTTCTTCGCGGCTGATGACCTCCCGCACCGTCGGCATATCCAGCTTGAAAAACATCGAAAGCATGGGAACCTGTTCGGATGCCTCGAGTATCTGACTCTCAACCGGCACATCGATCGACGACAGGAGAAAGGACGATCCGTCGCAGAAGTAGATGTTGCCTCCGAGATTGACCCGCTTGCGCCCCTGCAGGAACACCGTAAAGCTCGGCTCATAGGTGGCCAGATAGCATCCTGACGGCTGTGTCCGCCGGTAAAGCGCCAGGCCGGGGATGGGAGTACGATTTTCCCCCTCCAATGGTGCGCGGGCCGCGATCTTTGCGGATAACTCCCTCCGCATTTCAATCACCGGCAAATTCTGATCTTTGAGTCGTTCGATCGGTCTCGCCACTTTGCTCCTTGCTCCTGCCTCTTCAGCCTACTGCGAAAGCGTTCGTTTGTGCACAAAACTCCTGTTCCAGACAGAATCAGGCAAAGAATCGGCAGGATCGGGAAAGCGCCGACAACACATCTCTCCGTAGGATCGGAGTTGTCGAGATGTCTGGCTGATTCGTCGGATTCAAAGGCTACCTCTTTGCGGGAGAACAAAGTGCAGAAGGCGCGCAATCTGGGGCACAACCTGCGTACAGAACGAGGAACTCCGTATGAACATTTCTTTTGAGAACAAGGTCGCGCTCGTTACCGGCGCAGGCTCCGGACTTGGCCGTGCGACCGCCAAAGCTTTCGCTGAATCGGGTGCTTCCGTGGTACTGGCCGACTGGAATGAACAGGCCGCGCGGGCCGCGGCAGACGAACTGACGGCCCAAGGCCACAGAGCACTCGCCATCCGGTGCGACGTATCGGAGGATACTCAGGTCGAAGCCATGGTTGAACAGACCTTCGCCACTTTTGGCCGCCTGGATGCAGCCTATAACAATGCCGGCGTTCAAAATGTGCTTGCCGAGACTGCCGATTCCACTCGCGATGACTACGATCGCGTGATGGCAATCAATCTCCGTGGCGTATGGAGCTGCATGAAGTTCGAGCTGAAGCAGATGCGCAAGCAAGGAAGCGGCGCTATCGTGAATTGCTCGTCGCTTGGAGGACTCGTGGGAGGCTCCGAGCGAGGAATCTACCATGCCGCGAAGCACGGAGTCCTTGGATTCACGAAGAGCGCGGCTCTCGAATACGCTGCGCGTGGCATTCGAATCAATGCCGTTTGTCCTGGCCTCATTCAGACGCCAATGTCCGACCAGATGGTGGCGAGCGGTCAGGGCGAAGCCTTGAAGGCGATGGAAGAGAGCGTCCCCATGGGACGGGTTGGCCGACCCGAGGAGATTGCAGATGCAGTTTTGTGGCTTTGCAGCGATGCTGCAAGCTATGTCACCGGCCAGTCCATCTCAGTGGACGGCGGTTTCACCATGCGGTGAAGGAGTTGGGATGGATCGGAGCTGCGCTTCGCATTTTAGGTGCGAAGCAATTCAGGTCAACACAAGCCGGAACAACTGAACGGAGAAAAGACAATGCAGAAGCGCAAATTAGGAAAATGCGGTCTCGAAGTCTCAGCTCTCGGGCTGGGGTGCATGGGGCTGAGCTTCGGCTATGGCCCCGCGACGGAGCGGCAACAGGCGATCACCCTTATCCGGGCGGCATTCGACCGCGGCGTGACATTCTTTGATACCGCCGAAGCCTATGGCCCATTCCTTAATGAGGAAGTGGTCGGCGAAGCACTGGAGCCCTTCCGCGACAAAGTCGTCATCGCCACCAAATTCGGCTTCACCGATGGAATCCCCACGAAGGGGTTGGACAGCAGGCCGCAACGCATACGCGAGGTGGCAGACGCCGCTTTGACGCGCCTCAGGACCGATGTGATCGATCTGTTCTATCAGCACCGCGTGGATCCAAATGTGCCAGTCGAGGAGGTCGCCGGCACAGTCAAGGATCTGATCGCAGCGGGCAAGGTGAAGCACTTTGGTATGTCCGAGGCGGGTGTTGAATCGATCCGCCGCGCCCACAATGTTCAGCCTGTCGCAGCGCTGCAGAGCGAGTATTCCCTCTGGTGGCGCGAGCCGGAGAAGGAGATTCTGCCAACGCTCGAGGAACTTGGCATCGGCTTCGTCCCCTTCAGTCCGCTCGGCAAGGGCTTTCTCACCGGTGCCATCAACGCCAGTACGACTTTTGACAAGAGTGACTTCCGGAATGTGGTTCCGCGCTTCGATGAAGAGAATCGAAAAGCAAACCAGGTTCTCGTCGATGTGCTCGGCAAGATCGCTGCCGCCAAGAAAGTGACGCAGGCACAGATTGCCCTTGCATGGCTGCTCGCGCAGAAGCCTTGGATCGTACCGATTCCGGGAACGACCAAACTGCATCGTCTTGAAGAGAATCTGGGTTCCGCCGCCGTGGAATTGTCGGCGCACGACTTGAGCGAGATTCAGAGCGCTGTCTCTGGCATTGAGGTGCAGGGTGCACGGTACCCGGCAGCCTTGCAGGCGCGCGTCGGGCGCTGAGAAAGGCAAATCGAAATGGCTCCAAACGCACCTGCGCAGCAGACTCATGACGAGCTCTTTCCGGGATACGTGTCCACTTTGGCGGTCACCGACCCGGAACTGATTGACATCTTCGACAACTTTGCGTTCGACGAGGTGCTCGCGCAGAGCAGCCTCGACGTTCGTTCACGATTGATGGTGCAACTCGCATCGATGATTGCCTCGCAGGCATTGCGTGAGTATCGCGCGATGGCCGGCGCGGCACTCACAGTCGGGGTCACACCGGTCGAGATCAATGAGATCGTCTACCAGGCAGTCCCATACGTTGGTATGGCCAAGGTCTACGGCTTCCTCCACGCCACCAATGAACTCTTCGCCGAGCGGGGCATCGCGGTGCCACTGGCCGGCCAATCCACAACCACGCCAGAGACGCGCGCGCAGAAGGGGCTTGCCGTCCAGAAAGAGATCGTGGGCGAAGAAGGTCTGCAACGGCTGCTGCACCGCAGGACGAGCAGCACATCTATCGCTTTCTTGACGCCAACTGCATCGGCGACCACGTTTCACGCTCGGGCCTGGATCTCGCAACGCGCGAGTTGCTGACATTCAGCATGTTGATCTCGCTTGGTGGCTGTGACCCGCAAGCGAAAGGGCATGTCGCAGCCAATCTACGCGTGGGCAACAGCCGCGCAAAACTCATCGATGTCGTCACTCAGCTCTTGCCCTTCATCGGGTGTCCGCGCAACCTCAATGCACTGCGAGCCATCGACGAGATTTCGCCATACAAGCCTTCGTAAAGCCGAGGGGAGTTCAATCGGAAACCAGATGATCGACCCGGTCAAAACAGTATTAGTTGTTGGCGCCACAGGCAGCATCGGGCGCCTCGTCGTCGAGGTCGCATTTGAACGGGGATATACAGTGCGCGCAGTGGTACGTGACCGTGCTAAGGCACGAAATTTTCCCGAGAAAGTGCAGGTGCTCGTCGGCGATGTCACCCGTCCGGAGACGCTTTCTGGCGCGGTGGAGGGTGTCGACGCAATTGTGTTCACGCTCGGGTCGGATGGCTCCGGAAAGGCGGGAGCTCAGAGTGTCGACTACGGCGGAGTGCGCAATGTCCTGCGTGCGCTCGGTTCGCGCAAAGCGCGAATTGCGCTGATGACGTCGATCGGAGTGACCAACCGCACTGGCTCGTATAACCGCTCCACAGAGTCTCACGACTGGAAGCGGCGCGCCGAGAGACTCGTCCGCGCAAGCGGCAACCCTTACACAATCGTCCACCCGGGCTGGTTTGACTACAACAGCCCCAACGAGCACAGGCTGATATTCCTACAAGGCGATAAGCGCCAGACGGGTACGCCCAAGGATGGTGTGATTGCCCGCCGCCAGATCGCCGAGGTGCTCGTGCGAAGCCTTACTTCGGTCAACGCGACACGAATGACACTTGAACTCATCGCCGCTGAAGGAGCGGCGCAGTCGGACCTGGAACCGTTGTTTGCCGGCTCGATGCTGACACTGACGGTTCTCTCGAGGCCGCGAAAGACCAGGACAATCAGCCGCTGGAAGACGAACCGCAGCGCGTGCGGGATGATCTCGACGCGATGCTCACGCAACGATCCGCCACTGAGACTTAAATCGACGCACTCGCGCAAGGAGAGATCGCAATGGAAAAGCGCAAACTAGGAAAGAGCAATCTGGAAGTGTCGGCCATCGGCTTCGGCTGCATGGGCATGAGCTGGTCATATGGGCCCCCAAAGGACAAGCAGGAGATGATTGCGCTGCTTCACGCCGCCGTGGAGCGAGGCGTCACCTTCTTTGATACAGCCGAGGTCTATGGTCCACTTGTCAACGAAGAGCTGGTCGGTGAGGCCCTCGCCCCGTTTCGCGGAAAGGTCGTCCTCGCGACTAAGTTCGGGTGGGAGGCCAACCCCGACGATGGCGGCAAATGGAACGCTCTCAATAGCCGGCCAGAACACATCAAACGGGTCGCAGAGGGCTCGCTCAAGCGTCTCAAGGTCGATGCCATCGATCTCTTCTATCAGCATCGTGTGGACCTGAACGTTCCCATCGAGGATGTGGCGGGCGCCGTGAAGGATCTGATCCAGGAAGGAAAGGTCAGACACTTCGGCCTCTCGGAAGCGAGTGCACAAACGATCCGCCGCGCCCACGCGGTGCAGCCGCTTGTCGCGCTGCAAAGTGAGTACTCCCTTTTCTGGCGTGAGCCCGAAGAAACCGTCATGCCGACGCTCGAAGAGCTGGGCATCGGCTTCGTTCCCTTTAGCCCGCTCGGCAAGGGCTTTCTGACCGGCAAAATCGATGCCGACACGAAATTCGACAGCACCGACTTCCGCAGCAGCGTGCCGCGGTTCAGCCCGGAAAACCGCAAGGCCAATCAGGCCCTGGTGGATGTGATCACCTCGTTCGCCGAGCAAAAGCAAGTGACGCCTGCGCAAATCGCACTCGCCTGGCTTCTTGCCAAGAAGTCCTGGATCGTTCCGATCCCGGGCACGACGAAGCTGGCGCGACTGGAAGAGAATCTTGGCGCCGCAACAGTTGAACTCACGCCGGACGATGTGCGCTCGCTCGAACAAGCCTCCTCGAAGATCAAGCTGGAGGGCGCACGCTATCCCAAGTTCCATGAACAGTTAGTGGGCCGGTGAGCCGACCGGCGGGGAAATCCAAGATGAAGATTCTGTCATGGATCGCGCTGGCGGCCCTTGTGGCATTCACAGGCCTCGCTCCGGCGCAGTCGGCGTACAATCGAGGCAAAGACCACGAACGGCTCATCGGTGCGTGGCATCTGGTACACATTGAATCTCCCGGACCGGACGAGAAGGCCCTCGACACCCCCCAGCCGCAAGGCATGCTGATCTATACGCGCGACGGCCATATGTCCGTGCAACTCATGTACCCCAAAACGGCGAAGGCTCAAAACAATGAGTACGTCCAGGATGGGTACGAGGCTTCTTTTGGGAGCTACGATCTTGATGAAGCGACGCACACGCTGACCCATCACGTGCAGGGATCGGTGACACGCGATCTTCTCGTCGGCAAGGATCTTCCGCGCGCTTACCGGTTCACTTCGGACGGACGCCTGATCATCCGGTCGACTCGGCCCGAGGAACACTGGTCCGTCACCTGGGAGCACGACTGAGCTGGCTCTCCCGGACCACCTCGCTGGACTACTTGGTACGAGAGGAGCCCAAAATGACTTCCTGGCCCAAAGAAGAATTGCGCAAGATTGCCGCGGCAGATAACTTGCGGATCGCGCCGTTGCGTGAGGACGGGGTGACCTACGACGCCTCGACCTGGATCTTGTCGGTCGCAGTCGACGACGCTCTCTACGTGCGCGGCTTCAGCGGACAACGGTCGGGTTGGTACCAGGCGGCGGTGCGTCAAAAAGCGGGGCGGATCGACGTCGCCGGCCGAATGAAAGAGGTCACCTTCGAGCCGGTGGACGGGCCCGGTTACGAGCCCATCAACGACCGCATCGATGAGGCTTACCGGGCGAAGTACCGAGGCAGCCCGTATCTCAATGCGATGATCGGCAAACGGGCCCGCGTCGCAACAGTCAAGATCATGCCGCGCCCGATCGGCGCCTGACCGGTTGCCCGGCAAAGATGAGCATTTCGAGACAGTCCTGGGCATCCAGCCAAGAGTAAAGTGAACGGTCAGGGTTGTCGTTCCCGACGAGGTGCCTCATGAACGCCCTCTTCATCTACCCCCAGTTCCCAGACACCTATTGGAGCTTCAAGCATGCCCTGTCGTTCTTGGGCAAACGGGCTGCACAGCCTCCGCTGGGCCTGATGACCGTAGCCGCTTTGGTGCCTCGCTCGTGGAACAAGCGCCTCGTCGATGAGAATGTCGAACGCCTGTGCGACCGCGATCTCGCCTGGGCCGACGTGGCCTTCATCAGCGCAATGCACATCCAGAAGGACGCGCTCTTCGCGATCCTCGCGCGATGCCGCGCCCTCGGCCTGCGCTCCGTCGTTGGCGGTCCCATCGGCAGCAGTCTCTCCGCCGCAGAGATCAATGCGGACCATGTAGTGATTGGCGAGGCCGAAAGCCTGATTGCCCCTCTCGCCCGCGATCTTGAGCAAGGAGCCGCCCAACCTGTCTACCAGGCCGCTGAACGCCCGGCGCTCGCGACCAGTCCCCTGCCCGACCTCAGCCTCATCAAAATGCGCCGCTACTCCACAATGGTCGTGCAGTATTCGCGGGGTTGTCCCTTCAACTGCGAGTTCTGCGACATCATCGAAATCTACGGCCGGCGTCCGCGCACCAAGTCTGTCCAGCAGGTGATCGCCGAACTCGACCAGCTCCGCGACGCCGGCTGGCGCGAGAGTGTCTTCATCGTCGACGACAACTTCATCGGCAATAAGGCCCGCGCCAAAGAACTGTGCGCCGCGCTGGCCTTGTGGCGCAGTCAATATAAGACCTGCTTCGACTTCAATACCGAAGCCTCATTGAATCTTGCCGACGACCCCGAGCTGATGCAGCTGATGAAAGACGCCGGCTTCGTCTCGGTGTTTCTGGGCATCGAGACACCCGACGAGTCAGGCCTGATCGCAGCTAACAAGCTGCAGAACACGCGGCGCAGCCTGCTCGAGAGCGTGTACCTCATTCAGAGTTATGGCATGCAGGTGATGGGCGGCTTCATCCTCGGTTTCGACACCGATCGCGAAGACATCTTCGACCGCATGACCGACTTCATCCAGAAGAGCGGCATCCCCGTCGCCATGGTCGGGCTGCTACAGGCCATGCCCGGAACGCAACTCTTCCAGCGCCTCTGGCGTGAGGGCCGCATTCTGCATACTGACGCCGGCAACAACACCAGCGTCAGTCTCAATTTTCTACCCCGCATGGACGCGACGAAGCTGGTGGAGGGGTATCGCTCCGTGCTGAAGCAGATCTACTCGAGCGAGGCCTACTATAAGCGCGTCAAGCTCTACCTGAGCCGAACACAGACTGCGCCAGGCGAGAAACGCTTCAAACAGCGCTGGCTGACCCATGCCAACGCGCGCGCGCTTGTCACGTCGATCGTCCGCCAGGGCGTCTTCGGCCGGCAGCGCTGGAGCTATTGGAAGTTCTTTGCAGCCGCGGCCACGCGTTATCGCCACTCCTTCGGCACGGCCATGACCCTGGCTGTAATGGGGTATCACTTCCAGGTGATGACGCGGAAGATGTCCAAGTTCAAGCTGCCTGCGTTTCCGCCCGCCACGAATGAAGCAAATGTGCCCGCCGAAGCAGGAGAAGACGAACCGCGACCCTCTCAACCTTGAAGAATGTCCGCATTGCTGGTCATCGAGCCGGATCCCTAGAATCTACGATGCGCGTAGAATTCTCTCCTCTGCTTGGCGAGGTTAAGAAATGCGTAGTGCATTGAGGATAACTCCCGGTTCTTTGGCCCGTTTCTTCAGAAGTCAAGTCCTTTACATCGCCATCTCCGCAATCGGAGGCGCCACATTTTTGGCTATTGGACAGCGGATCAACCCGCTCACGGTCCTGCTGTTTGGGCTTGCGATTGGAAACCTCACCGTGCTTATCACGCAGAGATTGCATGGGCTCTACGCAGAGAGAGCGTTTCCCTACAACTGGTTGCTCTTCCTTGTTTTCCTGCTTGTCCTTCTCATTCCTATTTACGTGATCTCTTCCGCTTTTGTGTGGCTTCTCGCTCCACCCACGCCGCAAACTCTAGGGCACCTGCTCCGGACAGGTTGGAAATTTCCGATACTGATCACCTTTGTTTCCAGCGCTCTGGTCTTTCTTTATCGGAC
>CAZPEZ010000137.1:0-9698 GCA_964585715.1 uncultured Occallatibacter sp.
CTGCGAGATGGCACGCGCGTGCGGGTGGTGGGTCTGGTCGAAGACGGAAAATACGTGAACCTTACCGAAAACCAGAAGCCCGCGATGTTCTTCCCCCTCCTGCAGTCGCCGGCCAGCTGGATATGGTTGGTGGTGCGGTCGAGCCGCGACCCGCAGGAACTTGCCGCGGCCATGAGAAGTGCGCTCCGGGATATCGACCCAGCGATGGTTCTGATGATTCGACCCTGGAGCGAAGAACTGGGGGGAACTTTGTTCCCCTCGCGCATGGCGACAGTGTCGCTTGGCGTACTGGGCCTGATGGGCGCGATGCTTTCGATCACCGGCATCTTCGGCATGGCTGCCTACTCGGTGAGCAAGCGGCTCAAGGAGTTGGGCATTCGCGTGGCTCTCGGCGCGCAACACAAGGAAGTGCTGCAAGCCGCCCTGGGACGTGCGTTCAAATTGCTGGCGATTGGTTCGGGGGTTGGATTGGTTCTGGGTCTGCTTGCTACGAAGGTGCTGGCCTTCATCGTGTATCAGGCCACGCCGCGCGATCCGCTGGTCCTGGCCGGTGTGGTTCTGGCGATGCTGCTGCTGGGGCTGGTGGCCACGTGGATTCCCGCGCAACGCGCGTTGTCGGTCAATCCTCTGGCTCTGCTGCGCGAGGAATAAGAGAGCAATGCCTTCGGGTCAGCTCTTCTACCGAGCGCTGGGTACGGGCGGCATTTCCTCCGCGGCGCGGACGGGCAGCGTAAAGCCCCAAATCATCAGTTCGAGCCACGCTAGCGAAATGGAGGCGACGACGAAGTCGCCTACCCAGATTTCCATGCCGCGCGGAGTTTCCGGGTTGTGGATGCTGACGAATGCCCGGATCAAGCCCCCAAGGAGAGCTGTGGCCGGGATAAGAATGCGCGCGATGCGGACGTGGGACGCGGAGACGCTGCTGCCCGCGGGATCTTGCTGCACCGGCGCAGTGCGCGCCCAGTGGCGCAACCAGAAATAGACCACGACGAGCCCGAGGACGGTGCTCGCGTACTGAAGCAACTTATACAGATGCACCTCTCCGACCAGAGGCAACGTAAAGACTTCGCGGAGGACCGGAAGATGGTGACCGGGCCAGTAGCGGGCGTGGGTGAAGGAGTCCCAGAAAATGTGAGTAATGGCGCCGATCAGAATCGAGACGAGCACCAGGACGATGTGGAGGGGCCGGCGGAGCGACATAGGGTAGATGCCGGGCGTGATTCTTCCTCGAATGCCGCGGGGCATTAGAGAAGCCAGGGGTTCTTTGACGAGGTCGTGAAAGATCCAGAAGGCGCCGAAGCCGACGGGGAGGCAAAAGAAGAAGAGGCCGCGCGTGGTGTGACCGAATGGGCCTCGGGGGGCAAAGCGGAGGAAATACTCGAGGTCGGGCGCAAAGGTGCCAAAAATCAGGGCCGAGAGAATGAGCCGGGTCCGCCGGAGTGGATAGGCAGCAGCAGCGTGAGCCAGGGTAAAGGGCACACCTCTTATTATCTCCCACGCCTAGAGCGGGGTCGCGCCAGCCCCCGTGGCGCAGTGGTTGAGCGGAATCGGCCTGGAATTAAGGAGCCGGCGATTCGAGGGCCACGGTAGAAGTGGGTCCTGGGGCAGCAGCGGTCACTACGATCTCCTGCCAGATCAAAGTGCCGCTGGTCTCGCGGAGAAAGATGGCGCCGCAGACGAAGCAGAGGGACGCAACAGCAATGGGATAGTAGAGGCCGGCATAGATGTTGCCGGTGGACGCGCAGACGGTGAGACCGATGAGAGGCAACAGTCCCCCGAAGACGCCGTTGCCGATGTGGTACGGCAGCGAGAGCGAGGTGTAGCGGACCTTTGCGGGGAAGGCCTCGACCAGGTAGGCAGCGATGGGGCCGTAGGTAGCGCTGGAAAGAATCACCTGAAGCCAGACCAGGACGCCAATCAAGGGCAGATTGGCGTCTGTGGCTTCGCGGGCGGGAACAAGCTTGCCGTTGGCGTCCGTCGTAAGGGGCGTGAGGCGAATGGCGCCCGTGACCTGGTCCTTGACCGAGCCGACGCTGACGACGTGATTCCCCGCCGCGCGTTGCAGGGCGTGGTAGATGGGAAGATACACGAGGGCGGCGACGATCATGGCGGTAAGCATTAGCTTTTTGCGGCCAACGCGATCGGAAAGTGTACCGAACACAACGTAGAACGGAATGGCTGCGATGGTTGCAATCGCGACGACCACATGCGCTGCGTGTGCATTGAGCTTGAGGATGGCTTGCAGATAGAAGAGAGCGTAAAAGGCGCCCGTGTACCAGATAACTCCCTGCCCCGCCGTTGCGCCGAAAAGGGAGATGAGGACACGTCTGAGATTGGTCCAGTTGCCAAAGGCGTCGGTGAGCGGCTGGTTGGAGACGGCGCCGGTCGACTTGAGGTGGCGGAAGATGGGCGACTCCTTCAAGCGGATGCGCACGTAGAGTGAAACCGCGACCAGCACGATGGAGAGGATGAAGGGCAAACGCCAGCCCCAGGACTGGAAGTCCGCCGCATTCATGCTTTGCTGGGTGGCGATGATGGCTGCGAGAGAAAGCACGAACCCGAGGCTTGCGGTGATCTGGATCAAGCTGGTGTAGAAGCCGCGCTTGCCGTCGGGAACATGCTCAGCCACAAAGACGGTCGCGCCGCCGTACTCACCGCCGAGAGCAAGCCCCTGCAGAATCCGAATGAGGATGAGGACGATGGGCGAGAACCAGCCGGCATCCCTGAAGGTGGGCAGCAGGCCAATCGCAGCGGTGGAGAAACCCATCACCGTGAGAGTGACGATGAAGGCGATGCGGCGGCCGACAAAGTCGCCGATGCGGCCGAACACCAGCGCTCCGAAGGGACGTACGAGAAACCCAACCGCAAAGGTAGCGAGGTAGGCGATGAGAGCGAACGTATCGTTGCCGGGCGGGTAGAACTTGACGGCCAGCACTGTGGCGAGCGAGCCAAAGATGAAGAAGTCATACCACTCGATAAGAGTGCCGGCGGATGCCGCAAAGAGGATCGTATGAATTTTGGCGGTATCGCCCGCCGGTGTGGGATACGTCGCATCAGCTGCCATGGTTCGCTTGACCTCGCGAGGTACTTCCTCTTCAGACGCAAGGGGAACTGGGGATTGCGGCGCCCGGAAGCTTGATTAGCCTCTAACCATGCCCGTGGGAGACACTGGTGTCAAGTGAATTTCCCCGCCAATCAGGGCTATTCTGCCGGGCGATGGCGATTGCCGGACCGACGCGCCAAGATTTCAGTGCCGAATATCACACCGGTGCAAGTGGCTGACCGATATACTCGCTGGCGATAACCAGCTGCAAACTGCGGCGTTCCGGAATTTTGAGGAGCGCGAGTGTAGGGAGGCGACTTGCTCTTAGGCATTCTCAAAGAGTCAGCAGCCGGCGAGACGCGTGTGGCGCTGTTGCCGGAGAACTTGAAGTCTCTGCGCGCCCAGAGCATCGATGTCACCGTCGAGAGCGGGGCAGGCGTGGCGGCAGGCGCGGCGGATGCGGCGTACGTGGGGGCGGGCGCTACCGTGACCGCAGACCGCGGCGCGATTCTGGCTGGAGCCGACATTCTGCCTGTGGTGAATCCCCTGCCCGCAGCGGATCAGGGACGGCTCAAACAGGGCGCAGTGGTGGTCGGTTTCCTGCGGCCACTCGACGCGCCGGCAGATTTGGCAACTGCGATCGCGCGTCCCGCGACGCTGTTCAGCATGGAGCTGGTGCCGCGCATCAGCAGGGCGCAATCGATGGACGCGTTGTCGTCGATGGCGACGGTGGCCGGCTATAAGGCCATTGTGGATGCTGCGAGCCTGTTGCCACGGATGTTTCCGCTGCTGATGACGGCGGCTGGAACGGTTCCTCCAGCGCGTATTTTTGTGATCGGCGCGGGCGTTGCGGGACTGCAGGCGATTGCGACGGCAAGACGTTTGGGCGCTGTCGTCGAGGCGTACGACGTGCGTGCGGCGGCAGGCGAGCAGGTGCGGTCGCTGGGCGCGAAGTTTCTGGATGTCGATCTGGGCGGCATCAACACCGAGGGTGGCGGCGGATATGCGGCGGAGCTCACAGAAGCAGCATTGGACCGCGGACGCGACCTGATCACGAAGACCGCAGGACACTCCGACGTGATTGTGACGACGGCGCAGGTACCGGGACGGCCCGCCCCCAAGCTCATTCGGCGCGCTGCGGTGGAAGCGATGCGACCAGGTTCGGTGCTTGTCGATCTGGCCGCGCCGGCGGGCGGCAACTGCGAACTGACCAAGCCTGGCGTGACCCAGGTGCTGAACGGCGTGACACTGATGGCGCCGCTGAATCTTCCTGCGGGTGTGCCCGTCGATGCCAGCCAGCTCTATGCACGCAACATCCTGAATTTTTTGGGGCTGATTGTGAAGAAGGGCGAGCTGCACATCGATCTCGCGGACGAGGTGTTGGCGGGAGCATGCGTGGCGCACGACGGGAACCCGGTGAATCCGCGCGTGGCGAAGTTGCTCGAGGTATCTCAATCGGTGAGCTAGTTCCTTGCTGGGTCCTTGGGGAGACTAGCTCCGCTAACTGGCGCAAATGCGCCGCTAACACCGCAAGCTCCGCTTTCTGGAAGAAAAGATGAATCCAGCAGTTCTTATCGCATCGGTCTACGTTTTTGCCTTGGCGGCATTTCTCGGGTATCAGGTCATCAGTCGCGTGCCGCCGCTGTTACACACGCCGCTGATGTCGGCGACGAATGCCATCTCGGGCATCTCACTGATCGGGTCGCTGGTGCTCGCGGGAGCCAAGGGGTATACGCTGCCCGCGCACATTCTCGGCTTTGTCGCTGTCACCACGGCGACGGTCAATGTGGTGGGCGGCTTCGGCCTCACCGATCGCATGCTCAAGATGTTCAAGAGCCGGAACGCCAAGAAGGAGGACGCGAAGTGACCCTGACGTCCTACTTCATGGAAGCCACGTATCTGGTGGCGTCGATTCTGTTCATCTTTGCGCTGAAGGGCATGTCGCATCCGGAGACGGCGCGGCGCGGCATGTTTTTGGCCGAGGGCGGCATGTTTGCCGCGATCGTGGGCACGCTGATTGGCGCGCACATCGTCACCTGGGTCTGGATCATCGTCGGACTGCTGCTGGGCTCGATCATCGGCGCGTGGATGGCGATTTGGGTTCCGATGACCGCGATGCCGCAACGAACCGCACTGTCGCACGCGTTTGGCGCGTTCGCTGCGGCGCTGGTCGGCATCGGCGAGTTCCTCGTGCACGGTCAGGAGATGAGCGTGGTGACGCGCGGCGCGCTTGGCTTCGAGATCATGCTCGGCTCGCTCACTACGACCGGATCGCTGATCGCCTGCGGCAAGCTGGCAGGCATCATCTATGGCAAGCCGGTACAGTTTCGCGGGCAGAACATCGTCAACCTGGGCACGTTTCTGGCGATGATTGGGTGCTTCGCGTTCTTTTGGATGCATCCCGAGTCCGCGATCGTTTTTTATTCCATGCTGGCCATCGCGTTTGTCTTCGGCGTGCTCCTGGTCATTCCCATTGGCTCGGCCGACATGCCGGTGGTGATGTCGCTGTTGAACTCCTATGCCGGCCTGGCTTCGGCGGCCACGGGGTTTGTGCTGGGCAACAACGTGCTTATCATTGCCGGCACGCTGGACGGCTTCTCGGGCTTCATCCTGTCGGTGCTCATGTGCAAGGCGATGAACCGGTCGATGACCAATGTATTATTCGGCGGATTCGGCTCGGTCGTGGCCGAGGCAACGGCGAATGCAGACGGCGTAATGCGCGAGATCTCGCTGGACGATGCAGCCATGCAGCTCGCCTTTGCCAGCCGCGTAGTGTTTGTGCCGGGCTATGGACTGGCGACAGCGCAAGCACAACACGCCGTGCGCGAGCTCGCCGAATTACTCGAAGAACGCGGCGTGACCGTCCGCTTCGGCATTCATCCTGTGGCGGGGCGCATGCCGGGACACATGAATGTGCTGCTGGCCGAGGCGAACGTGCCCTACTCTTCGTTGTACGAGATGGACCAGATCAATCCCGAGCTGCCGTCGACCGATGTGGCCGTGGTCATTGGGGCGAACGATGTGGTCAATCCCGATGCGCGCGACAATCCCAAGTCGCTGATCGCGGGCATGCCCATCATCGAAGTCGATCGCGCCAAGAGCGTAATCGTCTTGAAGCGCGGACAGGGGCGCGGTTTTTCGGGCCTCGAGAATCCACTGTTCTTCAAGCCGTGTACCTCGATGCTGTATGGGGACGCCAAGTCGAGCCTGACCCACCTGGCGCAGGCTGTGCAGCACGTGTAGGCGCATGTCTTCGTCTTACGACACGGCTTCCGCCGTGTCGCGAAAGCCGCATCCAATGATGATGATTGAGCTCGTCCGAGAGCAGGCAAAAGCCAGTCGTCAGATTTTTCGAATTCACAAGGGCGCAGGACGCAAAGCGATGTAGAGTTTTCCCATGACTGAGCCTTCTGACCTTCGGCTAACAAGAATGCCGCTCAACAGCGGAGGTGGCCAAATGCCCGCACTCGGCTTTGGCACTCTGATTCCCGATTCGGCCCAGACGATCGCTGCGACCAGGGACGCTCTGGAAGCCGGATTCCGACACCTCGATTGCGCAGAGCGATACCGGAACGAACGCGAAGTCGGAGAAGCCTTGCAGGCGGGACTTGCCGCTGGTGGCATCTCACGCAAAGACATTTTTGTGACCACAAAACTGTGGAACTCGAACCATCGGCCAGAGCGCGTCCAACCGGCTTTCGAGGCGAGTCTGAACAGGCTCAGGATCACGTATCTGGATCTCTACCTCATTCATACTCCGTTTGCATTTCGGCCGGGAGACGAGCAGGACCCGCGCGATCAGAACGGCAATGTCGTCTACGACAAGGGAGTGACGTTGCTCGATACCTGGAGAGCACTGGAACGGCTCGTGGACGACGGCAAGTGCGGCGCCATCGGATTGTCGGACATTACGTTGAACGATTTGTCGCCCATCTATGATGCTGCGAGAATCAAGCCGGCTGTTGTCCAGGTCGAAGCACATCCGTATCTGCCGGAAACCGAGCTTCTGGAATTCTGCAAACAGAGAGGCATTGTGTTTCTGGCGTTCGCGCCCCTGGGCCATGGGATGAAGCCGGGATTGCTCGAAGATCCAGTGATTTCGGCCATCGCTGCACGAGTTGGAAAGACACCGGCACAGGTGCTGCTTGCGTGGGCAGTGCAGCGCGGCACGGCTTTGCTGACTACGCCCAAGAGTGCCGCTCGGGCCCGCGAGAATTTTGACATCTCCCCCCTTCCCGACGACGCATTGAACGAAATCAATCGCATTCAGACCAGACAGAGACTGAATGACGTGGTGAATACCGGCAGCCCGGGGTTCATTCCCCGCGTTGAATCCGCATAAAAGGCAAACGATACATGGAGCGGCCCATGCAAGAGGAACAAATACCTGTGGCACTGACCGCGCATTGGCACGCATCGGCGGCCGGCGATGTGAACGCGGAACACGAAATTTACGAGGCCGACGCGATCTGTGACTATCCCCAGTCAGGCGAGCGCATTGTCGGGCGCAGCAATTTGCAGGCCCTGCGGAGTCATCATCCGGGCAAGCCGTCCGGCTTCAACGTCAGGCGAATTCTCGGAAGAGGTGACCTCTGGATCACCGAGTACACAATCGACTACCAAGGGCGACCAGCATACACCGTAAGCATTATGGAGTTCCGCAACGGCAAGGTCGTACACGAGACACAGTATTTCGCAGATCCCTTCGACGCGCCAGCCTGGCGCAGCCAATGGGTTCAGCAGATGGCGTGACGCTACCGCGCGCCCTGATCGGCTTTGGCGAAGTGGAAGATGCAGTTGACCGAGTGCGTGGCTGGGTCGGCCTTCACGTCGAAGGTAGTGACGACTGTTGGCATCCATTTCGCCAAAGCCTTGTCCTTCTTTTGTGCCACCGCCGCAAAGTTTGAGACGTAGCTCTCATCAAATACGCCGCCGGGCGCCATCTTCCAGGCGAGCTTCAGTCTGGCAACCATCGCGTCGGGAGATCCATCGAATTTGACCGAGGCCAGCCGGTACTGCATCCCCGGAATCATTTCGAGGCTGTAGTTCACGATGTGACTCGCCTCATTGAAGGAAGGGTGGGCAACGACGGTGCAATCGAGATAGCCATGCGCATGGCATGCGTCGCGAACGGCCAGGAGAAATAGATCGAGCGGCCGTCCAGAACCACTCGGGTATTTGAACCGAATCTTCTCAACCTCTGCGCGCGCAACCTGCGCGCTGCCCGGGAAGTCGATAGTTCCGATCTTGTAGATCCCACCTTCCCTGATCGTCACCGCAAAAGGAATTTCGACGGACAGATCTGGGGCAATGGCCGGATCGCTCTGAGCCACATCGACCTGCACGGCTGCATAGCCTTGATCCTGGTAGAGCTCTTCGAATGCATGTTGAAGACCGATGGTTGTGTTTTCTGTGTCGAAGCCATTTCCGGCTTGGCCACTGGCTAGCAGGCTGGCCTTGGCTTGCATCGCGGACGAAACGCCAGCGAGCTGGATGCGGCCGATCTGCACCTCCGGCGAGACGACTGTGAAGTTCATCGCCGTGATCCTTTGCGGGCCCAGGCCACTGGTGAGAGCGGCTTTCACCGTTGCCTTGACCCCTTTGGCCGCCAGCATCTCTTCGAAGGTCTGGCGGATTCCTTCGACTATTGTGCCGCTGCCTGGCAAGAGGCCGCGATACAGCGGGAAGCGCTCGTGAATCTTCGCGTCGAGGTCTTTGCCCGGTGTCAGAGGCACATTCTCCAGGTGCATGGGATAGAGCTGACTGGAAGGCGTCAACGTAAAGAGCAGCCCCTTGGTGTCGGCGCTGAACTTGACCACTTCGAAGAGGCCCGAATCGCTCAGCTGTTTGGCATGGGCCTTCACTTCGCGGGGGCTCGGAGGCGCGTCCGGCTTCAGGCCGGCGGCCGCGAGCAACTCCTGTTGCGTGTATTGCGGGGCACCTTGAAAGCGGATCGTCTTCAGCGGGACTTTCTTCTGCGCCGGCATGGCAAGCGAGCACAGCAGAAGCAAAGCGACGCTGAGTGTGACCGACTGTCGGTTCATGTTGCGGCAAGACTAGCAGATCGATGTCGGCGCAGGCAGCGGGTTTTCTGGACTGGAGAATCCGTTGCTCTTCAAGCCGCGCAGGTGGATGTTGTAGGCGGATGCAAAGCCGAGCTTGTGGCATCCGGGCGCAGGATGTGCAGCACAGTAGGCAGCGCGTCAGAATCGAACGAGATGATAACTCATCGATCGCGCCAAGCCCGATTTCAGAAGTGATGTCTTTGATGTCGTTGCCGAAGAGTTCGTCCCATCGCTTCACTATGGGGAAGACATGACGGTGATATTCCAAAGACGAGGAGTAGCAAACAGGTGACAAGCGGATGACAACTTCGGCTCGCGAGTCGGCCTACGATCACGACCGGAAGGCCAGAGAAGGTTCCGTGCGCAGTCGCTCCAACCGGCCCCCTCTGCTCCTGAATTTCCCTTGGAGAGTGAAATATGCTGGTTCACAGGATCGCAGGCGCCGCTTGCTTCGGCGTGGTTCTTCTCATGCATTCGGCTCCGGCCGAAGCACAATATCACCTCACAAACCTGGTTTCGAATCAAGTCGATTCGCATGCCCCAACCATCGATCCACTGCTGGCCAATCCCTGGGGATTGGCTCGGAGCGC
>CAZPEZ010000138.1:0-9631 GCA_964585715.1 uncultured Occallatibacter sp.
GACAGGACAATAACACTAATGGACAAAGTCGGCGGGAAGGTAGTAGATACGGAGGCAATCAGCGTTTCCACCGACAGCAACACCTTGACGATGACCATACATGCGCCGGACAGGAGCGACCCGAATGTGCTTGTTTTCGATCGACAGTAACCCCCCACAATCACGGTGAATTCCGAAGTTGTTGAGGACTTTCGCGTATGCAATTGAGGAGGAGGCAGGCTTTATTAGCAATCACCGTTGGCGGTCTGGTTACAGGAATACTCGACCTCACCCAAGCCTGCATGCTTTTTGGCCCGAAAGTCCCCCTCGCCGTTGCTGGAGGCATCCTTGGGTCTCAAGCTTTTGGGGGCGGCACAGCCATCTATATCTGGGTATCCTGCTGCACTTCCTGATCGCTTGTACAGCCGCCGCCGTTTATTACGGAGCGAGTCGCAGACTGCAATTCCTGACTCAGCACGCATTGGTGTGCGGATTATTCTTCGGCACCGCCGTTGATCTGACAATGAGTCTTATTGTGTTGCCGCTCTCAGCTCTGCATGCCACGGGACCCTACCAATACCTGGGAGTTGCTGCAAGGGCTTCTTGTCCATATGGTTCTGGTCGGCTTGCCGATCTCTTTCAGTGTTCGTCGGTTCGGACAATAGGAGTCTATCCGAGCTTCACGATGATTGTTGCGAGCGATTGAGAGATGATCGGGAGTACGGCATATGTTTGAACGCACAAAGGAGACTGAATCCGTGACAACGCTCCACAATGAAGTTTCGTTGCGACTCGCTCGTTGGAAACACTCCGCATGGACAATGCTTGGTATTGCTGTTGTCTCTTTTGCTGCTGGAACTCTCATCAGCTCTCACTTGACCCACGTACAAGACGTAAAAGCGGAAGGCAAGCGCGTCTTCGAGTTGGATATCTATCATGCTGTGCCTGGCAAGGTGCCCGCCCTCGCGGAACGCTTTCGCTCAGCTTCCAAGCTGCAAACCGAACACGGCCTGAATGTGGTCGGATACTGGATACCTCAGGACAGTCCGGCTTTCGCGAATACCTTCGTCTACCTCATAGCCCATGACAGCCAGGAAGATGCAGAGAGGAATTGGCACGCATTTCATGCAGATCCGGCGTTCCAGGAGTATGTGAAGTCTGAGCAGTCGGAGAAGTTGATACAAAGTGTGGATAGGACGTACATGCTTCCAGCCGATTACTCGTCCATGAAATAGTTGCTCGGCCACGTTGTTGGTTGACAAGGGTTGACTTCAGCTCGGGGGAAACTACACGCATGAGGCAATTGCGAAGAAGTGTACTCACTTGTTTTCTCGCTTTTGCATCGCCCTGGGCGATCGCGCAGCAAACGGCCTTCGTGGCCACGTGGGCGGCTAGTCCACAGGCTGGAGGTGCGAACCCAGCCGAGCCGTTCGACAAGATCGAAGGGCAGACGGTTCGGGAACGTGTACGGGTCTCCGTCGGAGGCGCGCAGATCTCGATCCGCCTCTCGAACGAATATGGTTCGGCACCGCTCCTGATTGGCTCGGCGACTATTGCAGCGCCGAACGATTTCGCGAGCGTCAAACCAGATTCCATCCGAAGAGTCACCTTCGGCGGCCGTACTTCGATCACGATACCAGCAGGCGCACCAGCCCTGAGCGACCCGGTGGCCTTTCCGGTTTCGCCCGGAACCGAAATCAGCCTCAGCCTCTACTTCCCACAACGCGTTACCACCCCGACGGTCCATTTGCTCGCACTCAAACGGGCGGTCGTCTCGCGACGCGGCGACCAGACTATGGCTGAAACGATAGAGGGCGCAAACACTCTGTCGTCGATCGCACTGAGCGCCGTCCTAGTTCCTGCTCAACCGGCCCAGCGTCTGGTGGTGGCCTTCGGAGATTCGCTCGTCGATGGCGACCAGTCAAGCGTGGATGCGGACCGGAATTGGCCAAGCGATCTCGTCCGTCGTCTAGGAGAGATGCCCGGCGGCTCGAAGGTGGCTGTTGTCAATGAAGGCTTAATCGTGAATCGGCTTCTGGGCGACGCGTTCGGCGGCGTGAACGGATTGGCCCGCTTCGATCGGGACGCTCTCGCGATGCCAGGCGTAACTCATGTTGTGCTGCTCGAAGGCATTAATGACATTAGCTTTCCTGGAGCCAAGCTGGGAGGGAGCTACCTCGCTGATCCGGCAGATATGCTCAGCGCGGAAGACCTGATCCAGGCCTATCGGCAGCTGATCTTCCGCGCTCACGCCCGCGGTGTCAAGCTGATTGGCGCCACAATCACTCCTTGCGAGGGTGTGGTGATTCCCGGCTACTATTCGGAGACCAAGGACGCAGTGCGTCAGGAAGTCAACAGGTGGATTCGAGCCAGCGGCAACTTTGACGGCGTCATCGACTTCGATGCGGTTCTACGCGATCCAGATCACCCCAGTAGACTGCTGCCGCGCTTTGCTTCCCAAGATGGTCTCCATCCCAATGACGCGGGGTATCAGGTCATGGCAGATGCAATCGATCTCAAGCTATTTCGATAGGGCTAATTCTCCTTGTATCGCGTCTGTTCTTGTCGGCTGCATTTAACTTGATCTAGTTCACCTTATGGAACTTCTGTCTTAGTCTTGCTGTATTTCCCTTGTAGACGCTCCAGGAGGACGGCCATTCATGTAGGGGGAGGTTGCTATGGTCGCTTTATTGCGAGATTTGCGCCACGCGTTTCGGCAGTTACGTAGATCGCCGGGGTTCACCCTGACAGCGCTCCTCACGCTTGCTTTCGGCATCGGTGCCACCAGCACAATCTTCTCCATTGTCGAAGGTGTGCTGATTCGGCCCTTGCCGTTTCCCGATCCGGCGAGACTGGCCGTGCTCGGCGACAGGCTGGAGGGTGTGACCTATGGAGATGATGCGCCGGGGGTCACACCACCCGGTATCCGCATCTACATGCGTGACACAACTGCCTTCTCAAGTCTAGGCGGTTACAGGAGATCGACTTGTGAACTATCCGGGTCAGCCGAACCCGCGCAGATCAACGCAGCGCGGCTCACTGCCAGCGTCTTTCCTGCGCTCGGTGTTTCGCCCCTGTTGGGGCGTGCTTTCACAAAGCAGGAAGATGAATCGAGTCAACATGTAGCCGTTCTTAGCTACCAGATGTGGAAGAGTCGCTTCCATGGCGATGACCACATCCTCGGTCAAAGAGTTCTGCTCGACCGCAAGCCCTATGAAATCGTCGGCGTCATGCCGCGCGATTTCGAGTTTCCGCTTGACCCGGGCCAGTTAAACCGCATCGAGCTCTGGGTGCCCATGAGCTTTACACGAGCGGAACTGGAGCAGGGCTCGGGAGCCTGGGCTTACAACATGGTTGGACGGCTGAAACCAGGAGTTACTGCTGCACAAGCGGAGCAGGATGCCGGGCCGGCAGCGCAGGAGATCATGCGCAACTTTCCTCCGGCGCTGTCCGCGCGCCGCATTCACCCGTGGGTCCAGCCTCTTAACGAGACAACCGTGGCACAGGCTCGGCCGCTGATCCGAATGCTTTTTATTGCCGTCTCAGTGGTGCTGTTTATTGCTTGCGCCAATCTCGCTGGACTGTTGATGGTTCGCGTAATTCGTCGTCGGCACGAGATCTCCGTGCGCCTAGCGCTGGGCGCCACCTCTGCCGTCCTTCTGAGGCAATCCCTTGTCGAGGCGCTCATGTTCAGCCTCGGCGGAGGACTGCTCGGGCTGGCTTTGGCGTCCGTAGCCCTCCGTGTAGGTATCAGCTTTCTTCCTGAAACGTTCCCTCGCATTAGTTCCATCGGCCTCGACTGGCAGGTGGTTGGATTATCGATTCTGCTCGCCGTTCTCACCGGCCTGTTCTGCGGGCTGTTTCCTGCTTATGCCGCCTCGCGCACCAGCGTCAATGAAGCACTAAAAGAAGGCGGCCGCACCGGGACGGCCGGCGGCGGACATGCGCGACTGCGATCGGCGCTTGTGATCGCAGAACTCGCGGTCGCCCTAGTGTTGCTCACCGCTTCCGGCCTTCTGATGCGCAGCTATGCGAAGATGCGCTCGGTCGATCTGGGATTCCGCGTCGACCACACGCTGACAGCCTCCTATAGTCTGCCTCGCCAGCAATACTCCACGCAGGCAGCAATTGACGCGTTCAACACCGCCCTTTTGTCAAAGCTGCAGAAGCTACCTGGAGTCCAGGCTGTGGGTACTACCACGCTTCTTCCTGCGTCTGACGCCGAGTATCGGGCAACATTCACCCCTGAGGGTTACATCCCTCTGAAAGGTGCGGGCTTGAATCTGGCCTGGGTGCCCCAGGTGATGGGCAATTACTTTCAGGCACAGGGCGTTCCCATTATTCGAGGGCGTGACCTCACAGATGCAGATGACGCAAGTGCTCCGCTTGTCGTAGTCGTCAATCACGCTCTAGCAGAACACTATTGGCCCGGGCAGGAACCCATCGGCAAGCGTCTGCACCGCGGGCCGGAAGAGGGCAAGCTCCCCTGGTTGACGGTTGTGGGAGAGATCGCCGACCTCAAGGACAGTGCTGCAGATGCGCCCACCCTGGACCAGTTCTACATTCCCGACAAGCAGTCCAAGGCCGACATTGGCTCATTTGCGCCTCCCGACATGCTGGTTGGCAATAATGCGTCTATTGTGATGCGTGCCGCGCTTGCGCCGGAGAAGATGATCGATTCTCTCCGCGCCGTCGTTCGGGCCATCGATCCGCAACTTCCGCTCACCGACATCGAATCCATGGACCGCGTCGTCCAGGAAGGTCAGGCTCCGCGCCGCTTCAACACAGTGCTGATTTCGAGCTTTGCAGCGGCCGCCGTGCTGCTCGCTGTGCTTGGGATCTACAGCATTATTGCCTTCTCTGCGGCGATGCGCACTCAGGAGATGGCAATTCGCCTCGCCCTCGGCTCGCGGCGCTCCAGCCTCATGCAATTGGTTCTCATCTCCGGCGCAAGGCTCGGCCTGGTGGGATGCAGCCTTGGCGCCATTGCAGCCGTCTTCACCACGCGTCTCTTACGTTCGATGCTTTTCCAGGTCGATCCCCTGGACCCCGCGGTCATGTGGTTCGCTGCCATCTCGATTTTTCTTCTCACTCTGGCCGCTTCCATGGTTCCCGCGGTCCGCGCCGCGCGGATACGCCCCATGGAGGTGCTCCGAGCGGAGTAGCCTGCGTCGCCTGTGGCACGCAGAAGATTGTTAAATTATGCCGTCAGGCTTATTGCGAGTGCTACTGCGCGAGCTGCGGCTGGAGATGCATTACCCGCACCGGCAGATCGAGGAAAAGCAAAGCTTGGTCCCACCACTGCCACCGCCTTCCTTCTAGTCTCCTTATCGAAAATGCCCCGGGGCAGAAACGGTGCAGAAATTCTGAATACGAGCACGCGCCCCGAGGCATTTCCGATCAAGGCTAACGACTATTCGGCCAAGTGACGACCAAGTCGTCTCCCGATGCCTATCCTGCGTTCACGGTCAAATCAATCTCGTTGAACGGGTTGCTCTCCCAGAAGCAGTCAATCATGAATTCCTTCCCGGTGTCCGCTAATTCGAGTTGATCTGCACTGCATCTCTTGCTGCCAGCCCCAGTACTTATGCTCAACCACCACGTTAAGCCTCGTTTCTCTCATCCGCCTCCTCTCGAGCGGAAATGCGGGCCATGCGTGATCCCGTTACATGGCAAGTGACAATACTGAATACGACCGCGCCGGCAATTGAAGTGTCATGCGCGATCCAACCTTCGGGTTTTCGAGCGCCTGCGGCATCACTCGCCTGGGATCCGTAAACGTGTTGCCCGCCTTCAGATCAGGCCCCGTCATGGTTAAAAACGCTTTCACCGAGCTTGGCGTCACATCGCGCCACACCACTTCCACGTCCTGTGGCTTGTCCAGATTCCGATTGAACAGGAACAGCGCGGCCGTTTTGTTCTTCGCATCCATGGTTGCCGCGATGTCGACCCAGGGCACTGCGCCAAATCCCGGAAGCGGCAACCCGGTGCTCTCAATTGGCCGGCCCAGGGTAGCCACTTCGTAGCCGGGACCCTCAAACTGAACGCTCAAGGCGCGCCCGCTTGCATATTTCAGAGCCCATGCGTACGGGTAGTAGATCGTGTGCCGCAATATCCCACTCTGATTCGTTGCGATCGGTGCGATCACATTGACAAGCTGTGCCAGGCACGCGACCTTCACGCGATCCGAGTTGCGAATCAGCGAATTCGCCAGCCCACCCACGAGCAGAGCGTCTTCAAGGTTGTACGGTTCTTCCAATAGATGCGGATGGGGATTGCGATGCCCATCCGCGAAATCCCCACCTCGGGCGCGATACCACACGTTCCATTCGTCGAAGGACAACCACAGCTGTTTGCCCGAACGCTTCTGGGCGCGAACCGTATCGCACACCGCCGCGATCTCGCGGATCTGCCGGTCCATCGCCAGATTCATCGCCATATAGGTCTGGCTGTCGCGATTCGTCTCTTCTGTATTCCCCCAGTAATGGTGCAGCGAAATTCCATCCACTACGTCATAGCACTCTTCCAGCACAGAGCGGTCCCAGTCAATGTAAGTGGGCATAAACGGCCCGCTCGACCCGCAAGCAATGAGCTTGATCGTTGGATCCACTGCGCGCATTTGCCGTGCAGCGTCCGTCGTCTTTAGCCCGTAGTCGCGCGCTGGCATGTGTCCGATCTGCCAGGGACCGTCCATCTCGTTGCCCACGCACCAGAACTGCACGCCGTGCGGTTCCGCGTAGCCGTGGGCGCGCCGCAGATCGCTCCACTTCGTTCCTTCGGATACGTTGCAATATTCCACCAACGCCGCCGCATCTTCAGCGGATCCCGTACCGAAGTTCAGCCCCAGCAGTGGCTCTGTCCCGACAAGTCGCGCCCACGTGATGAACTCATTCGTCCCGAACTGGTTCGTCTCCAACGTGTCCCACGCGCGATCAAGCACAGCCGGACGCTTGTCCTTCGGGCCCACACCATCCAGCCAGTGATACCCCGACACAAAATTTCCACCCGGCCAACGCACAATCGGCACGCCCAACTCGCGCACTTCCTTCGCTACGTCGATCCTGAATCCGTGCTCGTCTGCAAGGTTCGAGCCCGGATCATAGACGCCCTGATAAATCGCGCGCCCCAGTTGCTCCAGAAATGACCCGAACAGTTCATGGCTGACTGGCGCAATTTGGCGGTCAGTATCGATCACCACTCGCGAGGTCGCACTTTGCGCCATGCCGGAACGCCCCGCCGCAGCACCCGCCGCGACCACCAGTCCCGTCCGCGAAGCTGTCTTCAAGAACTCCCTACGCGAAACGTTCATCATCGACAAGATCCTTTCGCAGATATCGGAGGTGGGTTGTGCACGCACCCCTTGACTGAAGCGTTTACTCGCGGGCTTCCCGCCGGGTTTCCAGCGATTACCCATTCCTTGTATAGGCAACGTTCACGCAGTCTCCACCTCGAACTCATACAGATTAATGCTGACTGGATGAACCCGTGTTGTCTCCGGCATTCCTGCCTGTTCAGTCTCGTCGATTTTGACCACGGCCTCCTTGCCAGCCTCATTGGCGGAGTTCACGCTAAGCGCGATCTGGTACAGCTTGCCCGTTTCGCGCAGCCTCAGTGCCCCTATCCTGGGAGTGAAACTGTGCCCATCCTCCGTGGGGTTCACGACGGACATAAGGAATCTTTTCCGGTCACCCGAAAACTCTGCAAGAACATCCAGGGGATAAGTAGGGCTACCGGTAGGTGTCGGCCCCTTATCCATATAATCTGTTCCGTAAACTTTCCGCTGCGGTGAATCGCCGTCGACCCCAATGGGAACGGCGTTGAGAAACCGCCTCTGCAGCAGCTTCATCACCACTCCCTCAGCCGGAAATCCGACTGCGTCGCCGGTGATATCAGTCAGCAAGCGAAGTCCTCCCGTTGCGCAGCTGGCGGTGATCTTATCGGAGTGCCGAAACATTTTGTCTCATTCATGATGAATTGGCTCTCGCAACAACAATGCAACCTGTCGTCCGGCTGCGCCCGTTGTCTGTAGTCGCTCCGGTCGGATGCCGCCTACTCGGACCTTTGGCGAATCTTCGCCCCGGAAAACGATCGAATCTGGCCGGAATTTGAGTAAGAGAAGGGTTGAGCGGTATTCGCCCGGAACCGCAGATTGGCGGTCCCGCGTGGCCCGTGAATCAGCAGGAGACATTCAAGCCCAACTGAACCCGCTCCGCTTTAGCGGCAGCGTGCGAATCCTTTTTCCAGTTGCGGCAAAAATGGCGTTGGTGACCGCCGGCAAGGTCGGCGGCAGCGTCGGCTCGCCCAAGCCTGTTGGCGCATAGTCGGTTTTGCGCCAATACACATCGATCTTCGGCGCCTGTCTCATGCGAATTAGAGGATGGTTGTGGAAGTTCGACTGTTGGACTCTGCCGTCTACCAGCGTGATCTCCTGCCCCAGGTGGCTCATTCCCTCGATGATGCCCCCATAGGCGATGTTCTCCGCTGCCGCGGGGTTAATGATCTGGCTGCCAACGTCGCCTGCAGCCCAGATCTGGTGCACTGTCACCTGATTGCTTTTGTCAACACTCACATCGGCGACTTCGGCGAAGTAGCCCAGATGACAGAACCATGCAGCGATTCCCATGCCGCGGCCCGGCGTCTTGGGGCGATGAGCCCATCCTGACTTTTCCGCGACTAACTCAAGCACGCCTCTAAACCGCTCCGGGATGAGAACGGATTGTCCCGTCGGCTCATGATCGCCGATTGGATCGTGTGCGCCCGAGGACCATGGCGCCTGCTTGTTACTCAGTAGTTCAAGCTGGAACTCGAGCGGATCCCGTCCGGCTGCGTGTGCCATCTCGTCAAGGAAGGACTGCGAAACCCAGCAGTAGGCGTTGTCGCCGGGGGCACGGAGAGCGCCGGTCCGGAGCGTGAGTGGCTGCTGGGATGTGTAGAGCGCGTACGCCGGAACGAAGCCAGCGGGATAAGTGTCCTGGCCGATGCCGCCGCCCGACGTCGAGTGCTTGTCATCGCCAAAGGTCACCAGGTGATGCCGCCAGACGGTGAGCTTGGCCCGCGCATCAAGACCGCCTTTCAGCCCAACCGTACCTCCTGGCCGGAAGGGGTCGTGCGCGATGTCATCTTCGCGCGACCACAGCAGCTTTACCGGCGCATCAACTCGTCTGGCGATCCAGGCCGCCTCGACAAGATAATCGTTCTGAAGTCTCCTGCCGAAGCTTCCTCCCGAGCGCACCATGCGCGTGGTGATGTCGCTCTCCTGAATTCCCAGCGTTCTGGCTACCAGGCCGCGGCCGTCGACGGGCAGAGTGCTGGTGGACCACATTTCCAGCTTTCCGTCTTTCCAGTGCGCCGTGGCTCCTTGTGGCTCAAGTGTGACGTGCGCAAGGAACGGATATTGGTAGATGGCATCGACTACCTTGGCCGATGACTGCAGCGCGCCGTCCACGTCGCCATACTTCCGCAGGGTGTTTGCGGGCTGGGCCTGAAGCAGTTCCTCCGCACGTTTCTTGAAACCCTCCGAGCTTTGTGTGGCGGCCGTGCCGAGGTCCCAGTCAACCACGAGTTGATCGCGAGCCTGCTGGGCTTGCCACCAGTTGTCCGCTACGATCGCAATGCCCGGTTCCATCCCCGGCTCCCAGGGTGTGTAGGCCGC
>CAZPEZ010000139.1:0-9487 GCA_964585715.1 uncultured Occallatibacter sp.
GCGGGTATGTGCCGAATGGCCGCGGCACCGGCTCACGCACGTTCTATCAGCAGCAGACGACGAACGTGGTTACCGATCCTGGGACTGGAATCTTTACCAATCCTGGACTGGATAACTACGGCAATGCGGGCCTCAACACCTATCGTGGCCCGACCTTCTTCTCGACCGATCTTGCGATCACCAAGGCATTTACGATCTGGGAGAATGTCGTGACCAAGTTCCGCATGGATGCCTTTAACGCGTTCAACCACATCACCGCAGGTAACCCGGGCGGCAACATCGAGTCGCTCGGTTCGATTGGCGGTGAAGGTGGCGGCTGCGGTCAGGGCAACGATTGCGGACCGCGTCAGTTGGAGTTCTCGCTTCGCGTGCAGTTCTAAAGCGAAGACGGAACCTCCGAAATCACCCCACGGACGAAGATCGGTCGTGGGGACCCAACAAAACTGGGGGAGCTTCGGCTCCCCCGTTTCTTTGCGGTCGTTCCGGGACGCGCCAGCGCGTTCCCGGCTTGTGCCCGCAGGACACGAAGATGTCTCCCAATGAAGAGTTAGACTAGCAACGTCATAGACCCATGCATCGCGTGTTCATTTTCGTAATTCTTCTTCTCGCTCTCGGCGCATATGCGCAAGACTCGCAAGGGGACGCGCCGACTCTCGAGTCTGCCAAAGCGCTGGCAGGCAAGGGCAGACTTGACCAGGCGATGACTCAACTGGACGCGCTGGCGAAACAAGCGCAAGAGCCTGCAGGAGTCGAACGGCTTCGTGGCGTCATCTTCTATCAGCGTGAAGAGTTTCCCGAGGCGATCGAAGCGTTTACGAAAGCGGCGGCAGAGGACCCAGAGGATCACGAGTCGATCGAGATGCACGGGGTGAGCCTGTTTCGGCAGGGGCACGTCGCGGAGGCCATTCCACTGCTGGAAATGGGCCGAGCCCCGGTCGAGAGCGTGAACATCGATCCGAACTATGTGCTGGCACTCTGCTACGCGGATGTGCAGCGGTACGACGATTCGCGCCATGCCTTTGCGGCGCAGTTTGGGTTTGAACCGGATTCGGCGCAGGCACATCTGCTGGCCGGGCGGATGTTTTTGCGGCGGGAGCTGAAGGATCAGGCTGGAGTTGAGACGTCGAAGGCGCTGGAGCTTGATCCGCACTTGTCGCTGGCGCACGAACTGCTGGGAGAGGTGGCCCTGGCCCGGGGCGACTCGGAAACGGCGATCAAGGAATTCGAACTAGAACGAACGATCGATCCAATGAATCCCGATCTCTATGACCGGCTGGGCGATGCGTATGTGCGCTCGGGACGATACGAGAAAGCACAGGAGGCGTTGAATCGCGCGGTGTTGCTGGAGCCGACTGCGACCGGCCCGTATATCTTGCTGGGCGAGACGTTCCTGAAGCTGAATCACCCAATCGAAGCACTGCACTATCTGGATCATGCGGCGCAGATGGATCCATCGAATTACATCACGCACAATCTGCTGGGACAGGCCTATCGCGCCACGGGGCAGGTGGCAGCGGCCAACCGAGAGTTCCAGATGGTGGTCGATCTGCAGCATCGCAACGATCCCAAGCCTGCGGAGAGGTAGGCGATGCGGGCGAAGGCAGCTGGCCTGGTCTGTGTCTTGGCGGTGTGTCAGGCGGCGGGGCAGCAGGCAAACACGGCCAAGGTCGATCCACTGAAGAGAGCGGATGCGGCTTTTCGTGCCGGATATGCCGCACAGCAAAGCGGCAATCTCGAGCTGGCGCGAGAGAAATTCGGCGAGGTCGTAAAGCTTGCGCCGCGCATTGCGGAGGGTCACGAGGCGCTGGGAGCGTTGCTGCTGGAGATGAACCATGCGCCCGAGGCGATCGCGGAGTTGGAGACGGCGGCGCGCCTGAAACCGGGCGACGCGGGCAATGAAGCGAATCTTGCACTGGCCTATGCTGCGGCTGGCGAAGCGGCAAAAGCAATTCCGCATTTTGAGCAGGCGCTGCGCGGGGAGGGCGGATCTCCGCCTGGTCAGGCCGATGCGCGGTTTCTGGACACATATGCACGATCTTTGGTCGCGGTGGGCAATGTGGATGCGGCAATTGCGCAGCTTGTGGGGGAGGAACGAATCGCCGGTGAGCGTGCCGACCTGGAGGATGCGATTGGATCGCTCTATGCGCAGCAAAAGCAATGGGACGCGGCGCGGAAGCGATTTGAGCATGGGGCTGAGCTGGATGATTCTCTGGCGATCGTCAGGGTTCATCTGGGAGTGGTGCTGCGAGAGCAAGGGGATCTTGCGGGGTCTTTGACGATGCTGGAGCCGGTGGCGAAGGCCGAGCCGCCGGACGTGAACGCGGAGTTCGAGTATGGGCGGACTCTGGCAGTGGCGGGACGGGACGACGAGGCGGCGAGGCAGTTTGAGGCGGCGCTGAAGGCGAGCCCCGATTTGCCGGGTGCGCCACTGGAACTGGCGATGGCGCTGCAACGGCTGGGGCGTCAGCAGGAGGCGATTCCGTGGTTCGAGAAGGCTGTGGAACGCGATCCAAAGAACGCGAGTGCGCTGACGAATCTGGGCCTCGCATTGACGCTGACGGGGAAGGCGAAAGAGGGACTGGACGTGCTGCAGCGTGCACAGGCACTGGATACGAACGACGGGGTGGTGTACGAGGACATTGGCGTAGCGCACGTGCAGCTGTCGGCGTTTGACGAGGCGATTACGGATTTTGAGAAGGCGCTGACGCTCAACCCGAACGATCCACAACTGCACTATGACCTGGGGCTGGCGTACAAATTTAAGGATCGCTATGACGACGCGATCCGGGAGCTGAGCAAAGCGGGCGATATCGATTCGAGGCTGCAGGACCCACCGTACACGCTGGGGATCCTGCTGATGCAGATTGGCAGGCTGGACGATGCCGTGGTGCAGCTGAAGAAGGCTGCGGCGTTGCGGCCGGAGAGCGGCGATGCGTGGGCGATTCTGGGCAGTACGCTGAAGCAGGATGCGCGCCTGCCGGAGGCTGCGGATGCGTTGAGGAAGGCGATTCCACTGCTGCCGGGACAGCCGGGGCCGCGTGTGACTCTGGCGGGCGTGCTGGCGGAGGAAGCGGGCAACGCGGGATCGCAGGCGGATGCGGCGGAGGCAGCGGGAGATGCGGCGAAGGCGGCCGATTTGCGCAAACAGATGGGGGAGCTGCGCAGTGAGGCGGCGGGATTGCGCAAAGAGGCGGCGGAGCTGGCGCGGGGCGCAGTGAGCCGGCAGAAAGCGAATTTCGCGATGAATGCCGGGAATCAGCTGATGTTGCGCGCGCAGATTGCGGAAGCGATTGGGCGATATCAGGAGGCGATTGCTGCCGATCCAACGTTTGCGGTGCCGCATGAACAGCTGGCGATTGCGCTAGAGCGGCAGGGGCGTGCCGAGGAGGCGAAGGCGGAGAGGGCGAAGGCGGCAGAGCTGGGGAAGAGCAGGGACTGAGGGACCAGGGACTAGGGACTGAGACACGATGCTGCATGAGTCGAGAGCTTGGGCGTGAGGTACCGATGAGCGTTGAGATACGGGTTCCGCCGCTGTTGAAGATCGGAGGCGGAGCCTTCGACGAAGCGGGCGCAGTGTTGGCGCAGCTCGGATGCGAACGTCCGCTGATCGTGACGGATCCGTTCTTGTATGGCCAGGGGCTTGCGGAGCGGCTGCGGAAGCAAATCGAAGATGCGGGAATCCGCGCGGAGATCTTTCACGAGACTGTGGCGGATCCGACGTCAGCGGTTGTCGATGCAGGAGTGCGGGTATTTCGCGAAGGCAAGCATGACAGCCTGGTGAGTTTGGGCGGTGGGAGCCCAATCGATACAGCGAAGGCGATTGGGATGCTGGCGGCGAATGGCGGCAAGGTGCGTGACTACAAGACGCCGAATCCGATTCCGCTGGCTGGACCGCTGCACGTAGCGATCCCAACGACGGCGGGCACCGGGTCGGAGGTTACGCGGTTCACGGTGGTGACGGACAGCGAGACAGGCGAAAAGATGCTGATCGCGGGTGCAGTACTGATGCCGACGGCAGCGCTGGTGGACTACGAACTGTCGCTGAGCATGCCGAAGCGGCTGACCGCAGACACCGGAACGGACTCGCTGACGCACGCGATTGAGTCGTATGTGAGCCGCAAGGCGAATGCGTTTTCGGACGGGCTGGCGTTGACGGCGATGCGTGTGATCTGGAAGATGCTGCCGGTGTGTGTGTGCGAGCCGGGCAATCGCGAGGCGCGCGAGGCGATGATGCTTGCGGCAACGCAGGCGGGGATGGCGTTCTCGAATGCGAGCGTGGCGCTTGTGCATGGGATGAGCCGGCCGTTGGGCGCGCATTTTCATGTGCCCCACGGATTGTCGAATGCGATGCTGCTGCCCGCGGTGACGGAGTTTTCGGCGAGCGCAGCGATGGAGCGCTATGCGGATTGCGCGAGGACGATGGGAGTTGCCGCGTCCGAGGATAAGGCAGAGAAGGCCGTCGAGTTGCTGATCGAGGGACTGTATCGGAGGAATGCGGGGCTTGAGGTGCCGACACCGAAGCAGTTCGGCATTGCCGAGAAGGAGTATTTTGCGAAGATTCCGCTGATGACCGAACAGGCGCTAGCATCCGGATCGCCGCAGAACAACCCGCGGGTGCCGACGATGGAGGAGATCGAGACGATTTATCGGGCGTGCTGGCATGAGGCCTGAGGCGCGGACGACTTGGTGCGCAGAGTAGAATGCAGTTTCGCTCGATGCTAAAGGTCGAACGGCGAACAGCAGGTCCTTCGCCCCGCTTGCCCCACAACCGATTGCATCGTTTGCGGGGCCCCAAACCACCCCGCCGACGGAGACCTGTCGGTGGGGACCCCGATGACCGCGCAGGTTCTCAGGATGACAGGGCTGTGGGGAGATGGACAGAACGGGACGAAAGGGGAGGGTATGATCCGGTTTTCTCGCGTTGTTGTGCTGCTGTTGATTGGGGTGGTGTGGACTGCCGCGGGGAGTCAGGCGCGCGGGCAAGAGAGATGGACAGAAGAACACGCGAAGGCGTGGTATGCAGAGCAGCCGTGGCCCGTGGGTGCGGACTTTCTGCCGTCGACGGCGATCAACGAGCTGGAGATGTGGCAGGCGGACACCTACGATCCGAAGACGATCGATCGCGAGCTGGGATGGGCCGAGGCGATCGGCATGAACACGATGCGCGTGTTTCTGCACAACCTGTTGTGGGAGCAGGATGCGGCTGGATTTCAGAAGAGGATGGACGATTTTCTGACGATCGCTGCGCGGCATCATATCCGACCGGTGTTTGTGCTATTCGACTCGTGCTGGGATCCATTTCCGAAGCTGGGACCGCAGCGTCCGCCGATTCCGGGGGTACACAACTCGGGTTGGGTGCAGGCTCCGGGGTCCGTGGTGCTGGCCGATGCGAGCCAATATCCCAAGCTGGAGCAATATGTGAAGGGCGTGGTGGGGGCCTTTGCCAACGACAAGCGCATTCTGGCGTGGGATTTGTGGAACGAGCCGGACAATGGAAATGACAGCTCGTATGCAAAAGGCGATCCCAAGGACAAGAACGAGATCATTGCGAAGTTGCTTCCGCAGGTGTTCAAGTGGGCACGGGCGGAGCAGCCATCTCAACCTTTAACGAGCGGAGTATGGCATGGGGACTGGAGCTCGCTGGAGAAGATGCCGCCGGTGGCTCGGATCCAGATTGAGCAGTCGGATGTGATCAGCTTTCACGAGTATGGATGGCCGGAGAAATTCGAAGAGCGTGTGAAGACGCTGGAGCAGTTTCACCGGCCGGTGATCTGCACCGAATACATGGCGCGGAATATCGGGAGCACGTTCGATACGATTCTGCCGATCGCTAAGCGCGAGCATGTAGGGGCGATCAACTGGGGACTGGTCGCGGGCAAGAGCCAGACCTGGATTCCGTGGGACTCCTGGCAGCGGCCGTATGTGAGCGACCAGCCGATGGTGTGGCAGCACGATGTGTTTTATGAGGATGGCAGGCCGTACCGGGAGCGCGAAGTAGAGATCATCAAGGCTCTGACTACCTGCAGTGGAGCCGGCTGCCGCTAACGCGACACCTGCGGTGCGGCCAACCGCCGCTGACGCGGCACTCCATCCCAGGTAGAGTGCAAACGGCATAGACTGTTGCTGCGATGGGGACGCCGTTCAATGCGCTGCGATGGTTGTTTGATGGCCGGTATGGGCCGGCGGACCGGCTAATTCCGCGGTGGATCTTTCTGCGAGCGCTGGCGGCGATTTACTTCTCGGCTTTCTACTCGCTTCTCTTTCAGATCAAGGGGCTGATTGGGCCAGAGGGGATTCTGCCGGCAGGGCAATATCTGGCAGCAGTGGCGCGGGCGTTACCGGCGACGAGGTATTGGTACGCGCCGTCGCTGTACTGGTGGTCGACGAGCAATCACGCCCTGACGACGGTGACATGGATTGGCCTGGCGGCCGCGGTGGTCGCGTTTCTGAATCTGTGGCCGCGGGTGAGTTTCTTTGTTTGCTGGGTGTGCTTTCTCTCGTTTGTGGCGGCGTCGGGAGAGTTCTCGAGCTATCAGTCGGATGGGATGTTGCTGGAGGCTGGATTTCTGGCGATATTCTTTGTGCCCCGCGGGCCGCTGCCGGGATGGGGCGCAAGCGATCCTCGGTCGCGGGCGAGTTTGTGGCTGCTGCAGTGGGAGTGGTTCCGAATCTATTTCGAATCGGGCATGGTGAAGCTGCTGAGCGGCGATGAACAGTGGCGCACCATGACGGCGATGGACGAGTACTACCAGAATGGGCCGCTGCCGACTTGGATTGGTTGGTACGCGGAGCATTTGCCGCATTGGTTTCATGCGGCGACGGCGCTGGGCACGCTGGTGATGGAACTGGGCATTGTGCTGATGCTGTTCTTCCCGCGGCGTGTGCGGCTGGTGTGCTTTTGTATTGTGACGCCGTGGGAGATTGGCGTGATTCTGACAGCAAACTACACGTTTCTGAATTATCTGGTGCTGTCGCTGGGGTTTCTCTTGCTGGATGACGGGATGTTGCGGAGGTTTGTGCCAGCGCGGTGGAGGCCTGAGGTTGTTGCTGTTCCGAAGATGGAGGAACGCGCGGAAGAGAGACTGTCAATTCTGGCCACGGAAGGAAGTACGGTTGCGGAGGATGCGGCGGAGACGGCAGTTGAACTGGATATTGCTGTACTGCCGCAGTGGCGGCGTTGGGTGGGGCATTGGCGTGCCTTGGGGCTGGCGGTGAGTGTGGTGATGCTGACGTGGATTGGGTATGACACTGCCGCAGAGATCCCACTCCGTGGGGATTTACTCCCTAAAGCTCCGGTGGAATGGCTCGATCCATTTCGGGTTGCGAATCAGTATGGATTGTTCGCGGTGATGACGCGCGGGCGGTACGACATTGAGTTTCAGGGATCGAACGATGGGGAAAACTGGACGCCGTATCTGTTTCGCAACAAACCGCAGTTGTTGAATGAGGCGCCGCGGATTTATGCACCGTATCAGCCGCGGTTTGACTGGAATTTGTGGTTCTGTTCGTTGAGCGACTGGCGACAGAGCCAGATTGTTCCGCAGACGGAGGAGCGGTTGCTGGAGAACGATGGAGATGTGTTGGCGTTGTTTCGGGATAACCCGTTTGAGCAGACGCCGCCCAGGTTTGTGCGCGCAGTGCTGTGGCAGTATTGGTTTACTTCACTCGATGAGAAGCGGAGTACGGGGAACTGGTGGCGGAGGCAGTTTCTTGGGTTGTATGCGCCGGAGTTGACGCGGGCGGAGGATGGACGGTTCGCGGTGGTGGAGTGGCCTGCGGATTTGGGAACGCACGATTGAAGGATTGTTCGATTGAGGAAGACGATAGAAGCAGATCCCCTTCGATTTTGCTCAGGGCAGACTTTCGCTCGGCCTACCCCGCAAACGCAGCGTGAATAGCTGGAGAGTAGGATGAGCGCATGAGCGAACGGCGCGCGATCGTGGTTGGGTCGGGACCGAACGGGCTGGCAGCAGCGATCACCCTGGCGCAGGCGGGGTTGGGTGTCGATGTGTACGAGGCGGAGGCGGAGCCGGGCGGAGCTGCGCGAACGCTGCCGCTGACGCAGCCGGGCTTTCTGCACGATTTTGGATCGGCGATACATCCGATGGCGGTAGGGTCGCCGTTCTTCAATTCCCTGCCGCTGGAAAAGTACGGACTGGAGTGGGTGCATGGGGAGGCGCCGCTGGCGCATCCTCTGGACGACGGGACGGCGGTGGTGCTGGAGCGCGATCTACGCACCGTCGATCGGGTGCTGGGGATGGATGGGAGGCGATGGCGTGCGCTGCTCGATCCGCTGGTGGAGTATTGGGACGAGTTTGCGGAAGATGCGCTAGGGCCGGTATTGCGCGTGCCAGGGCATCCGCTGCGCATGGCGCGGTTCGGGATGAGCGCGATCCAGCCGGCGCGTTGGATTGCGCGCAATGAGTTCGAGGGCGTGCGTGCGCGGGCGTTGTTTGCGGGATTGGCGGGGCATTCGTTTCTGAGCTTCGACCAGCCGCTGAGTGCAGCGGTCGGGTTAGCACTTGGCGCTGCGGCTCATGCGGTGGGATGGCCGGTGCCGCGTGGCGGTTCGGGCGCGATTACGAGAGCGCTGATTGCGCATCTCGAAAGCCTGGGCGGGAAGGTGAATACGTCGCAGCGGATCGATGCGGCGGCGTGGAGAGAACTGGACGGAGAGAAGAGGCTGACGCTGTTCGATACGACGCCACGGGCGTTGATGGCGATTGCGCGCGAGCATGTGAATGAGGGGTTTTGGCGAACCGCACAGAAGTTTGTGCTGGGTCCGGGGGCCTTCAAGATCGACTATGCGCTCTCGCAGCCTGTTCCGTGGAAAGCGCATGATTGCCTGCGGGCCATCACGGTGCATCTGGGAGGCACGTTTGAGGAGCTTGCTGCGGCCGAGGATGCGGTCGCGCGCGGGCGGTGCGCCGAGAGGCCGTTTGTTCTGGTGGCGCAGCCGTCCCTCTATGACTCGTCGCGCGCACCGGAGAGCAAGCATGTTCTGTGGGCGTATTGTCATGTGCCCAACGGGTCGACTGTCGACATGACGGAGCGGGTCGAGGCGCAGATCGAGCGGTTTGCGCCGGGGTTCAAAGACTGTGTGCTGGAGCGGAGAGTTTTGTCGCCAGCGGCACTGGAGGCGATGGATGCGAACTTGATGGGCGGGGACATCAGCGGCGGAGCGATGACGATGGGGCAGTTTGTGTTTCGGCCCGGATATGCGACGGGAACGGCAGGCGTGTATTTGTGTTCGTCGTCGACACCACCCGGCGGGGGAGTTCATGGGATGTGCGGGGTACATGCGGCGCGCCGGGCGTTGCGGGAGTGGAAGAGGGCATAGGTTTTCGTCAGGGAGAGCGTGAGATCGTCGCGTGCGTGGCTGGTGTAAACTTGAGTGAGACCCCAAAGGCCGGCTCCTCCGAGCCGGCTTGACTGTGTCGGGACGTGGCTCAGCCTGGTAGAGCACTCGCTTGGGGTGCGAGGGGTC
>CAZPEZ010000140.1:0-9369 GCA_964585715.1 uncultured Occallatibacter sp.
CACGCTCCACCCACCGACAGCTTCGGCACCCGCCGCACCTTCAACGGCAAGCTCGCCAGCATTCACAAGGGCATGGATTTCCGTGCCCCCATTGGCACCGTGGTCAGGGCAGCGAATAGCGGCACCGTCGTTCTCGCGCGCCCGCTCTACTACGAGGGCAACTGCGTCGTCATCGATCACGGGCTCGGCCTCTATACGGTATCGATGCACTTCAGCCGTATCGACGTCCACGAAGGGCAACCCGTTGCGGCGGGGACCCCACTCGGTCTGAGCGGTGCCACGGGCCGCGTTACCGGCCCCCACCTCCACTGGGCCGTCCGCTGGCAGGGCGCCTACCTCGACCCCGCCAAACTCCTCCGCTTGCAGCTCCCCGCCAACCCCTGACCTCATTCGCGCGTTTTCTGCTTCGCGGCGTCGCTCACCCAAGACATGGGTGCCCCAGGTCCCGCTTCTGGGACCAGGGAAAGGACGGATCTAAACAAGCGACGCCAATCAACAAGCCCCCTGTCGTCCTCTCCTTTTCATGTCCCCAAGGCAGTGTCACCCTGAGAACCCGGGCGCTTGGGGCCCTGATCGCGCCTCGGTGCGATTGGGGTAAGCGGGGCGAAGGACCTGCGGTTGCCTCTCAGAAGGGTCTGCTTGCGCAACCCGCCCGCAACGCCGAAACTGTCTGCTCATGAGGCTCGCCCGCCTGCTCGCTGTGCTCTCCTGCGTCACCGCACTCACCATCCCCGCCGCGGCAACCAATCTCGTCACCGGCAACGGCTTCGGCTTCGCCGTCGTCGATCCCAACACGGCAGCGGTCACAAAGCTGTACTCGCATCCCTACAGCTTCATGCGGCCCGATCCCACGAATCCGCTCAGCGAAGGCATCGAAACGCCCAACTTCCTCAAATCCCTGCAGTGGCACGATTCCTCTGCCCTCAACCCGACCGCCACCTACGAGCAGGACTCCCACGTCATCCATCTGCGCACCAGCAGCGGCGAAGGCTTCGTCTTCATGCCCTTCGGCTTGTCTCATTCGGCTCTGATCCTCCGCTGGGAGCCCGCATCCATGCAATCCGGCGCATGGTCTGTCGCATGGAATCACCCCATCCGCACCCGCCGCACCATCCACATCGCCTGCGTTAACGTCGACCTTCTCCACTTCGACGGCATCGACGAATCGCTCCTCCTCATTCCGCTCGCGCCAAGCCATCTTGCGCGTTCACCCGGCCCGCAACAACTCCTCGCTGGCAGCAACACCTGGGCACTCATCGCTCTCGAAAGCGACGCCGATCTCGCCGCCACCGTCCGCGCTTTCCTTCAGTGGCGCGGCTCCTTTACACCCCGCGCCCTCGTTAAGTGCGAGATCGCTCAGCTCGATCAATGGCGGGTTCCCATTCCGCCCGTCCTCACCGCAGACAAAGAGCGTCATCTCTGGCGTCAATGTGAAGTCATGCTCCGCATCGCGCAGAACCGCGAGCCCCACCGGCCCAATCACAACGGCAACGGCCTCATCGTCGCCAGCCTGCCCGATGGCGTGTGGTTCACACCCTGGGTCCGCGACATGGCCTGGGCAACAGTCGCCTTCGCACGCATGGGTCACCGCGCCGAAGCTCGCGCCGCCTTGCTCGCGTACTTCAATGCACAGCCCACCGGCAAAATGCGCGCACAAACGGCCAACGCCGACTACCAGGTGTCTGTGGTTCGTTATTTCGGTGATGGCTCCGAAGAGCCCTTCTTCACCATGGAAGGCAGCACCAACATCGAATACGACGACTGGGGCGAAGTCCTCTGGGCCCTCGGCGCATACCTCCAGCAATACAACGATCCCGCTCTACTCCGCGCCCCGACGTATCGCGGCCCGCTCTACGAATCTGCGCGCGACTTCATCGCCAAGCCTCTTCTCACCAACCTGGAACCCTATCGCACCGGCTCCATCGTTGCCGCCGATACCTCCATCTGGGAGGAGCGCCAAAAAGACGAAAAGCACTTCGCCTTCTCCACCGCCATGGCCATCGTCGGCCTGCAGAGCTTCGCCGAAATCGCACAGCGCGCCGGCGACACCGTAACCCACAAGGCTCTCCTCGAAAAGGTCTTTCTACTCCAGAAAGGCTTCAACGCCGCATTCATCCGCGACGGCCATCTGCACGGCACACTCGAAGACGGCATCAAGAACGACATCGACGGCGCTCTTCTGCCCATCCTCAACTTCGGCCTCGTCCCCGACCAAGTCCTCGTCCGCGACACCGTCCAGCGCATGGAACTGCTCAAGGTCGCATCCGGAGGCTATCGCCGCGTGCGCAGCACCTACACCGATCCCGCTATCTTCGAGTATTGGTACGAGCGCCAGGAGTTCCTCTTCGTCGACATTGCACTCGCGGAAACACTGCGACGCCTCGACCGATCCCAGGACGCAGCCGCCATCCTTGATCGCATCACGGGCAAAGCCGCTGTCGACCACAACATTGTTCCTGAAATGTACGTCGCTATGCCCTGCGATCTCTTTCCCGGCCAAATCGGCGATCCAACCGGCGCGCGTCCCATGGTCGGCTACGGAGCCGGTGCCTACATCCTCGACGTCCTCGATCGCACCGCTACGGCCTCGCCTCACTGAGAACCCGCGGCCGTGGCCCAGGAAACCTCGCGCATCAAGACACGCTGATCGGCGTCCCCGGCCCAAACGGAAAGATCAACTCCGCTTCCGTTGGCACAGGCTTTCCATCCTTTGTCGCCGGCTGAAAGCGCCACGTCTTCACCGTGTCCAGAACAATCTGGTCCAGCTTGTTCCCTAGCCCCTTCACCAGCACCTCGCGAACTACCGCGCCCAACTCGTCCACATCCACATCCACCACGATCTTCTGTTCCGTCGCTGGCAGAAGCATTCGATCCGTCACCGCCGGTCGCGGCGAGTACACCGGAAACGACGGCGTCGCATTTTCGGCATCGGCCCCATTGCCTGCAGCCGCTGTGCCCGTGCCGTTGCCGTCGTGCGCCGTCATCGGAGCGCCGCCCAAAGCCTTCTTCGGCTTTGCAGGGCTCGGCGTCATCGCCTTCGTGCGGTTGTCCTCTGGCGCGATCTTCGGCACTTGTCCCACATCCGCCATCTTCGGCAGCACGAGCCTCACCGCATGTGGCCCGCCTGCCTGCTCCAGCATGGCTACCGCGTTGTCCAGTTCCGAAGGCACGTGCACCAGCTTGATCCGCGTCCCCAGCCACAGTACAAACGCAAACACAATGCTGTGCACCACGAGCGAAACCACTACTGCTGCCGATCGCCACCGCTTCCTCTCAGGCACAGATGCCATGGGGACCTCCGTCTCCGCATGATCCCTGAAATTCGCAGGACAGGCAAGCTCTCGCCCGCAAACCGTTTGCCATCGGCCCAGCCTGCCCCACGGCTCGGCGATGGTATCTCGCCCTTCGGCCCCTATAGAAAGTTTTCCGCCACTTGCCGATAGACACAGTGCAGGCGAGGTGAGAGGTGGAACGTTATCCGGTCAATCACGATGCTCCTCACATGGCTCAGCGAGCCGCCTCCGCGCACAGCTCTTCGCAGGCTTCTCCTTGGACCAGTCCGGAAGACTCGGCGGCCCTTCTTGACCTGATGCACGATCTGCTCGGTACGCAAGCCGAGCCCGATCCGCTCTTCTTTGTCGAAACCTGGACCCTCGGCATCGACACCGCGACACACAACTTCCAGACGCGCCACCAGAACGCAGCGCACACGGGCTTCAACCCGCCCACCGACCGGTCCTTCGACTTTACCGTGCCTTTGATCTTCGTTTACGACGCATCAGACTTCCCCTCCACACCGACAGGCTTCTCCGCCGCTTGGAAAGATGCCTACGGCGCCAGCCAGGCTCCTCACACGTCATCGCACGACGCCGCATCACCGCAGGCAATGCCGCACGACGAGATCCGCAGCACTCCTGCTCCCGGCTTGCCCCTCACACCCGAAGACGCCTGCCGCTTGCTGGGCGTCGCCGCCACCAGCACCCGCCAACAGGTCAAATCGGCCTACCGACAATTGGTCCGGCGCTATCATCCCGACCGCCTCGAACACTCAAGCGAACAGGAGCAGCGCATCGCCACCGACCGCATGACCTCCATCAACGAGGCCTACCGCCTGCTCTGCGATCAGCCCATCGCTCACTGACGCTAATCGAGAACTGAAAACTGCGAACCGTGCCCGAAAGCGCACCGTTCACCGCGCCCCGACTTCTTCTTCCACCTTCTCCGCTGTACTCACCGCGGAGCCCGTATCGCCCCTGGCCTTCTCTTCGCGCAGCTCTTTGAACGCCTTCCACACGAACGACCCTAGATACCATCCGTCGATGTACTTATACGGCGTCTCACCCGTCGTGTAGTGTCCGCAGGGCAGTACGCGCGGCGTGAAGCGCACGCCATACCGTCTGAACGCCTCCACGACCTGCAACGAATACTCCCGCGGAAACGTTAGATCGTAGTCCGCATAGACCAGCAGCACCCTCTTCTGTGGTCCGCCCGCCGCCGCTCCTGCAAACTTCTCGTAATAGCTCACCGGGCTCACCGCCCCCCACAACGCACGAATACGATCCTGCGTCAGTCCCGCCTCGGCTAGCGCTTGCTTGACGTGCCGCGTGCTCTGCCCCGCCCACACCACATCGCCGAATGCCGTCGACGCATGGTTGAAGGCATTCACCCGGATTCGCTTGTCGTGTGCGCTCGCCAGAAATGCGTAGCACGATCCCAGGCTCGTCCCCAGCACGCCGAAGTGTTCGTAGCCCTGCTCCTCCAGCCAATCGATGCAGCAGCGAATATCTACCACCGCCTGCCGGCATGCCGAAATCGTCCGCCCGACATTCGCGCTCACCGCGTAGTCCGACCGCTCCAGTTCGCTCGGCCGCCGAATATCGTGATACGGCTTCGACAACCGCAGCGCCGACACACCAAACTTGTTGAAGATCTGGCACAGCGCATTATGGCCGAACGCATCCGCATTCCACTGCGGCAGCACCACGATCGCCTGCTTCGGACGCTTCGGGTCTTTGTGCGCAGGCGCAGAAAACCAGCGCGCATTCACCATATCGTTCTCGGGATACGGCGTTCGCTCTGGCGAGGTGAAACGCAGAAACTGCGCCTTCTCCATCTTTCCTGCTTCAGCCAGTTCGCGCAGCTCCGCATCCTGCGCCAGTGTCTCCGGCCGCACATTCGTCGGAAACAGCATCGGATAGCGTTCTTCCAACCGAAAATCGGCCGGCCGCTCGTATCCGAAAAAATCCTCGCTGTGCCGGATCAGCGCCTCGTTGATCCGCACCATCGCGCCCTCGGCCGCTGCCTCATCCCGCAGCGCCTCCGGCCTCGGAACGGCCGCCGCTAATCCATGTGCCTCCAGAAACGGCTCGATCCACTCGAATCCCCACTCGAGCGGCCGCACCACACGGTTTTCGTCGCGCGTCGTGAGCTTGGTCTCCCACGCATACATCCATCGCGCGTATATCTGCTTCAACATGTGCGTTCCCTCAAAGTTTATCAGCGCATCGCTTCTCCACTGCCGCACAGTCGTTGTCATGTGGGATGCAAAAACGGTAAAAAGTCGAAGAACTTGCGTCTCGCTCCTGTAGCATGACTGCCGGGATAGCCCCAAAAAACTGAAGAGGAGTTCATCGTCTTGAGCGTGAGCGAACAGTTTCTGGTCAACGCCGGAGCCGAATTGCTTGTGGAGATGAGAGCCCACCGGAACGTGCTCTCGACGATGCGCATCGCATCCCTGCTGGCGGAACCACGGCATCAGGAGCCGAAATCGCTGCTCAGGTACGGTTTCAAAGCCTATTCGCAAACCGATGAAGACGGCATCATCCAGGAGATCTTCCGCCGCATCGGCATCGGTCAGGCGACCTTCGTTGAATTTGGCTGCGGCAGCGGAGTCGAAAACAATACCGTCTATCTCCTCATGCAGGGCTGGTCCGGTCTGTGGATGGACGGCGACCTGCAACTGCTCCAAGGCCTCGCCAAACCGTGTGAGGCCTATCTCAAGGGTGGTACACTGCGCCTAAAACACGCATCCATCACGCGCGAGAATATCAATGATCTGTTGGCTCAGGAACCCAAAGAGGTCGACTTACTCAGCATCGATATCGATATGAACGACTATTGGGTGTGGGGTGCCATCGAATGCATCCGGCCGCGCGTCGTCGTGATCGAATACAACGCCGCGATCCGCCCCCCTGCTGCCCTCGTGGTCCCTTACCACCCCGAACGCCGTTGGGGAGGCAAAAGCTTCTTCGGTGCCAGTCTCTCGGCACTCGAACAACTCGGCACTGCCAAAGGTTACAGCCTCGTCGGCTGTGGGCTCGCCGGAGCCAACGCCTTCTTCGTTCGCAACGATCTCCTGGGGGATAAGTTCGCGGGACCCTACACTGCCGAGCGGCATTTTCAGCCCCCCGCCTACAGCCTCTACCAGTACGGTATGGATTCCCACAAGAGCGAGATCGGCGTCTATCAAGTTGTAACTTCCGTGCATGAAGCGACTAAATCGACCAAGCCTACCACTTAAATTCTGCCCTGGCTGTTTTTGAAAGGTCATGGCCTTAGCGAATCGTGGGTCGAAGTATCTGCGGTCATGCCTCAACCGACCGCGCCGATTCGGCTCAACCGCAAATACTCCACCGAGAACCACACCAGACTCAACAAAGCGATCGCCGCGATGATCGCCTGCGAAATTACGCAGTAGAAACACCACACCTGCAGCACGTACTCTTCGAGGAAAGTCAGCCGCAGCGCAAAACCCAACCCCACCAACGAAACCAGCAGAAAAAGAAACCGGCGCCTGAACCACCCCAGAACCCCCAGCACGAGGTAACCCGCCATCCCAATCGCCGCCACTGGCACATGCTCCACCTCGGCAAACGAGCTGTGATTCACATTGCCGCAATCCCACCGCTCATTCACTGAGCACGGTTGCGTATCGGTCGAGTAGTGAACCCGAAGCGCCAGTGCCGAGACAACAACTCCCGCCAGCGCGAAAACAGCAATCAAAAAGCGCATGAGACTGAGACCTCCGTGCATTCTAAAACGTCACCCATGGACGCCCTCCAGACCGAATAGGCGCTCCCTAGTCCCTGGTCTCTGTCTTCTAGAATGTCCCCATGTCCGCTTCCGCCGCCCAACCTCCGCGCATCGCCTTCTTTGGAGGGAGTTTTGACCCGCCCCATCGCGGTCATCTCGCCATCGCGCGCGCGGCCAAAGCCGCACTCCATCTCGACTCTGTTCTCTTCGCACCCGTAGGCGCTCAACCGCTCAAACCCGCCGGCTCCACGGCTCCCTTCCACGATCGCGTCGCCATGACCCGCCTCGCCATCGCGGGCGATCCCGCATTCTCCATCTCCCTCGCCGACGCACCCAATCCCGCCGGCGTCCCCAACTACACCATCGACACGCTGCTCGCGCTCAAGCAAGAACTCCCCGCCCAATCCGCGCTCTTCTGCCTCATGGGTGCCGACTCTTTTCTCGCCTTGCGCAAGTGGCATCGCGGCGCTGAGATTCCCTTCGCCGCGCCGCTCATCGTCGCTTCGCGTCCCGGCCAACTCTTCGCCGACCTCGCAGCCGTTCTTCCCGACGGCCTCTCCCTGGCGCAGGAGTGCGTCGCCATCCCTGCTGCCGAGTGCATTGAACTCCAGACCTGCACCCTCCGCAACAGTGCAGGCGATAGAGCCCCATTCTACCTTCTGCCCGGCCTCCACATCGACATCAGCGCAACCGCCATTCGCGAAGAAGTTCACAGCGAGTCCGTCCGCATCCCCGCCGGCGAAGGCCACCACAGCGACCTCCCCGATCCCGTCTTTGACTACATCGCCGCCCACAACCTCTACCGGTAAGGCTGTGCACAGTTCGTAGTTCTCACAGCGGTACATCATTCGACCGCGCTGTGAACTGTTCGCTGCTACCATCTCCATTGGAGACCCTATTCGACGCATGACCACCCCCAAGGCGCACGAGCAGACACGCATCCTCGTCCAAGCCGCAGCAAAAGTTTGTGAAGACAAAAAAGGCGAAGACACTCGCATCCTCGAACTGGATCCAATCGACTCCGGCCTCGCCGATTTCTTCCTGATCACCTCGGCCCGCAACGATCGCCAGGCTCAGACCATCGCCGACGAAATCGAGTTCACGCTCAAACGCGACCACGGCGTCTACGCCACATCCGTCGAAGGCCGCCGCCAGGGCGACTGGGTCCTGCTCGACTACGTCGACTTCGTCGTCCACGTCTTCCTCGCAGAAAAACGTGCCTTCTACGACATCGAGCGCCTACGAAAATCCGCGCGTCCGCTCACACCTGCCGAATTCGACGAGGAACTCAAAGCAGCTCTCACCGCCAAAACCCGCGCCGCCCGCGGCAAGACCGTTCCTGCCAAAGCGGCGAAGGCCGCTCCCCTGGCGAAGAAGAAGTCCACCGCAAAGACTACAGCAGCCCTCACCGCAAAATCGGCCCAAACACCGAGACCCCGGAAACGCACCACGAAATCCTGAGCGCGCAAGCGGAGTCTTGCGGGGCCCTACCCAAAGCACGCCGCACTCCAGCAGCCTCAACCCATGCTCCATCTTCCGCGCAAGAAGAAGAGGGACCGCCGAAGCAGTCCCTCGTTGTTACCGTTCAAGCCTCGCTTAGAACTCCAACCGCAGCGCAAGCTGCAGCACGCGAGCTCCGTTGTTCCCGTTTCCAGAAGGAACCACAGTGTAGGCAATCTGGCCGAACCCGCCCCTTTGCAGGATGTCCTCACTGTCATACCCGTTGAAGACATTCTCTGTAGGAATCTGGAAGTTCGGATGGTTGAGCGCGTTGAACGCGTCGGCCCGGAACCTCAGATTGACTCGGTCCCCATAGACGGGGAAGGTCTTGCCGAGGCCAAGGTCCGTGTTGAAGAAACCGGGCCCGCGCTGGTCGTTACGGTTTCCAATCTGGAAGCCGACAGGCCCCCCGTATTGTGCTGCAGCCACCGCCGCATTCGCGAAGTCGCTAACGCCGCCTCCCGGCAGTTTCGTCAGCTTGTTCCTGGCCAATGCCGCGTTGCCCACAAGGATCGCAGGAGCATCGTTGGAGTAACTGGCGACGAAGGCGTTGGAAGCCGTTTGCCACGGATACCCCGTATGCCAGTCCATGATGCCGCTGACGCTCCAACCTCCGATGACCTCATTTGTCCAGTACGGAACCGTGCTGAAGAGCATCTTGCCCGTGCCGAACGGCAGCTCGTAGCTGGCATCCGCGGAGACAATGTGCCGCAAATCAAAATCCGAGCTGGCACGGCACTCGCGAGGACGGATATCGTCGCAGATCAGACCGCCGCCACCGATGCCCGTATCGCCCTGCGAATTGGCAAAGAACGAGATGTTATCGATGGAGTGCGA
>CAZPEZ010000141.1:0-8955 GCA_964585715.1 uncultured Occallatibacter sp.
CGCGCGGTGAGTACGACTGCCAGGTCACGATCCTCGATCCCTCGACGCAAAAAGCGGCCTTCTGGCATGCGCCGATTTTGCTTGTCCAGTAGCTGAAGTCTGCTGAGAAGCTTCGCAACCCCAAAAAGCGAGCCCATTCGTGAAGCTTCCTGAAAGACGAAAGCGGGAGCGCTGGCACCTGTCCCGTCGCGTCCCCTGGCAATGTCTTAGCACTTCGGATGCGGGTTCTTGAACACCACCTCGGTCGGCAACCAGTCGGACAAACGCTTCGCGCCGATCTCCGCATCGCCCGCCTGTGGGCTAATCGACGACCGCACCAGCACCACAGTCACCTTCACCTTCCCCTTCATGCAATACGCCCCGAGCAGCTGCGCGAGCCCCTTGTCGGCTAAATTCAGGTAGTCCCCGGGCAGCGTCCCCTCCGCGCCGGAGATATCGACCGGCGCCATGATCATCTGGTCCGTGACCGGAGTGTCTTTCTTCACTCCTGAAGAGTCGAAACGCACGATCAGGCTCGCTCTTCTCTCCAGCGCATCGGGATTCGCCGTAAACTTGATGGACGGCAGCGCTACGCCTGCCGGGTTGGGTTTGGGTGCCTGCGTGTCAAAGGAGATACGGTAGGCAGGTCCCTTCCATTTGGGCTCAGTAGGAATGCCGGGCGCTTTGCTTCCCTGGTCTCCACATCCAACCATGAGCGCCATCGCGCCGATCGCCATCAGGATGCCTCGTCTCACGTCGTTCTCCTCGTCCTAAGAAAGGACGCGCCAGAATACCACTTCCGCGTCTTCCAGGAGAGTGATCGTGAGAAGCCTTCGCGTTCCGGATCGTCCTAGGACCGAAGTCCGGCAGGACCAACGAGCGTCTCCTACTCCGTCCGCAACGCCCTCATCGGCTCCACCGATGCTGCTCGTCGCGCGGGCAACAGGCAGCCGGTGATTCCAACCGCCAGCAGCACGCACACCGCTCCGGCCGCCAGCGCCGGATCGTACGGGCTCACCTGGAAGAGCAGACTGCTCACCAGGCGCGCCATGCCGAACGCCAGCGCAACACCCGCAGCTGCACCCGCAACAACTGGAAGCAGCCCATCGCGCAGCACCAGCCGATACACACTCGCGCGCTGCGCTCCCAGCGCAATCCGTAATCCAATCTCGCGATATCGCTGCACGACCGAATACGTGATCACCCCGTAGATCCCAAGCCCCGCGAGAAACAGCGCGCTCACCGCGAACAGCAGCAACAGGTCCATCTCAAAGCGCTGGTTGGCCACCGAGTCCGCGACCACACCGCCCAGTGTGCGCATCGCGGGCACCGGCACGCTGCGATCGACGCTCCAGATTGTCTGTCGAATCGCATTCGCCATCGCGGAAGGATCCTGATGCGTTCGCACCACCAGCCCGGCTACGAACTGACAACGGTACCAGTACGGCACATAAACCATCATCGGATCGGGCTTCGCCAGAGATATGGTCCTTGCATCCGCGACCACGCCGACCACCGTGAACGGCTTCTCCTCCTTGGGGTCGCCGCGGCTGAACTGCTGCCCAATCGGATCTTTCCCTGGCCATAGCGTCTTCGCCGTCTTCTCTGAGATCAACGCGACATTTCTGCCCCAGTCGCTTTCGCTGAAAAACCGCCCTGACAGAAGCTGCAAATGGATCGTCGCGAAGTATTCAGGGCTCACCCAGCGAAAGCTCTCCAGCGGCAACTGCGTGACCGGCCGCGTGTCTCCCGCGGCACGAGCCATGTCGCCCCAGCTATCTCCGGTCAGTGGCAGCACGCTCGTGATGGCTGCGTGCTCCACACCCGGCAGGCGTTCCATGCGCCCCAGAACATCTCGGTAGAACGCCGAGCGATGTTGCGTATCGGGGTACGACTCCGTCGGCAAATCGATCATGGCTGTCAGGGTACGCTCCGTCGTGAATCCGCGGTCGACAGCCATCAGCTTCATCAAACTCGTGGTCAGCAACCCGCTCATCAAGACCAACGCAACGCTGATCGCGACTTCGATCCCCACCAGAACACGCCGCGCTCGTCGGCTCCCCCGCGATTCACTCGCTAGCCGCGACTCCGTGTGCAGAACTTCGTTGGGCGCTGTGCTCGAAACCATAAAGGCAGGCGCTGCTCCCGCTAGCAATGTTGCCAGTAAGGCCAACAGTAGCGCACATCCTGCCCCGGCCCAATCCAGATGCAGAGGGCCGCGAAAGTCGAGCGACGCCGGAAGGTACTGCTGCATCGCAGGAACGACACCCGCAGCAAGCAAAACCCCCAGCCCGCCCCCGGCAACCGCTAGCACAGCAGTTTCGCGCAGCGCCATACGCACCAACGCCGCGCGTCTTGCCCCCAGCGCCGACGCCACTGCCATCTGGTGCTTCTGCCCGACCGCGCGCGCAAGCAGCAGGTTCGCGACATTCACGCATCCCACCAGCAGCAGACCTGCCACCGCCACAAGAAGGATCATCAACGGCTTCCGGTTGTTCCCTACCAGTTGTTCCTGGAAGGGAGTCAGCGCCGTCGAAAGCGTCGCCTTCTCATCGGCAGCGAGATGGTCGCTGATCGTGTGCTGCAGCGCGTCGAGCTCGGCCTTCGCCGCCGCGACCGAAACTCCCGCTCGCAGCCGCCCGAGGCCAAAGTAATTCAAGTCGCCCATGTCTTCGGCCAGCACGTCCTTGGAGAAGGCCAACGGTTCCAGCACGCCTACGGGCAGCGGACGATTGGTGTTGCCAATCGTAGCCATCGTTTGCAGGGAGGGCATGTGAAACGACTGCGGCATCACCCCAACCACGGTGTATGGAAAGCCATCCAGCCGAATCGACTTGCCCTCGATGCCCGGATCGCTGCCGAACTGCTCGCGCCACAAGTCGTACATGAGCACCACGACGCGATCCTGTCCTTCCTGACCTTCACTGGCGTTGAAGGCTCGGCCCAAGTTTGGCTCCACCTGAAGCACGGAAAAGATTCCGGGAGTCGCCGCCAACACGCCTACCTGCAACGGATGTCCACTCGCCCCGAGCGGCGCAGAGTCCTGCCGCATCACCGCGATCGAATCGAAGCTGCGATTGTGCTGTTGCCAGAACGTGAAGTGATTCGCGCTGACCGGCAACGTCGGATAAATATTGCTCCATTCCGCAATCTTCTCCTCGATCGTCACCAGCCGATCCGCCTGCGCAAACGGCAGCGGGCGAAGCATCACGTCATACACAAGCGTGAAAATCGCCGTCGTTGCGCCGATGCCCAACGCCAGCGTTGCCACGGCGACAGCGCTGAATCCCGGCGACCTCCGCAACTGACGAGCCGCATAGCGTACATCCTGCCAAAAGCGCTCGAACATCGCCCACCCCCACGCTTCGTGCGTCTGCTCGCGAATCAGCGCAGTGTTCCCGAAAACTCGCTTGGCGGCATAGCGGGCTTCCTCTGCCGACATTCCGTTTTCGCGTTGCTCTTCTTCTTCCTGCGCAAGGTCGGACTCCAGTTCCCGCTCCAGATCCGCATTTCGTTTCTCGATCTGCCACCAGCGCATCTCAGCTCTCCTCCGCCGCAGGCCACATCACGCGCGCCACAGCTTCGGCCATCTGCTTCCACTGCGACTCTTCGGCGACAAGCTGCTTCTTGCCCTTCTCCGTTAGCCGGTAGTACTTGAACTCCCGATTGCGATCCGGAGCTGTCTCCCACTTGGAGCTGACCCATCCACGCCGCTCCAGACGGTGCAAGGCCGGATACAACGACCCATGCTGCATCTGCAGAAAATCGTTCGTAGTCCGCTGGATGTGCTTGCCAATCTGGTGCCCATGCGCCGGCCCATAGAGAAGGGTTCGCAGTACAAGCATGTCCAGCGTACCCTGCAGAAGATTCGCGCGTTGCTGCTGCTGTTTCGTCATGGAAGACGCTCGACCCTCGATGGAATGCGATGGTAGACATCCGACTATCACGGGTCAAGAGCCTTTTGAGACTTTGTGACCAGCAGTGAATTTTGTCTATAAGATGCGCCGCCGCCGATTCGCCGTGCGGGCCCGGCAGGTGCCCTGATGGCCTTTCCAGGCCCCGCGCTTAGTTCGGCTTCGCGGTCTGCGCCGCCAGCCGCGCGAGGTTCGCCTTCGCCTCAGCGTTGGCCGGATCAAGCTGCAGCGCGTGCTCAAAGTCCACGCGGGCCGCTGCCAACCGGCCGCTCCTGGCTTCGAGTGCACCGAGATTGTTCCATCCATCGGGATCGTTCTCCGCCAGCTTCAGCGCGGCGCGCTGTTCTTCGGTCGCGTCCTGAAGATTTCCCTGGCCGGCCAGCACCTGCGAAAGCGCCGAATGTATCGCAGCGTCCTCTGGCCTCAACCGTTCCGCTGCGCGCAGCTCAGCAAGGGCGTTTTGCAGGTCGCCCTTCTGTCCGTAGGCACGAGCCAATTGCATGTGCGCATCGGCCGATCCCGGATCGGCATCGGTCGCCTCGTGGAGTAATTCAATCGCCGCATCGTTCTCGCCGGCATCCATCTTTATCTGGGCCAAGCCGAACAGCGACGTCAGGTTGTCCGGAGCGAGCTCCAGACTCTTGCGGAACTCGGCTTCGGCTGCAGAAGGTTGGCTCTGCGCCTGCAACGCTGCGCCCAGTCCTGCGTGGGTCTCGGCGTTCTCGTGGCATTCGGAAAGGGCAGTCCGAAAATCGGCTTCGGCCGCCGCTGCCTGATCGTGGCGCAACTCAACCTCGGCAAGATCGAACCGCGCATCGCACGCCGGAGCATCCCACGCGAGCGCGTGACGAAACGTATCGATGGCCGCCTGCCAGTCCCCCTCACCGTCCTGCGCTGCGCCAAGTGCCGTGAGCGTACGCTCGTCTCGTGGACTTTGCTTGAGCAATTCCTCGAAATCGACAGACGCTTCAACATATTTCTTTTCACCTGCCAGGGCAGCCGCAAGGTTGTAGAGACAGATCGCATCGTTGGGGGTCTTGCGCAGCCGATCCCGCATCCACGCCTCTTCAATCTGCAGGCGCGGATCGGGCCCGTTTCCCGCTACATGAACTGGCAGCAGTTGCACCCACAGATGCGCCATCTCATCCTCCGACCGGTTTCCTGCGCGTACCCGCACAGGCGGGACATGCGGATTGTGCGGGTTCGCTTCCGAGTTGTCGTACGTGTAGCGCATGTACAACACCGTGCCCCTGGGCAGAAACACCGGTTCCTCATAGCGATAAATCGACTGGCGATCGATGTCCCAGTTGCGGATCCATACCAGCCATTTCTTCTCGCCTGACGGCAAAATGGCCCAACCTTCGAGATCGTGCCCCAGATAATGTGCGTGCGGATAGACGCCAAGGGCCTCGACATCCACCGGCAGCATCAGAGAATCTTCGACCACAAAATGGGCATCGCCAGCGGGAATATCCAGTGCATCGTCGCGGTCCAGCGACACCAGTATCGGCTGTTTGGTCGCGGGCTTGGACGCAAAGTAAAGCCCAACCTCGCCATCCATCGTCTCTGGCTTTCCCGACGGTTTCAGGTGCATGTTCAGGATCAGATCGTTGCCCGGATCGAGCCGCCAGGGCATATCCTCCGGTTCAATCAGCGCCGGAGTATCCGGCTTCCAAAAAAGAAAATGGCTGTCGGGATCGAAGCTGTTGCCGGCATCGATGTACAGATCCATTCCGCCGACTCCATCCTGCCAGCGGTCGCCCAGTTTGCGCCTCATGCTCGCCAAACGGTCGATGGCGATGTTGGCATGGTGCACCACTTGTGGCGACCCCGGTCGAATCTCCATCCCACGGATGGAATGGGTCTGAGCCAATGGATAAGGCAGAATGAAATTCCAGAAAACATCGGTTCCTCCGGCTGACACCGTAAACGACCGCGGGAATTTCAAGACGATGTCTGGCTTGCCCAGGACCCAGCTGCCTTCAAAGTGAGGTGCAGCAGGTGCAGCGGCCGCATCTCCCTCAGGCATCATCTCGGCGACCCATTGCTTGATGAGAGCCCGATCGCGATCGCCCAACCGCCGCACATCGGCAAAATTCCCATAGCCGGGTTCCGGCAGCCAAGGCGGCATGAAACGCGATTGGGTCACCGCTACAAGCTGCGGTCCCCAGCGCCGCGCGTCGGCGTAGGTTAGCAGGCTGAACGGCCCGGCGCCGCCCGGATGATGGCATGTGGCGCAGTTCTTATACAGAATTCCCGCAATGTCGTGGCTCCATGTGAGCGTCCGATCGCCCGCCGCGTCCTTCTGTCGCGCAGCAACTGGCTCCTGCGTCGTCACGGCCCTTGTCACCGCCCCTGTCGCAGCGCGCACCTTAAGCCTCGGCGTCCAGCCCCAATCGCAGCTCAGCACAATCAATGCAAGAAGCGCAGGCACAGCAGCGATGGCTCGATGAAACCTCATTGACCGAGAAATACCACGGAACAGCCCACCGGGGGACCGGCAGCATGCGGAACAGCCTGGCCGGCTAGTGCCGCATCAAGAGCCGCCTCAAGATCGTGATGACTCGGCTGCGGACGTTCCTGACCGATCGACAGATAACGATCGTCGATGCGGCCACGATAGATCTCGTCGAGCGCACCGCCGTGGACGGCAAACACAGCTGCCTCGGGCGTTATGGTGGCATGGGCCAGACGAACGAGATTCTGCTCTGGATCGAGGACCGTATCTTCGTTGATCGCAAAATCGCGATTGTGCTGCTCGACGCGCCCAGCGGCATCATCCGCGTTCGGAAAAACCCACCAGATGCGCACCCCGCGCGGTGCGAACTCGCGATTCAGCCGCGCAATCTCAGGGACGTAGCGATTAGAGATCGGACAGTCGCTGGCGGCAAAGATCAGCACCACGAACCGAATGCTCGGCCCGCCCAGCTCTGTGACGGCCCGGCCATGCAGATCCAACCCCAGCTTCTGCGCCGCGCCAAAGCGCGCGAAAGTCAGTGCGACTGTCACCAGGACGGCGGAACGAAGAAGCCGGTTGTACATAAATTAGCGTCGATCAGGCGGAATTATAGCAATCGCTTCGATCTCTCGGCGCACGCGCGGGCTATTTCGGCTGAAATGCTCCAGGCTGTCGATTCGTCCCCAAGCATGTCAAAACGCGGGCGTTGCAACCTTCTCACGTTCCGTCGCGCCCGCGCCGAATCTGCCCTCCAACGGAACCGTGGCACTTTGACTTGCGTATGCTAAAGACAGGACGCCATCCCGGTTCTCGCTGCAACCAGCCACGCGGCGTCATCGTCCTTAAATGTATGAAGCTGATCGAGGCCTTTAAACTCGCGCTCCAGTCCCTTTGGGGCAACAAGCTCCGCTCCATCCTCACGCTCATCGGCGTGGTCATGGGTGTCGCCTCGGTCATCATGGTCATTACGCTGGTGAACGGCGCCAATCGCTACGTCTCGACCAAGCTCTCCGGATACGGCGCGGACGTCTTCACCATCACGCGCATGCCCAGCGTGATCTTCTCCGCTGAAGAGTATCTCAAATACCAGAAGCGCAAGATCGTGCGCATCGAGGACTACGACGCCATCAAGCAGGCCTGCACGCAGTGCATTGAAGTGGGCGCACTCCTCCAGAAATCCACCAACGTCGTCGCCAATGGCCACTCCAGCAACAACACCAGTGTGCGCGGCTACACCTGGACGATGCTCTCCCTCAACAACATCGACATCGCCATTGGCCGCGGCTTTACGCCCGCCGACGAAGACCACGCCACCAAGAACGTCATCGTAGGCTACGACATCGTTGATAACCTGCTGGGCGACGGCGATCCCATCGGTCGCGAAATCCGCGTCGACGGCATTCCCTATACGATCATTGGCGTCGGAGACCGCCAGGGCAAAACCCTCGGCCAGTCGCAGGACAATTGGGTCGCGGTCCCCATCACCACCTACCAGCAGATCTACGGATACAACGACTCCGTCGACATCTATGCCCGCACCGGCGGTAACGCCCAGACCATGGAGCGGGCTGAAGACGAAGCACGTGTCCTGATGCGCACGCGGCGTCACAACGCGCCCGGAACACCCGACGACTTCGACCTCGAAACCAACGACACCTTTCTCGATATCTGGAAGCAGATCAGCTCGCTCTTCGCGTGGGTCGTGCTCGGTCTCGCGTCCATCGCCCTCGTCGTGGGCGGCGTCGTCATCATGAACATCATGCTTGTCTCGGTCACCGAGCGAACGCGCGAGATCGGCGTACGGAAAGCTCTCGGTGCCAAACAGCGCGACGTGCTGATGCAGTTCCTGATCGAAAGCGCATCGCTGGCCCTCGTGGGAGGAGCCATCGGCGTCATCGGCGGCATTCTCGTCGGCAAAATCATCACCCTCGTGGTTGGCTTCCCCACCGCCGTTCCACTGTGGGCTATCTTTTTGGGACTATTCCTGGCAGGCGCCGTGGGCATCTTCTTCGGTGTCTATCCGGCCAGCAAGGCCGCGCGCCTCGACCCCGTCGTCGCGCTGCGCGCCGAAATGTAAGCAAGACGGTGAAAGGGTGAGGCAAAGAAGCAGTGAAGAAGTGAAGCAGCCATCGGCCGCTCGCTAAATAGCGCTCGATTCGCTGTCTCGCTTTTTCACTTTTTCACTTCTTCACTTCTTCACTTCTTCACTTCTTCACTTCTTCACTTCTTCACTTCTTCACTGATTGTTGCGGAGCAACAAAAATGGCACAAGGACAAACCCGCGAATCCATCAAGATGGCCCTCGACACGCTTCGTACCAACAAGCTGCGTTCCGGCCTCACTGTCCTCGGCATTGTCATCGGCGTCACGACCGTGATCACCATTTCTTCGGTCATCAACGGCCTCAATAACCGTGTCTCCGACTGGGTCAGTTCGCTTGGCTCCAACGTGATCTGGGTCTTTCACATGCCCGTCATCGGTGTGAGGCCCACGGCGGAGATGCTGGCCCGCAAAAAACTCACCATTGACGACGTCATGGCCCTCCGCGCTCTCCCCCATGTCGTTGTTGCCGACGGCGGCTATCAGCACGTCGGCCAGTTCCGC
>CAZPEZ010000142.1:0-8763 GCA_964585715.1 uncultured Occallatibacter sp.
CATTGTCCACAACCGATGCCCGATCTCGCTTCGCCCGATCACCCCAGCGCATAGAGCGAGGGGCCTGATTCTACGCATTTCCGATTCCTGAACAACCACTTATAAGCGCCCTGCAAGACGCGACGATCCACTCTATTCAGGGGAAGAGTATCACTGATTGGGGTGCAAATCGGCGGACGACTGTATTGAGTTAAGTACTTTGGTTTCTATCAATAACGAAAATTCATGGATTACAGCAGGTGAGCTCCTTGAACTGCAACTTGCCAATGCCGCCGCTCACTGCCAACGACCGCCGCCCATGATGGTCTCGGGGCAGATCTCGGCGGTTCCTGTCGGGTTGTGGCCACTGTCATTGAGCAACACGTCAAGCAATTGTGTACTGCCGCGTTCCTGACGGGTTGAGGGTGATTCGACCACGATGCGCTTGATGGGCAGGAATTGTGTGGAGTGATGGCTGAGTACAATTCAAGATTCTCAATCGAATCGCTTAGCTCCTCCCCGCGACCATAAACGCGAGCAAGAGCGTCGTGAATGCGCTCGCCCACAAAATAATCCCAGTTCCCAGTGCCGACGTGCCCTGCAAAAGTTCCACCGGTACCAACATCGCGCTCAGCAAAGCCCATCCCAGCAGAACAATGCCTGTCACATAATGCACCCAATACCGGAACAGCCACGCAATGGGAAAGAAATGCAACGCCACAATCGCGGTGATACCGCACATGATGTAGGCATCCAGATGCAACCTTACGAAGCTGACTACTACGACCGCTACCGCCAACCACTGTGCACCGTTGATGAGGTTGAAGGTGCGACGGATCTTTGGATCCTCTGCCACTGTGGGATACCGCTTCGACCGGCGAATCAGCCACGTAGCTATCCCCACGATCATGGCAAGAACCAGCAAGACGAAGGCTATGTTCTCCCGGGTCAGCTGCTCTTTCGCATAAAACCCGAGGCCGATCCACAGCGTACCGAAAGCGGCGAAAAAGATCGCGCCGATCGCACGCCCCTGAAGCTCATTGGAAGTTAGTGTCGTCATGGTGATTGACATTTTCTGCAAAGCATCCGAGCAACTGCTTTAGGGGTCCGGCACAAATCGCGTTGTTCGGCAACCGAAGCGGGCGCACGATGGATGTTACGTTCCTCACAAGCAGTAAACCAGAAAAGTTCCGGCCCGCCAGCGGTAGTTCGTTGTAGTGGTGGGTGCCGGATTGCTGCCCGTGTACGCGCCACCCACTTAGACATCCAAGTTCGATGACGCTAATTCCTTCATCGGTTGAGTTTGTGACCACATCATGGTGCCCGACTGGAGCAGAAGGGACAGAACGATCTCGCCAAGTCGCCCCTTTTCGATATTCAGCGAGTGAGCTTACCTTTTGAGTGGGCCCTGGTAGCTTTACCTGGGTCGCTGGTTGCATCGAGAACGCCGTGCATAAAAAAGCGCGTGACCCAAGCAGCTTGGTCTGACATATGCATCGACGCGGGTACCCTTGCCGAGTGAGCACCGATCATTATGACGTTTCAGTCATCTCAGTTTCGTCTTGAGCTGATAGGTGGACAACGAATACCAGGCCGAGCAGCCGGCGAGCCTATCGCACGCATGCATTCTATTCATCCCTACTGCGAGTGCCGGGATGCTGGTCGATCTATTGATGTGCTTGATTCCAGTTTTTCGAGTTCTGCCCGGTCGGACGGTGATTGGAGAGCAAAAGGGAAGATCGACGTTCCTGTCCATCTAGCGAAGTATTTGGTTATGGTTTATCGACTTGAAGGCCAAAAATCGAAACTGGTCGTCGTGAAACTGGCGTAGAGCCAAATCAGCCGACCGGTCGAGGCCTGTGTTTCCTGCCCGGTGCCGGGCCCAGAGCCTGGAGCACTGCGCCGGCATAGGAGGACTGCCGCGCCCGTGTCCATAACTGCTTGCCTGTTATGATACCCACTTCTTTCGAGCTTCAAGGGCCGCGTCGCGAAATGCTGTATGCAACGGATCAAACGCCGAGTGCGACATCTTTTCGACAGCAGGCGTGGCTTTCTGCGGCGTGCCCGGCCCGAATGGTGGCTGCGGGTCATATTCCAGAGCCAGCGTAAGGAACCGCGCATAGTCCTCGCCCCGCAATTCCGCAGCGACGCGAAGGCCGAAATCAATTCCCGCCGTGATGCCGCCGGCAGTGATACGGTTACGGTCTTGCACCACACGGTTGACGGCAAGCTCCGCTCCAAGCTGCGGCAGGATGTCACGCACCGACCAGTGCGACGTCGCTTTGTAGCCGCGGAGAAGGCCGGCCGCGCCGAGAACCAAAGATCCTGTGCACACGCTTGTCACGAGCTTGGCATTCTTTCCTCGCTGCGCCAGAAAATCGAGGGTTTCGCTGTCCGTCATGAGCGCCACAGTGCCATCGCTGCCGCCCCCTACAAACAGGATGTCCACAGGAGCGACACAATCCGCGAAGGTTTTGGACGGCTGGATGGTAATACCAGTGTCGCTTCTCACCGGGTTCCTCGTCTTGGCAACAAGCTCCACCTTAACGCCCGGGAGATAGCCAAATACCTGTTGCGGACCGATCAGATCGAGCGCTGTCATTCCTGGATAAATCAGCATCGCGATTTCGTCCGGCTTCTCCGGCATGGGTTGTTGCTTGCCGCTCGTGTCGTCGGCTTGCTGCTGTGCGATGGCCATCTTGGCGATCGCCGCACTCAAAGCCGCGCCGCATAGCTGTTGACTGAATTCGCGTCGGTTCATATCCATGCCTTTCTGCCCTACTTTGATGTACCATGCGGTCACGGCCTATTCCATCTTCGCCAGAGGAGCGCGGTAATCACGCGCGAGGCTGCCAAGGCAACTACCCGCGCCACTCTTTAATCCTTGAACGAATCAATTACTGCAATGAGCCCAAAACTCCTGAGAGGGGTGCCAGCCTTTTCCCGTCAATACCTTCCCATCCCAGAAGGGCGGGCTAGTACAGCTTCACATTCCCTTGCTTGCTGCTGACGGATAGCCAGCCCCACCGAAATAGCACTCAAGGGTCTCCACCTTCTCATCTCTGACCTGCAGATATTCCACGTTCCGGAATGATTTGCCGTTCGTCGTGTGGCAAAGATACTTCACAAACGCCTCGTTGCCACTTGTGATCACTCGCTCCAGATCGGATCGCTCGATCAGCTTAGCCTGTGTATCCCAGCATTGCGTTTTGAAGGTACTCCTACTGATGTGGTCGTCACCGGCCGCGCTGGTGAACGTAAAGTTGTCGGTCATCAGGGCCTCGAATTGACCCTCGTCCTTTTCCACCCACGCCTTATACCACTTCCGCACGATTTTTTCGGTTGCCGTGCTCGACCCCTCTTCTGCGCCCGCGCTTGCCGTCACCAAGAGTCCCACCGCTCCAGCCAGTGCGCAAGCTCCGGCTTCGAGCGCTTTCCGCCGTGATACTCCGATTCTTGTCATGTCCATTCTCCTGTTCCAGATACTTGGGTTAGTGGCCTCTGGCGCCGCCCTGAGTGTTTAGAAGGTCACCGCACTTGGCACCTTAGCTTGCACGTGCCAACTGCGTCCTATTGAGTACAGACCGGTTGGTATGTTAAAACATCAGTCCATATTACACGATCCGTTCAGCCGATTCAATGGCTATCAAGAAATCACTGGCGGCGCAAGTTGGAATATGGACCGCACAAAGAGTCCGTTGTTCGCATAGGAGAGCAGGAGTATGCGCTACGCGATGTAGGCTTTGCACCGCTTAGGACCATACAGTTGGTTGAACTTCTGCACTTCGCAAAGGGCATCACTGGTTTTGCTCCATACACAACAAAACTCGAAAACAGGGCGGAATTGTGCAGCGCTGCATTGAACTTCGCTGAGACCAAATCCAATCGAAGCTGCGAACTCTGCTCAGACTCGGTGACACACGAGATTGCGAGTATGAGTCCATGGATCTATGACATCGAAGGCGGAAAAGCGGAGTTCTCCAACTACGACGCATTTGAGGGAATGCGATTCCCCAGGCATCTCGAATTGCGGATCAACAAGGTCAGCGTAGTCTCAATCACGATCACAAAGCTCCAGGAGCAGACGCACTACGTCTTTGCATCGTATGTCTCGCGCCGGGTCTTTAACGATACGAAGATTGTGGGTAGCAAACTCGCGTTGTTCGATCCCACAAAGCATGTGAAGCTGACGGTCGGCATGGCGCACTCTTACCAAGAGCGCGGGGCTGCCTGGATTCCGTTTCCACGATCTAAGGCACTGCGCTATCACCTCTCCCGCGGAGAGCAGCGCGTCTGATTCAACCATCATGGCGATTGCCGGACGCGTCAGCCACAAGATGCTGGAGCGGTACAGCCACGTCCGGATGGAAGCCAAGCGTAAGGCTGTAGAAGCCCTGTCAAAAGGCACTGGAATGATCGGTTATGACACGAGCCGTGACACAAAATCTCAGGCCGAGGTTGTCCGGACCGTCTAAGTTATTGAAAATAAATGGTACGCACGACTGGACTCGAACCAGCGACCTCTTCCGCGTCAAATCGCCGGGTGCTTTGATACAGAAGAGAGCCTAGGGATACAAGGCGACACAGTGAGGCAGTGTTCATGCGGGTTTCAGGCATGTTCGCTGCGTTTCGTGTGTGCCTGAACGACACGGCGAGAAACGATCCAACACGGGCAGGGATGGCAGGGTTACGACACAATCCAGGACATACGATCTGACCCCCTGTAGGCTTCGTGTCCAGACGAAGCCGAGCCCCACTAGCGCCGATTGGGTTCGGGCCATTCCGTGCGCGGTCTAGAGTCCGGAATGGCTTGCTCTGTGCATCAGTTTCCAACTCTTGGCATACCAACAACGGACCATCTCGGGTCGATGTGAGTGACCTGCGAGAAGCAGTTCTGGGAAGGTTAACCGAGGACATGCGCTCGGGTGGGCGAGGGAAAGGCTCGCCAGAACTTCGTATTCTATGCCGGTAGGTACTTGATCAAACATAAAGAATCCATCCACATCCGTTTTGAAAGTGGAGGGACACTTTGTGGCAGGCAGATACAACTTTCGGAGTAGTTGTTGGCCGTCGATACCAAGGTAAAGTTAGCTTAATCTATTTCGAATCGCAGCAGCGGGCCAATCGGAGACGAGAGTAAATCTAAGTAGATAATTGCAGCGGATCAACCTCCATTCTTGCGTTTGTTCGTCTTCAACAATGCGGCTCCGCGACGCCGGATGCACTCCATTTGCTCAATGCTGATGGAGGTCATACCGCGTTGCCGGTAGTTGGCTGCTTCCGATATCTGCGGGAGATTGGATGCATCGCATCGAGTCGATCGAACGAGTGCAAAGATACCAGCCGTGCCTTGCCGGTATTCGAGGATACGGGTTTCTTCTGGTTTTCTGCGGGCACTATTTTATTCCCGGCGAACTTGGGCATCCGAACACGATCCGTCTTAAGGTGCTCACTGTACTCTCATCGATGGCGCTCTTCGCAGTGCCTTCCTTCTTTGTGCTCTCCGGTTACCTGATCGGCGGAATCCTGTATCACACACGGCACCGGGAAGGATATTTCAGGACTTTCTATACGCGCAGGATTCTTCGCGTGTTTCCAGTCGCATATATCACGCTACTGACGATAGGGTGCTTTGCGCTCTATCTCGGAATTCATCTGAATAGTGGATTTTACTGGATTCATTTTTTGTATCTACAGAATTTAATCCCAGATTTGATCCATCATCACGTAGGCGGGCCGTTTTCGACGCTACACTTCTGGTCGCTGGCGGTGGAGGAACAGTTTTATCTGCTGTGGCCACTGGTAGTGTGGCTATTCCCGGAACGGCGCAAGCTGATCGGCATTGCTAGCGGGTTGATCACGGTGAGTTGTGCCTTGCGGCTCGCCGCTCCGTTGATCTGGGCTTTCCCATGCGACATCCTGTATTCCACGCCGACGCAAGCAGACGCCATCCTGGCGGGAGTTCTGCTGGGACTGCTGCGTGAAGGTCCGGTCTACAACCGGATCGAGCCGTTTGCCAAATGGGTTGTCGCCTCCGGAGGCGCCACAGTGATGCTGCTTGCCTTGTGGAAGGGCGTACCATGGGCCAGGACGTATTGGGGTGAGGAAATCTGGATCCCCATTGTAAATCTGACGGCTGTCGGAATCGTGGTGACGGTGATGGACGAGGGCAGCCTAGTCAATCGTCTGTGCAGCCAAACGTGGGTTTGCGGGCTGGGCGCTTTGAGTTATAGCATGTACGTATTCCACTTCACGTTTATTGCGTATTTCATGGGAACCGTCACGCCCGAACTTGCCAAACACATGCGGCAGTCATTTGCGATCCTACTCTCGGGCGGGCTGGCCTTCGTTGCGACCCTAGTGCTGGGGATTCTGAGTTATCTCCTGATTGAACGGCCGGTGATGAGGATTAAACATCGCCTGCGTTATGGACCGCTCGTCCGGACCGATCCAAAGATGCGAGTTGGCCAGCCGGTCCTGAGTGAAACAAGTGCCTAAATATAAAGCCTGATCGAATCAGCACCCTAGAGGTCGACTCACTTCCCGGTGCAGATCAGCCATTCGGACTGCCAGCCGTCGAAAGCATCCTCGGCCTAAGAATCGTTGCTGCTGAGTGGTGGACAACTCGGAAGTGACCAGATCTTGGTGCTACCTCCGAGTAGTTGGTGATACGTCCAGTGCGCTAAAGAACCGTGAAGAGAAGTCGAGAGAAGTAACTTTTGTCCGCGCAGAGTTTGGGGTTTCTGCGCCCATTCACGCAAGTACTGGCTCGACGACCTTTCGCTTTGTTGGCAGAAGCGCCAACAGGATTCCGCCGACCACAAGGAATAAGATCACATCAGTAAAGTCCCTGTGGACGCCGTGATTCCAGGCTTCCGCGGTTTGTATTGCCATCACTGTGCCGTGGGAGATGTGCGACCAAGCGGCTAGAGCAATCATCGAGCGATGCTCAGATGGTCTCCTTGCGGCCACGAGGAGAGAGACCCCGATTGGAATAAAGAAGCTCAGAAACATCGGCTCGACTTCGTTCTTCTGCTCCAACCAGCTGGAATGCCACAGGTCCATAAACAGCGGATAAATGATCGCCAAATTCAAAAGCCCCACGATCACCAAGACGATCCGGGTCAGGCGTTCTCTTTTCATATTGACCTCGTGAGAGCGAACTTGCTGCGAGCGCAGCAGATGCTATGCGGAGAGTTCACACACTAGCACACCAAAAAACGAAAAGACAGAATCTGTATCACGCGGCTGATTCATTAACGATCTCTGGGCGAGTTGCGGCGGATCCTCGGATCATCAAATCTCGGGTTGTACCTGAGTCGTGGGCAAACAGGAAGTGACCAGATTTTGGGGCAACTCTTGGTTGACTTCCTCTCAGCCAAGGGCAGATGGGAAGGGTGAAGCAACAAACTCCCTACTTGAAATGGCGGGTTCTTCGCGTTACACATCGGTGCCTCTCCCCAGGGCCCTCGATTCAGGAGGTTATTATGGCAGCCGCCTCTTCCAGTACAGCTTCTAGGCAAATGGATCCATCGAGGCTCGATGCCTTCATGGGCAAGGCCGTCTTAGACATGGGCGCCGCGATGCACGCCGCGCTGGTCGTCATCGGCGACAAACTTGGGCTCTACAAAGCCATGTCTGGCACTGGCCCGATGACCTCGGCGGACCTGGCCGAGAAGACCCATATGTCAGAACGCTATGTGCGCGAGTGGCTCAACGCCAACGCGGCCAGCGGGTTTGTCACTTACGACGCCGCGACAAAGCAGTTTGAGATGCCACCGGAACAAGCATTTGCGCTGACCACGCTCGACCTGCCCGGGGCGTTCCACATCATCTCGGCGTGTTTCAAAGATGAGCCGAAGATCACGCAGGCTTTTCGCACTGGCGAGGGCGTGGGGTGGCATGAACACGACGCAAATCTCCATTTCGGCACGGAACGGTTCTTCCGACCTAACTATGAGAACAACCTGCTCTCGAGTTGGCTCCCCGCTCTCGAAGGCGTGAAAGAAAAGCTGACAAGGGGCGGTACAGTGGCTGATGTTGGCTGCGGGCACGGCGCATCGACGATCCTGATGGCCAAGGCGTTTCCCAAGTCGCGGTTCTGCGGCTTCGACTATCACAGCGGGTCGATCGAATACGCGCGCCACGTGGCCGGCCGCGATGGCTTGCTCGACCAGATCAACTTCGAGGTGGCGAGCGCGAAGAGTTATCCCGCAAACGGCGGTTACGACTTGGTGACGTTCTTCGATTGTCTGCACGATATGGGTGATCCGACGGGCGCGGCCAAGCACGTGCTTTCATCGCTGAAGCCCGACGGCACGTGGATGATCGTAGAGCCGTTCGCCAATGACACGCCAGAGGAGAATCACAACCCCGTTGGCCGGATCTACTATTCCGCCTCAACCATGCTTTGCACTCCAGCCTCTCTGGCGCAGGAAGTGGGTGCAGCGTTGGGCGCACAGGCTGGCGAGCAGCGAATTCGCAGCGCCGTTAGCTGCAGCGTGGTTCACGCGCTTCCGCCGGGCCGCGCAAACGGCTTTCAACATGGTGTTTGAAGCGAGGCCCTGAATCCGTTTGGACTTGCTGAGAAGTCGAGCCCCCTGCCGGAGAGCCGAACGGTGAAAATCTTCTTGGGTTCCGGTCGGATTGTGGGCTATCCGGCAGGAACGGAAGTACAACGTCCGAGTAGCGGTTATTCGCTCGCAATCGAGCCTTACTTGACCAGGGGCCCCGCCAGAGGAGCGCCATTCTTGACCAAGTCAGTCTTAACTTCAACATTCTGAT
>CAZPEZ010000143.1:0-8709 GCA_964585715.1 uncultured Occallatibacter sp.
GCACGTAATTGTTAGCTACGTCGGGGTAGGCTTCGATAGGAAGCGCCCGAAAACTAATGATTCCCCACGCGCTGAGCACGATCGCACCGCCGAGGACTAGCCAGCGGTTCTTTAATGCGAAATCTATCAGTGTACGAATCATCTACTGGTTCCCCGCAGATTCGAGCAGCAGTGAGCTACCAACTACCTTCTGGCCCGGCGCGATGCCAGCGAGTAATTCCTGCCGATTGCCCGGCAGCATGGAGCCCGCCTTCACCTCAACGCGCTTGAATTGGTTGCCACCCGCCGGGATAAACACCCAGTCGCGATCATGCAGATGCAGAACGGCCGGTGCAGGTACGGCCGCGAAAGACTCTTGGGTTTTGCTCTCGAATACTGCGCTCACGAACATTCCTAGCCTGAGGATGCCAGGGTTCGAAATCTCAACGCGAACCTTGGCAGTTCTAAGACTCGGATCGAGCACCGGGCCAATGTCGCTGATATGTCCGGTGAGCGTCTTGTCGGGATACGCTGTCAGCCGAATCTTTGCCTCCTGCCCCAGCCTTAGCTTCGGGATATCGTTCTCATACACATCGCAAAGAACCCAGACAGTGGAGAGATCTGCGATTGTGAACGCGGTGGCCGATCCGGAGAGGCTGACACCGGCAGCGGCAGCATTCGTCACATTCTGGCCGATGATCACTCCGGATATTGGTGCGCGTACGTCAACAACCGGACTGGGATGGCTCTTATCTACTCCCAGGATTCTCAATTGTTCGTCTGCAGCTGTCAGATCGGCCTTGGCATCTCGCTCGGTGTCCTCAGCTTGCTCAAGCATCGCTTGCGAGATCGCTCCGTGCTTGTACAGCTCTTCAGCCCGAAGGTAACCTTTGTTCGCAAACTGCTCATCATTGACCGCTTTCAAGTACGCATCGAAGGCATTGCTGATGTCGGGACTTTCCACGCTGAAAAGAAATTGGCCTTCTTTCACGTTATCGTCGAGACGCGTCTTAAGGTTAACTACCCGACCATTGGCCAGTGTGATCACCGGAACCTCGCGGGAGACGTCCGGAAACACAGAGCCGGTCACGTTCAACTCCGCGGATCCTTCTACCTTCTCCGCCGCTACGAGAGGAAATTGCTCAGGCTTGTCAACCATCACCAGGCTCATATCCCCCGTCGACACGACTTGCGGTGACGCCGGCGCACCATCTACTGGAGAGAACTCCTTCTTACACGCCGTCGAAGAAAGAAATACAGCGAGACACACGACAATTATCAAAACAGTTCTGCTTTTCATGGAATAGCCTCACGCCCGTGGCCAGGATTCACCTGGCCGTCAGCCAACAGATAGAACCTTGCCCCGGTGACCCGAGAACTGTGCCACTTTCGCACTAGCTCAGAGAGAACCGACAACTTGCATCATCCAAAACCCCTGAGCCGCGATCCTCGCCCTGATTACAGGAACTCCTTCAGCCAATAAGTGTGGAAGTAGAGGGAGATCGATCAGACAGCCGGAGGAGGCCGAATTTGGACGGAGGCCACGGCGAGAGTTTTCGCCGAAGCGGTCGGGAGATCGTCCAGCAAAGCGACCATCAAGTATCCCGGACGAATCAATGCACAAACTGGCAGCGATAAATCTTGAACCGGGTGATGCGTGGAGGTCGTGTCCGCGCAAAGGTGGTCCTTGCGCTGGCAACTGCTCGTTTCAGCAAGGCTTTGCCCAGCAATCAAGTCGTCCGTCACCGAAATGATAGGAAGTAGTATCAGGATGATCGCCACCAGGGCGATAAGCTCCGTTCGCCGACTCTCGCTCTCACGCGGAGCTTGACGCATCCAGCGCCACACCATGAGCGCAGCCAGCATCATCCAAGCGAGATTAAGCGTCAATTCCATGAACGATCCATTCCTTCCCCAACGCATCCCGGAGATCCGCGCAGCTGAACCGAACAGATCTCGAACTGATTCTCAGAAGTGCCAAATTAAGTCAGCAGCGACAGTAAGAGCCTGCGTCTTCGCGCCGATCCCTTTCATGACCGATACCGATGGCAACAACGAAGTATTGTTCTGCAACGCCGAAACCGACGCCCCCGGCCCGATATCTAGAGCCCTGAGCCCAAATGGACTGAAGGAGTGGGTGTAACTCAACTCAGGGCGAAATGTAACGGACGTACCAGCCCACAAGTCGAACCCCACCATGTGCTCCTCGTAGATGCCCGGAGTACCCGTGCGCTGCCCCTTAATGTCGTCAACAATCTCGTTGCGAATGTTGAGCGAGGCCGTATTGTTCCAGAAGTTGTGCTCAAGGTAGTTCGTGATCGCCCACTCCGGCGCATAGCAATAGGCGGCACGGTTTCCTGTGTAAGATGTGTTTGAGTTTTCGCAAACAGCTCCGAAATTAATTGTCGATGGCATTGAACCGCTCGGGAGTAGAGCGTTGTTACCGGTATTCTCCGGCCAGGGCGACGTAGTCTTGTGATAGGGAACGCCCGTGTTATACCACCACATGTTCGGGGTGTCCTTCATGTACTGGTACCAGCCCTCTGTATCCGTATGCCAGTGCGCGTTGATGCTGTGGTACCAGGTGGCGTAGTACGCCGTCAGGTTGTTGTAAGCATACTTGCCGTCATTAATCGTGTTATCGCAGATATTAAGAGCGTCGCCGCCTTCGTGCCATGTGTAAACTGCGCAGACGTTGCCGGTCAGCTTGGCATCGGTGGTCCAGGGTGCCGTGTCACAACCCGGCGAGACTCCGCCCTGCAGGGTCCAACGATCGTTTAGCTTTACCGTGAGGTTGGCGCCTACCATCGTATAGCAGTCATAGGTGTAGAGAATGGAGTGCGAGTAGGAATAGTTATTTGGCGCTAGTTGCGCCTCGATATCAGGCAGCGAGACATAGCGTCCAACACGCAGGTCCGCACCCTGACCGAGCTTGGGAAAGTAAAGATCTACATAAAACATTACCGGGTCATAGCCGTACTGAGAGTTCTTAACGAGCAACTGCTGGCTTAAGATGCCGTGCGAAGTCGTATAGCGATAGTCCTGCCCGTAAAGGCTGGTCAGTCGGAATCCCCAATCGAAGTGGTCGGTCTGCACTGTATCCGCAAGCTTCTCAGTGTAGAGCGCCAGCTGGTCGAGCACAACCGAGTTGGGGTACACATCGTATGCCGACGGAGCATTGGCAGCGATGCCCTTGCTCGCGTTGCCGCGATTATTGGTTGAGCCGTTGGCGCCGATCGCTGCCCAGCCGTACCACTTGATCTTGCTAAGTTTGATAGGATCGCCATCAATTGCGGTTTGAAGCTGGTAAGTCGAATAATCGGGAGAGCCTATCTCCTGCGTCCCACCAATTGGCCAGTCGGATGCGGGGTAGGGCGGTGCTGGAATCGGTGCTGGAGTCCCACGTCGTTTCGGCGCATTCGGATCAATCGGTGTTGTGGACGTCCAATCAGCAAGATAGGCCTTGCCCCACCTGCCAAAGAATCCTGGCTTGATCTTGGCTGCAGCCGGAGGCGCCGTCGCTTGGGAGGTCTGTCCGGCGTCAGGAGTAGCGTTCGCGCCGATGGCTGACGAGTCTGCTGCGATCGCCGCCTGCGAATCACCCACTTGCTCTATTTGTATCGAAGTGAGTACCACGGAATTTGCTCCAGCCTCTTTCAAGAAACTCTCCTGCGATGACAACGCAGGCACCGCAGCATTCGAACTAGTGCTTTGTGCATGACATATGAACTGCAACAGAAGACAAGTGATTGCAACCCCACCTGCAATGACCGTCCGTGGGTTTACCTTCATCTGGAGTGTGGCCTCCGCGACGTCTGACGTCGCCGGTTTAGCTGTTTTGCGAAGGCTGCATTTATCCAGACGTAGCCATTGGGTTGATTCGAAATCCTTCCCAATGCTTAGTCGCAGCCACGAAAGCGAAGTCATGAGGGGCGCATGAAGAGGTTGATAAGAATACATAGTGGCACTTATATATCCTTTATCGGTCGGCATTTCATACGGTTGGTGTTGCCCCATCGAATCATGTGCACTAACATGACTGGGCTCGCTCACCTCACTCGCTCTCTGACGTTGATAAAATGGAATGCGCCAGATACATGTTTCTTCAATAAGCAGCACCGGCGTTTTCAACGACGCCGATGCTACTCATTAAGGGTTCTACTGCTTGTGTCGATCACAGCAATGTGAGCGGAGCCGGCTCACTAGAACCTGACCATGATTGACCCCAAAGTCGAGGTTTGGTTGGTGCGCAGATCGGGCCACCAGAGAGCTCGCTGATCGCCCGGCGTGATGTAGCCGTTGGATAAGTTCAACGCCTGGCAGTTTGCGATCGCCAGAGGCTGGCCCGGAACGCCCACCCCAGTATTGGTATTGGTATAGACGTAGCCGTAGCCAGAGTCTCCGCCAGCAGCACATTGATAGTCTGCGGGATTGCCATTGTTGCCTCCTGGAGGGGTGACGCCGCCACGGCCGCTCCAGTAAGGGACGCCAGAGTAGCGGTAGGCTTCTTCCAGCCGGAAGGTGATGAACTGGCTCGGCATGTAGTCAAAGGTGACTGTCATGTCATGTGCCTGCGCTCTGTCACCGGCGTTCTCCGTGAAGTACGGCGTGCCAGTGGTGGCCGTCGCGCCATTGATTGCAGGCAGCAGGGTGAGATAACGGCCGGGGTTGTTCATCTGGCCGCCGCCTAGTGTTACGGCGTAGAGGTCATGCTTGAACCAGGCGCGTGTATAGGCCATCCAGCCGAGGAACATTTGTTTTGGCCTGCCGTCCTTGTCGCTATGGCAGTTCACGCCTCCGTTGTAGGTTGAGAGGGTTCCCTTCAACGGAGATGCACCGGTAGGATCGCGCATTGTCTGACTAGTGACGGCGAAGCTGGCTGGTCCCCCGCCATATTCGCAACCTGCGTCGCCGGTCAACGTCCAGGCAAACTTGTCTATGAATGTCTTGGGATTATCGTAGACCTTGTTCTGGAGACTGTAGTCGGCGTGGACGCGCGAACGTCCGGGGAAGCCTGCATCGTCTTCACCCAAGCCGTAGTCGTTGAAATTAAAGTGCCATTTTTTGTTTGGACGCCAAAGAACCTGGCCGCCCAGACCGCCGTGGCCGTTGTAGCGGGCATACGACTGCCAACCATTGATGATCCACGGCTCGATCTTCAACTTGTCCGTTGGGAAATACTGGATACGCACACCATTGAAGAACCAAGGTGTGTTCGAAGACACATAAGAAGGCTGATAGGCCCAATTGTCAAAGTTATAATAGCTGAAGAGGCCGACATAGGAGACGAAGATACCGGCATCCACATTGAGGCCGTGACCCACATCCCAGTGATACCCGCCCCATGCCTCCGAGAAGTACTTATATGCATCTTTCAAATCCCACTGGCCGCGGTTATAGCTGGCGTCGTTTCGAACCGTGGCTTGCGAGAACAGACCGTTCATGGTCAGAATGCGACCGCGCGTGTTCTGAATGCGAATGTCGCCACCGAAACTTGCCTGCTCCAGCTGAAACTCGTCGGAGCGGTACATCTCGGTCGAGCCGACCATCGTGTCATCATCGGGGTGGTTGTAGTCGAGGATGTAATTCGCGTCGAAGCGAATTTCTGGCGTGAAGTACTTGGTGCTCATTGGGCTGTCCACATTGTGGCCGCCGTCGTTCAACCATGTCTGATCGAAGAAGGCGAACGGAGCCGATTTGGTCGTGGTCTCTGCGGATATTTCCGGAGGTGTTGGAGCGGCAGCCGGCGGCGGAGCTGCCGCGGGCGCAGCTTGTCCAGTCGTTGTCTGAGATCCATCCGTAGACTCGGCCGAGCGAAGTGCGTTCGCATCATGCTCCGCATCGCTCGCCTTCAGCGCCTCTTCCAGTTGCGCAATTCGTGCCTTCATCTCAGCGAGCTCTTTGACCACTGCATCGCGCGCTATAGGAATTGAACCGGAGGCAGGGGGTACGGCTCCTTCCGCAGCAGATGCAGTCGAAGCTGTTGCTGGGGCTGTCTCGGAATCCACAGAAGGGATGGTCGAGTTTGACTCAGGACTCTTCTCCGCGGCGATTTCGGCCGAAGTGCTTTGAACGGGCGTTGCGGTTCTCGCGGACTGCTGGGCCGCAGTGAACAGCGGCGTAAGTCCACAGCATAGAATTGCCACGATTGGGACTGACCTCCAGGGATCTCTTTTCATTCAGCCTCTCACTTTCGCAGAAAGTATTTGTGCAGGTTGGTACAGACTTGCGTCACGTGAAGTCCAGGGCCCCCAGACAGGGATATCCTGTCCTGTTCAACAGGTTGTCCGTGGTGCCATCAGTGCCTCTTGAGTTCCAGGGGGCGAGTATTTAAGTCCTGACTATCCACCCAAATCAAATTCGCCCACCCATTCGCGATCCTTAAGACAAGTGCATGGGCTCCATTACTCAACTGGGAGCTATGAGGTTTTCTCGAAAGTACGGCCCATGCCATAAAGATCCTATATGTCTTTTTGATTAAGTCATGAAGGAAATATGAGTTACATATAAGCAAATCGTGAATATTGAAACCGCCTTTCGCTTGCCCCTTGGCGCTTTTAAAAGTCTTAAAAGTCGGGTAATTGAGTTGCGGGAGAAATCATTCAGCTGCGCTTCTTCACTCCATTCTTGCTTCTTCATTCCATTTTTACGGTCCAGCTAATAGGATTCTAGTTACTCATCACGTACTCGCGACCACCGGATAGGAACTGGCAGCGGACATGCTGTGGATGAGTGGTTATGTCGGTCGGGAGAAGGCACACGAACTTCAAACCTTCGAGGCGCCAAATCAGATCGTACTCACGGGTTGACTCGTAAATGGAATGGTCCTTACCTATTCGCAATGAGCATCCGTTCCAGCTAGTCATCGCTTATGACTGCTCCATCAACAATTCAAAACGCAACCAAGGATCAGCAGATTGGAGAACGGATTGCGGCGAGCGAGCTCTGCATTTGCATTTTTGACCTTTGCGGCGATTGGGCTTTGGGCACAGGATGGCGTTCGTCTCGACCTGAATTATCATCAGACGCCGGACAAGGACGGCATTTACTGCGTGGGCCCCGAGGTGCGCGCGCCCCGTTTAGTTTCCACCGTTTATGTCCCGTACCCCTATGGGGTTTCCAACAAGGGACTAAGAGGCATGACCGTAATGGCAATGGTCATCAACGCCAAAGGCGTCCCGGAACATATTCAGCTTCTGCTTCATCATGGCGACCTATTCGATCGAGCCGCAATCTCTGCAGTGCAGCACTCAACGTTTGCACCCGGCATGCTCGGAGAGAAACCGGTTCCGGTATGGATCGACGTGCGGGTGGTCTTCAAGGCCGACCGTAGCGATACAACTCCGCAGGTCCTTATTACCGAAAGAGATCTACCAGCACCGATTGAGTCCGAACTCGAGGACAAGCATCACAAGCCACGTTCCTACACGCCGCCCTTCCCTATCCACACTGTCGATGCCGACTTTGTTGATCCGTTCGTCAAGACCCCTTATATTCAGGTCGCGGTGGTTTCGGTGCTGGTGAGCGATGAGGGTATGCCAACAGATGTTCGCGTTGTGCGCGGTCTCGGATTCGGATTGGATGAGAAAGCCGCGGCTGCTGTCTGGCACTATAGATTCTTTCCCGCAACGAAGAAAGGCAAGCCTGTTTCCGCCAGGAGAAATGTATTGGTAGATTTCGTAAAGTTCTAAAGGCTAGATTGAATGCCGGCCCTTCCCGACACGGACACGACTCTCGAGCTATTATCGATGCGTTCCTCCGCGGTGCGCGATCGCAAGCTGCGATTTCTCAAGCTCCTTCACGTCCAATTCGCCATCATGGTTCGTGTCGAGCCGGGCGAACTCAGCAGCCATAAAACTCATGAACTCGGCCCTCGAGACCTTGCCGCTCTTGTCAGCGTCCATGAGGAGCAGGAGGTTCTTTGCCTCGGCCTCGCCGGCAGCAACTTTGGGAGATGCAGGTGACACAGTCGGAATCGTGGAACTGGATGTTTGAGGAGCAGCCGTGGTCGCCTGATCAACTGCGGCGACGGTCCGGACGTCGCTCCCAATTACGAGCATTCCAACGACAGCTAAAACCCCCAGAACCAAGTTTTTCGTTGAAAACATGACTGTCTCCTTGTCGGAATTAGGCTGTGATTCGTCCTATTCGCGAAGTAAATATAAGCCAGCATACAGCAGGGGGAAGCGTGCAAGGACACGATCATGGGTCTGTGTCTTCGGCACCTGGCCGTAAAACGTCAGGACTCTATAGGAGCTGCTCCGCGCGATGAGGCGTAAGGAGTGCAGGAGCGAGCGCGGAGCAGGTCGGATAGGGCGGTTTGAAGGAAGTCGTTGGCGCGATCGGGGCAGGAAGTTGGCTATGGGTTTTTCATCGCTCCATGCTGGGTCGTTGCAGCGAGTGTTGGCTGGTGAGTGTGCGATCCCTCCATGCTGCACCCGCAATTGGATGCAGTTGATGCCGGAGAGCAGAGGCTGATAGAGATGCAAATTCCTTCTTGTGTTCGGTGAAGAAGAGTTGTGCGGCGGTTATCCGCTCAATCAGAAGCATGAGTCCACGGCAGTGCGGGCACGTCCATAGCCCGGGCTTGGCGAGGAGGGTTGTTTCGGCGGGAGCAGCCTGATGGAGCAAAGCGCGGCAGAGTGGCAGGGTGCGGGCTCGTCTGCGGTTGGCGAGGAAGCCGAAGTAGCGGATACGGGGAAAGCCCCGTGGCAGCACATGCTGTACGAA
>CAZPEZ010000144.1:0-8703 GCA_964585715.1 uncultured Occallatibacter sp.
CTGGCAGTTGAGACCGGTCGCTAGTTGGCCCGACTCGCTACAGTTTTCCAAGCTCCGGAAGTGTGGTGGCCTACTCGGCAGTAACGGATGTATAACGTCCGGGTGGCGGGTTACTCGCCCGGAACCGAGAATTCCGCACTGAACGGCTTAAGGACAGCACTTTAGTCAGCGAGCCATCGGGCGTTTAAGTGACCGGTTCTATTTCTCCGCCCCCTCATAGCATTTGCGCCCTGGCACACAGCGGGCGAGATGAACGTAGTTTTCATCAGGACCTGCCGGGCCCATGGTGCGCAGGCACCAGTAGCTGGAAGCCGTGTGCACGCCCGGAAGCCACGACTCCGCGTCGGTAGGAGTGGAGCCGTAGGGATTCTTGGTTCTCAGGCACTGGCAGGCAAGCGGCTTTGTATCAACTGTGGTCATAAGTTACCTCCTAGCCCGCCGCGCTCGGGTCGCGGTCCATTTGCCCGGCAGCCAGCAGAACGGTGCGATAAATGGCGACTGGAAAAAGTTCCACTTTGTACGAGTTCATTGAAAGCGGCTGCACATTGGTCATGGCTGCTTTGCCAGCGGCCCTAGCCACCTCTTCGTTTATCGTCTTGCCCGCGAGCAGGGCTTCCGCCTCCGCCGAGCGGCGCACGACCGGAGATGCCGCACCCATGGTGATCACGGCTTTGCGGCAGACGTTGCCGTCCATCTCCAGCACCACTCCCGCATCCGCAATCGCCCAGTCAAAGCTCTCCTTTTCCCCGTATTTCTGATAAGCGGACCGCGTTCCCGGCGCAGGCTTGGGAATCGAGATGGCGGTGAGCAACTCGTCGGATTCGACCACATTGAACTTCGTGGGGTTCGCATCAGGCTCGACATAGAGATCCTTGATCGCGAGCGTCCGCTTGCCCTTCTTCGCAGATTCCAGCTCGACCGAAGCGTTCAGCGCCAGAAGCGCTACAGCAGCCGACGACGGCGCCACCGCAGGGCACGTGCCGTAGTCCATGATGGCGTGATACTGGTTGAGCCCGGTGAATGCGAAGCAGAATTCCTTGCCCTTCCTGATGCATTGGAAATCCGCTGAACGGAAGTACCAACACTGAACCGGTTGCAGCAGATTGCCGCCCACCGTCGCCATATTTCGTAAATGAGGGGTCGCCGCGTGTCCGCATGCATCAGAGAGAATCTGATACTTTTCTCGAATCAGAGGATGATCACCGATCTCAGCGAGCGTGGTGAGCGCGCCAATCGTCAGTCCTTTTTCCGTTTCCTGAATTCCGCGCAGCGAGGAGATGTTGCGGATATTCACGAGCTTCGACGGCTGAATGGTTCCATTCTTCATCCGTCCGAGAAGATCGACACCGCCGGCTTTGACGACCGCGCCGTCCTTCAACTGCGACAATGCCGCGTCAACCGTGGCGCAATTCGCGAGCGCAAAGCTGTTCATGCCAAACTCCTCCCCGGAACGGGCTGATTCAGCGCGGCCAGAATCACCGCAGGCGTCATCGGCGTCTGGCGAATGCGCACGCCGATTGCGTTGTAGACAGCGTTGCCAATTGCCGCACCAACCGAGACAACGCCCGCTGCCTCGCCGATTCCGGATGCATCGGTGGAGCTCTGGCCGATATACGCTTCCACCAGCCGCACATCAATCTCGGGTGTTTCGCGCGAGCCGGTGATTTTGTACTGCTCCAGATTAGGATTCACCATCAGTCCATAATCCGGATCGAGCAGACGGTTCTCAAACAGCGTGTAAGAGATGCCTTGCAGAACGCCACCATTAATCTGGCTGATCACGTGTGCCGGATTCATTGGGCGTCCGCAGTCGTGCACGGAAAGGACGCGCTTGACGTGGATACGGCCGATCTCCGCGTCGACTTCGACCTCCGCAACATCGACACCGCCGTAGGTCAGGTACTTGCTGCGATCGTAGTCCGGAACGCGTTTGGATTGGACCGCGATCTGATCGGTCTTCATTTTGGCCGCAGCCCGTTTGAAGCTGACAGGCTGCATCTTGCCGGACTTGCTGCGAACCTCTCCGTCCACCAATTCCAGGTCGCTGCCTGTCGTGCCGAAAGCAGGAGCGACCTCCTCCAGAAACTTCTCCGAAGCCTGCCATGCCGCGTCGCGAACTGCAGGCGTAAGCGAAAGCGTGGTCATGCTACCGCCGGAGCTGGGACCTACCGGGTAATTCGTGTCGCCGACTTTCACCGAAATCTTCTCCGGCGGCACTCCAAATTGTTCCGCAATGATCTGCGCCATCACGGTCTTGATGCCGGAACCGATGTCCTGCACCGCGGAAAGCACTTCGAGTGACCCGTCCCTGTGGACGCGTACCTCCGCGGCGGAATCCATGTTCACGAAGCGATACCACACCGATTGCGCGAAACCAACGCCGCGTTTTAGAGGACCGCGATCCGCATTGGCTACTGGATTGCGCGATTTCCAAAGCGCACTTTCGCGGACGACCTGGCGCTCGACTTTGCGCACCGGATGAGTGTCAATTCGCTCGCGCAGGTCGAGCGGATCAAGATTGAGCTTCACTGCAAGTTCGTCGATCGTCTGCTCCAGCGCAAATGCTCCTGGCGGATGTCCGGGCGCCCGCATAGCCGCACCCGGCCCCGCGTTCGTGAATACGTCATTTTCCTCGGTGTGGAGTGAAGCATATTTGTAGAGATTCGAGGCCGGACCTGCACATCCCGCCCCGGTGCCGCAGCCTGCAGTGCCATAGCTGACCAGGTGAACGGCGGTAAGCGTGCCGTCCTTCTTCGCGCCGATGCGCAGCATCTGATCGGAGCTCGGGCGATTGCCGACTGAGAGATGCTCTTCCTCGCGGTCGAGCATCAATCGAACCGGCGCTCCCGTCATCTTCGAAAGAGCCGCCGCGACCACGCCGGGATTGCCGGCTCCAAACTTCGCGCCAAATCCCCCGCCCATGAACTCGGTGAGGACGCGAATCTGTGTCATGGGAATCTTGAAGAACCCCGCAAGTTCCTCGCGCACACTGGAAACCGCTTGAGTCGAAGCCCAAACCGTCAACATCTCCGGCTTCCAATCTGCGACCACACCATGCGTCTCGAGTGCCGAGTGCGTCTGCACCTGCGTCACGTAGTGCCCTTCGACCACCACTTCGGCGTCACGCAAACCCTGTTCGACATCGGCAACCTTACGGATGGACGGCCCATGGATATTGCCTGTTTGCGGCACGTCATGCGGGCCACCACCGCCTCCTGCAGTACCTCCCTGGTCAGCAGCACCCGGAAAGACAAGGGGCGCATCTGCCGCGCGCGCCCTGTCTATATCAACGACAAAAGGAAGTGACTCGTATTTCACTTTCACCAGCGCGGCCGCTTCCTCCGCTGCGTAGGGGCTGGTGGCCGCAACCGCGGCGACAGGCTGGCCGGCGTAGCGCACCACGGGGTAGTTCGCCTGCTCCAGCGACGGATCGCGCAAGGAGGCATTGCCTAGCACGTGCTCAATCACGTGAACCGCGTGGACTCCGGGATGTCGCTCCGCAGCAGAGGTGTCCACGGAGACAACCTTCGCATGAGGCACGTTGGCATTCACAAATTTCGCGTAGAGCATGCCTGGGAGTTGTATGTCAGCCGTGTAACGCGCGCGGCCGGTGGCTTTGGCATAGCCGTCCCAACGCTCGGGCGACTTTCCGACATACTTCAGATCCTTATTGATCGGCCACACCGGAGGCTCTGTGGCTGGCACGTCGCGCGGTTCATCGCGCAGCGTGTAGTCGGGCACGCCGACCGGCATAGTCACGGTCTTTTTGTCGGACTTTCCACTCGCTGTGGCTTCTGGTTGCTGGAGCATTGATTCCTCATTCCGATCAGTCGGCATGATCTCCTCCGTTAGGCCTTTTGCGTATTCCCAGCGGCTTCAAGGGTAGCGGCAAATATTTTGGGGTACGTCCCGCAGCGGCACAGATTGCCTGAAATCGCGTGGCGCACGTCCGACTCAGTAGGATGGGGATTCTGTTCGAGCAGCGCCGCGCAACTCATCACCATGCCCGGGGTGCAGAAGCCGCATTGCATGGCATCGTGCTTCACGAACGCGGCCTGCAGGGGATGCGGCTCACCATCGGCAGAAATTCCTTCAATCGTCGTCACCTCGTGCCCAATCGCATCCACCGCGAGCGCCATGCAGCTGTTCACCGGCATCTTGTCGAGCCAGACCGTGCACCCGGAGCAGGCTCCGCGATCGCAAATGACCTTGGTGCCGGTCATTCCGAGATGGATCCGCAAGGCATCAGCGAGGGTGGTGCGGGGCTCTATCTCCAAGCTCTGCTCTTTGCCGTTAATTTTGAGCCGAACGGGAACAGCACCGGGACCCAGTTCCTCGACAGCCGGGTTCCTTGTGGCTACAGTCTCACGGCTAAATGCCTGAACTCCGTCGAGCAAAGCCGTTCCGGCAGCAGTCAATCCGGCGCCCTTCAGAAAGCCTCGGCGGCTGATGCCGTGATTTTCATCTTGATTCTCCGGTGAAGAGCGGGGCGATTTCGTGGGATCGGGCATTGATTCCTCCTGAGGACTTCCAGGAACTGACGATTAAGACAACTGACATCCTGGCCGATGATCGGATCAGATTGCGGGCACGTGTTTGGGGACAAAACTGCTGACGCAAAAACTATAGCCCCGGCCGAGCCTTGACGCACGCAGATTTCGGCAGATCGGCAGAATTAGGCAAAATTTCGACAGGATCGTGAGACTCGAACCGAATACCTAGCGCCTTTCCAGAAGGCTGACACTCTCTCACGAATTTAAGCTGGTGCAAAATCCGACGAGCGTCTGATCTTTCGGTGCGGCGCACCCGTGTTGGTCGGGCGTTCACGCTTAACATCAAGCGTGCAGCGTGGAGGGTTGTGCCGGTACCGTGCGCTGGCGCGACAGGCAGAACCACGCGTTCACGCTGTGATCGCGGAACTCGGCTGATCGCAATTCGACGATTTCCACTACAGGTTCGATCGCGACGATGACCTCGCGTGCCGAGCGACGCGGTGGACCGACCTCTCGTGGCGGTCCTTCAGTGCTGCCGATTAGACTCAGCCACAAGCCGCCCGGAGCCAGTGCGGCAGCGACTCGTGCCGCAAACTGCTGTCTCTCGCCTGAGTCATCGAACACGTGAAAGCAACCCCGATCAAACACGAAATTGAACAGACCAATGGAGGATGGCGCGGCGAGAAAATCCAATGTAGCGAAGCGGCAGCTCAGAGCGCGGCCCTTCAGCTCGGCATGGGCTCTTTCGACGGCCAGAGGCGAGATATCAACTCCGAGTACGTCGAAACCCCGTTCCGCCATCCAAATTGCGTTCGTACCGGTTCCCGAGCCGATCTCAAGCGCAGAGCTTGGGGTGATCACTCCCGACCTAACGAAGTCGACGAGTAGAGGCTCTGGTTGCCCAGTGTCCCAGGGCAGTTGTCCCGAGGCGTAGCTTTCATTCCATGATGGATGTGGCATCGGATACGAGTTTAATACCTCCTTGGTCGCCACTTCGGATGTGACCCCAAAATTGGTTATGTCCGGATTGAGGGTGATCCAGGCACAACAGTTCACTTACTACAAGCCGATGTTGGCGAAATTGCGAAGCGTGTCCGGCATCGCGTAGAGTGGGGTGACGCTCTAAACGAAATCTTGGTTTTCCATTGTGGAGGCCTTATGCGCCAGCAAATAGGTGTCGTTGGTCGTGCGCTAGTCCTTTTCGCGGGATTGGTCGCGGCGCTTTGCTTCGCGCAAGGCGCAGCTCACGCCCAAGGGGCCTCAATCGACGACCAGGTCGCGCAGCAGGAATTCTGCAACATCGCGGGGTCGTGCGGCAATGGCGGGGGACGGGCTACCACTCAGCGCATCCGCCCTGACCCGTGCTATCTGGCGCAGAACGCCATGCGGCCCTGCACCTCCGCCGATATGGAGGCGATAAAGCCCCATGGCGTGGATCCCAATTTGGTTGGCACCTGGGAAATCCAGATGAAGGGCGGCCTCTGGGTGCTGACCATCAATGCCAATGGTACCTACGCTTTCCGCAGCGATGCCCATAATGGCGCACAAGCGCAAGCCGGCTCTTTCGCCGCCAGCAACGGGGCGTGGACGATGAAAGCGAAAACCGGATATGCGGACAGCGGGAATTATCTCTATCAGGCGCCCAACATCTTCATCGCCACCGGAAAGCTGGGCGCGGCGGCATGGCTGCGCCCTGACCTGGCGCAGGCGGCGATGGGCTGCAAGGTAATGGCCCAGAAGACGGCAAATCCCACCATCCTCGATGCCAATCTGGTCGGCACCTGGCGGCTTCCGGTCAAGACCGGAAACTGGGTGATGGAGATAACGGCCGATGGCGCCTACAAATTTCACAGCGAGGCGCAGGATGGCGCGCCCTCGCACGCCGGCGTCTTTACCGCAAGCAACGGCGAGTGGACTTTGACGGCGACGACTGGAGTTCCGGGCTACACGGACGGTGGCCAGTATCTGTTTCAGACGCCTAACATCTGGATGGCGAAGGGCAGGCTTGGCGGGGCAGCCTGGATCAGTCCCTGCAATCGGTGAGCGCTCTCATAGCCGTAAACATTCGGACATGTCAGCTATGACATCGCCATAGGCAAGCGAACCGGCGCGCCGGCGTCAGCTGCTCGATGGAGGGGAGATGACGAGATTGGAACGGTTGCTGTTGCCGGTGATTTTGTTGTTGGGTGCGCAGATGGCGCGGGAGCAGGATGCGGTACATGTGGCTCCGCTGGAGCAGTGCAGGGCTGACGCGGATGCCTGGGGGATTCCGGGCGGCACGACGGCTGGCGTTGGGAATTCGGCCGGAGACGAGTTCAACAGGTTCAAAAGTAAGATGGATATCGGGGCCGTTCCCAGCAAAGTGCTGAATACCCGAAATGACGAGCTGATGCAGTGTGTCAACACGGACAGGCTTTACTCCAGCCGGTACGCTGTGGCTTCACTTGTTTACAAGATGGCGATGTTTGAGCGGATGGGCGACTTTATGGGTCGGCATAACCTGGTGGGGCAGTTCTATCAGGAAGACGAGCAGGGCAAACGCTGAATCCGCGGTCGCGGAGGCTTTCAAGGAAGCGTCCCGCGCGGGCTTCGAGATTCTGGGCCAAAGTGAGTGAGCCTAAGGAGCAGGCGCCTTTGGCGTCCCTGGAGCAGGCGTCGGCGAAATCAAGGAAAGAGGCGTTAGCATCTCCGTTCTGTATCCATTACCGAAGACCCGGACTCGATCCTGCGTCGCAGCCGCGCCCAGGAATGCGGCGTAGGCGTCTCCCGGATTATCGGGTCCCGTGTCCTCGGACTGCGGAGCTATGCCAGCGTCAGCCAGGCAGCGGTCGAGCCAGCCAACGATATTATCCTTCTGGTCTTCCGCGTTCGGCACCTTCGTGCTCGGACCATAAACCTGGTCATGGTAGGCTTGCGCCTGTAAAGCCTCAGCCGTCTCCAATATGAACAGTTGCGACCGAAAGGGAACCTGGTCGATAGGTGTGGAAGGAGCGACAGATCCCTCCGCGGCAACGAGAGCCTTGGTCATGTACGGGGTCTGCGGCGTGAAAACCGGCATATAGGGTGCCTTGGCGCGCAAGCAGTCATTCATCTTTTTGTAGATTGCCAAGAGTTTTGCCTGAGCGGGTGTCGGAGTTTCCGGAGTCGGCCCAGTCGTCCCCGGCTGCGAGGTGCCGGTATTGAGACGGAGACCCTTCTCCGGCGACGGAGAGGGATTGTTGCAAGTGCATCCGGCCGGCAGCCGCGCCCCGGGGCCATTATTGCAATAGTTGTAGCCACCCCCTGCAATGCATGGGTCAGGACCCGGCACGTAGCCGATGCCCCCGGCAGGGCCGGGCATGGGACCGCTCTCGTTGGTCGGAGGACCTCCGGTGACAGGGACAGGATTTGGCGTGACGCCGGAGATTGGCGGAGGGTTGTACTTGAGGCTGCCGGGCTTGGTGCAGATCGACATGCAACTTGGGTCCACTTGATCGCCATAGCATGAGAAACCCTGGTTCGTCGCATTCCGTACCTGGTCAAGAGGAATGATGATCCCGTTCATCGGCGGCACAATAGGCGCGCAGTAGTAACAGGTCTCGCCGATGTGCGCGATCATTTTCATGCCCGCATAGCTGCACTCCTTCTGCGAATCCTGCGGCCCCACCTGCCCGTGGCAAACCAGTGGATTCATACCAACTTGCTTGAAAACATTAGGCGGTTCGCTTTCTTCGCAACTCGAGGCAAACTGGTCGCCATAGGTTGTCGGCGCGGCGCTGGTGCCACTTCCGCTGCTGAATGTATCCTGAGCCGGGGCGAGGCCAGGGAATACAAGAATCAGCAGCAACGAGCAGAGGCACGGGGCAAGCATGCGTTCGAGCGCGAACACCTTGGTTTTGCCGAAGCGCTGTTGAGGAGCGTCGGTCACTTCTCTGTTCGAAATGCAAGAGGCTGAGTGTTCCGGGGTGGCCATAGGAGTTGATTTCCTTTTGAGGAGAAGGCCAGATGATGACGCTACTCTAGCAGAGCGCGCCGAAGCATGATCGGCCCAAGGTGCCTGGTCGCGATCTTGACCCTCGTGCCACGGGAGGAACGCGATTTGGAAGCGGAATTCGGTGATTTCTATCTTCAGTACAAGAACCGGGTCCCACGTTGGTTCGGAAGAGCCAAGGCTTAGGCGACAAAACAATCCAGCGATTGCCGGGGCCCTGGTGGATTCCGATCAGGTTGT
>CAZPEZ010000145.1:0-8576 GCA_964585715.1 uncultured Occallatibacter sp.
CATCCGAGTTCGACGGCTTGCTGACCATGGGCCAATTCAAGCGCGTCTTCATTGATCACACAGATCACTATGCGGTTCTCGACCCGTTGTAAAACCGACGCCGTCTGCGCACTCCGGCCTAGGAACTCCTCATTCAGTGAGGAGTTCTACCTTCTTCTTGCGGGTTCGGGATGCATCACGTAAGGCTAATTACATCCTCCCCGCCGGCCGCCAGGAAGGCTTCATGCGTATCTTTACAGCGTCGCCCTGCCTCTTGCATAAATTCAGCGTACTGACGAGAAGAACGCAAAGACTCCAGCCATGGGTCATGCGCTATCGCAGTCGCGCACAAAAATCCGCGATCGATTGCGGCACCGAGAGCTGCGATGGCGTGATCGGTCTCGTTGATTCGCGCCATGTGACGCGCCGAGTAATAGGAGATCTCCGGATCGTCATACACAAGGGGCTGCGACGCCAGAATTGCATTCAGACATTCTTGCGCATTGCCTTCAAGGTAGGCACGCAGAGAGCGCATGATCATTCGAACCGCGCCCGTTGCGCCTCCGGAGAGCTCGCGCTCACGAAGCATGGAAAGTGCCAGACGCTCTTCACCCAGAGCAGCGAGCGCGGCGCAGTCCAGGTAATAGCCCGGCTTTGTGCCATAGCATTCGAGTGCATTCGAATAATCTCCGAGGAGGAAATACGTATGTGCGGCACTCGTAATTAGGTGAGAATCCAGATGGCGCCCACGAAAGTGAGCGGCAATGGAAGCTTTGAGTTCATCGCAATAGCGGCAGGCCTGAACCAAACCTGCGAACAGTTCCGGATCATTGCGCCGAATACGCACTTGCCCCATCAACCTGAGCATTGCCTGCTTAGTGCGGCCCCTGTCGCACTCTGTTGGCGTATACATGTTGTGCGCGATTGCCAAGTCTGGGTTGAGGCTAAATGCGCGCTGGAAGGCCTGTTCCGAGCGTTCCGCGGTTTCAGTCGCTTGGTTCTCGAATTTTCCAAGAAAATGGTAGACGCGGCCCAGCCGTGCCCATGCCGGCGCGTATTCGGGGCTCTCTTCAATGCATGCGAGGTAAAGATCGCGGGCCATGCGCATGTTATCAAGGCTTCGATTCGCGGCGATCCGATTGCCGCGAAGATAACACTCATAAGCTCGCGCACTTCCCGGAACATCCCGATGGGAGCTGCGCCTCTGCCGCTCGTCTAAAGGAAACTTAAGCGATTTCAAAACCCCTTCGCTCAACTCATCCTGGGTCGTGAATAGATCCCGCATGGATGAGTTCGCCGACTCTGACCAGATCAAAGTCCCTCCGGGTGCTTCGATTAGCTGGCACGTGAGACGAAAACGGTCACCGGCTCGGAGAAGGGAACCAGTCAGGAATGCGTCCACGTCCGCTTCAGCCGCTATTCGTTTGGGATCGGGCTCATCTTTGAACTTTGTCCCCAGAAAACTTGAGCGAACAATGAGATTTTCCATCGCCGAAAGCGAATTGCTGATGGCTTCCGGCAGAGCAAAGGTCAGAAAATCGATCTGCTCATCGCTCTGCGGCGCGCGAAAGGGCAACACGATCATGCGGGAAACCGCTCGAGCCCGCGCGGTGACTTTCGCACCGCCGACGAGAGAAACAGCCTCCATTGCCTCAAGCATTGAGCGGGCGGAGACATATCGGTCCTCAACACGCTTGGCCGTGGCGCGACGAATGACGCGGTCGAAGGCCTCGATTTCTCGCGATCCGCTCAGAGGCTGGGGACTCTGGTGCAGGACCGCGTATAGAGCATCCGCGGGAGAAGCGCCTTCGAAGGCCGCTTTGCCAGCCAGCATTTCGTAGAAGATGCAACCGGCACAGAAGATATTCGCGGCAGCCCCTCCGGGTCCACCATTGGCCTGCTCCGGCGCAATGCAGAGCTTGGCGGGGGGCATACGTCCCAGAACGGTGGCTGATGTCCCTCCCGACTGAATGGCGTGCGCTGGAATCGATGCAGGCCTCTCTGGGGCCACACCGGGATTCAGGAGTTCGATTCCGTCGCGGGTCAAGAGAATGTTTGACGGATTGAAGTTCTGGTGAACGATCCCAAGGTCGTGAATAGACTGGAGCGCTTCCAGAATCTGACGTTCAATTCTCAGCGCTTCCGCCGTGGTCATCGCGCCGGTCAGAAGCCGATCGGAGAGCAGTTGCCCGTCCAGCGTGTCGCCAGTGTCCTCCCGGACATCGACCTTGCATAGGAACCGGTACCCGACCGTAGCCACGGTTTCGATGTAGCGCGGGTTGCGCGTGTCGTCTCCCAGCAGGCGTCGCAGTAAAGCGATACTGCGGGTCAGGGAATTCTCAGTAACCGCAGCATCGCCCCACACCGCATTCAGCAGTTCGTCCTTTGAGATCAGTTTCCCAGGGTTGCGCAGCAAGATCAGCAGCACGCGAAACGCCTTCGGCTCGACCGATATCGTTTCGCCCGCCCGAACGAGAGAGAACTCCCGCTCGCGGACCTCCACATCGCCAAATCTGAAAACGAAGGACTTACTGGCCATCATCCTCCCCTCATAAGTTCAGCAGCCACGTCAACTATGTCTTACTTGATACCTTCATTTCTCTTCCAGCGTGAGCGCATAAATATCGTTGCTACCAACATCGCGGAGCACCAGCGGTGCGTCGGTCGGGTCAAGTCCCAACCACGAGTCAAACCACCCGGCCCAATACAAATCCTTCAGGTCGGCAACCAGCTCCGCCTCACCACCCTTGACGCGAATGCGATAGATACCCCGATAGCCCCGATCGGACCGGCCGAAATAAATCCATTTGCTGTCGCTCGACCACACCGGAAAGCCCAAAGCACTCGCGTAAGGCGTCGCCGACCATCGCTGCGTCTCGAAGTCGAAGATCCTCAGTGTGTCCAGCGGTGTCGAGTGCGTCAGTGCGGCAATATACCGGCCATCGGGAGACCAGCGGGGCGAATAAAAACCTTCCGATCCAGGCACCGTGGTGACCAGATGGCTGCCGAGGTCGAGAACGCGAATTTCGTGACTGGGATTGACGTCACCTATATCAAAAACAACCTTGTGCCCGTCTGGCGACCAACCCGGATCGTCCTCCTGTCCCTGGTCTTCCGGGATGAGTCTCTGCGGCCTGCCGCCTTCCGACGCGACCAGATAGCTTTCAAAATGGCCGGGCGAGGAAACGTCAGCGAATAGGATTTGCGTGCCGTCGGGCGAAAATCTGGGAAGATAGACCTTCATGGGAGGGTCCGTCAGTTGCACGGGGTTGCTTCCGTCCCGGTTGGCTCTCCACAGAATGTTTTCAGGGTAGGAGACGTAGGCAACGAAGCGTCCATCTTTGGAAAAGGTCAGGCCCTGGGCGGAAATTCCACCGAGGAACGGGATTAACTGTTTGGCCTGCGCGTCGTAACGGGAAAGCTCGCCGCGAGCTGTCGTGCCCAGCGAAAAGATGGTCTTTCCATCCTTGCCGGGGAGTGGCGGCCCCCAACGAGTCGGTCCTGTTGTCAACTGCACCGGCTCGGCGGATGGGCTCCGGAACAACCCGCGCCGCTCATCAAGCGCCCAAATGTCGCCCCCCTCAGAACCCGGCTGCACGGCACCCGCCATGAAGACCGACTCTCCGGAAACGAATAGGAAGAATCGTCCGTCCGGAGTCCAGCGGCCGCAACATTGACGCGACGAGGCTTGCCAATTGGGGAACAACTGGTGAAGATTCGATCCGCTCGACGATATTTCCCAAAGCCGGTAGTTGCTGGTAAACCGGATGACGTCGCCATCCGGCGACCAGGCGAGGCCCTCGGCCCCACCAACCGAGGCCACCTTATGGGCTCCTGTCCCATCGCTCCGCACGAGCCAGATTCCGCCATCACCGGCCTGGTAAGCTACGGTGCTTCCGTCGGGTGAAAATGCTGCGGACCAGGCGTCTGGCATGCGACGCAGCGAACCTCCAAGTACGCGCACATTCCATAATTGTGGCCCGGCTCCCGACTGCTTGACACCTGAACGCACGAGAAAAGCGGACCCGTCAGGCGAAACATCCAACAAGTTTTCCGCTTGGTAGACATCCGGCAGCTCGAGCGGGATTGATGCGACCACTCCACCGGATACGGCGACTTGGCCAATCACAGTTGGCTCGCCCCAGGAAAGATAGATCCTGTTGCCGTCCGTTCCGGCAAGGTCCTTCTTGTGTCCGTCGTGCGTGAGCTGCGTGTATGCTGTGATGCGCGGCGGCAGCGGACGGTGCATATACCAGAATGCAGCGACGAGGCCAGCAGCAACAGCTAGGCCGCCAAGTAGCATCGATCTCCGGAGCCCCCTGCGGCCCCCGTCCTTCAGCTCTCCGCCCTTCGCGCCGCCGCCAGCCGCCTTCCAAGTCTCCGCCATGGGACTTGCCCCCGCATCTTTAGCCGCGTCACTCGCAGGGCTAGTAACGGCCGTCTCCAGTGCTCCCGAAGCCTCCTCGGCAACCTCAACCTTGCCGAGCAACCTGTATCCAACGGACGTTACAGTTTCGATATATCGCGGGTTGCGGCTTTCATCTCCTAGCAATCTCCGTAGCAGAGCGATGCTGCGCGTGAGGGAATTCTCGGTCACCGCAGCATCGCCCCACACCGCGTTCAGCAGTTCTTCCTTTGAGATCAGCTTCCCGGGATTGCGCAGCAGGATTAACAGCAGGCGAAACGCCTTCGGCTCAACCGATATCGTTTCGCCCTTCTTGATGAGCGAGAACTCCCGCTCGCGGACCTCGACATCGCCAAATCTGAAGACAAAGGACTTGTTCGCCATCATCATCGCATCACAAATTCATCAGGCTACGTTCAGGGATAGATCAACCGCGTCTAGAAACAGATCATGAGCTCATCAAGACCGTGTAGTGGTATGCGCCCAGAGTGACTTCAGCCTACCCGGCTGAGGAGCACTCGCAATGAAAAATTCTAAGGGTTTCGCATCGTTGGTTCTTGCAGCAACCATGGTCTTCGCGCTCTCCGCAGAAACACACCGGCCAGGGAATTCCGCCAGTGTACCTTTCCGCATTGCCGACCGCCAGCAGGTCATCATGGCCGTCTTTGTGAACCATTCAGGCCCAACCAACTTCACCAAACAAAGTGAACCGCAGCGAACATTGGCCGCGTTGCCGCCCCAAGGCATAAAGATCGCCTCAGTCAGAATTCCCAGATCGTCCTTCCTGAAGAAGCTTGTCGGATCACTGACTGGCAATTTTGTAGGGCTTCAGGTCGCCGAACACTACCCCGAAATCCTCAAGGTACTGAACGACCCACAGCGGATCCTCAACCCGCTGTAAGGCCAACTACGGCCTGCACCCTCCACCCTCGACATTCCCTCCACGAGAAAAGAGGTGATCTATGACGACTAACGTAAGAGATCTGCAGCGTCCTTCGACGAGCAAACGTCGCTCATTTACCTGCAGCGGCCATGATGGCTGGCCGTATTTGGCGGTACTGCTGATTCTCACTTGCATGACGGCCATGATTCCCGTCAGCATTTTCATTGTTCGGGTCGTTCAGGTATTACCCAGATTGAGCATTTCACTTCAAGCCCCGTCTGAAACGCAGACGAACGGGATGCCGCGTTGAAAAGTTTGACCGCACGGGTTTCTGTGCCCCATCGGCCTTCCGCAAAACGCGGACCGCCTCTCAATAGGGGTTCTATCGACCGGCCTCCACTTGAGCACCCTATCTTGGATTTCTCGGGTCTCGTCCAAGATCGCTTCCAGTGCTTCGCGGGCATCTTTGCGATTCTCAGGGGATACCACAGGAGAAGACAGGACCGACTGCAAACGCATTTCGCGCCGTTGCAGTACGACGAGCGTTGTTTCCAATTCAGGGATAGTCTGCTTGCGGGTCTGTGCCATGAAACGAGAATAGGCCTTTGCCGTCCAGACCGCCCGATGCTCGAAAAGATGGCCCTTGACCTCCACCGGCTACGCGAGTCCGACTGAGCCTGCCGCAAATTGACGCCGAGGATTCTCCTTCGTGCTTGCTCCGGCTGCGACTGATTCTGGGGAACGATGTTCTAGTTCAGGAGGAATCGTCTTCAGCGCAGATTGCGGATCTCGTCGATCGATCGAGCGGGTAATAACATTGCGCAGCTCATTCTGCCGAATCGGCTTCACGAGGTAAGCGGTTCGATCGAAGTTCTACATGCTGCCGGGATAGCCGACAATCGCTCATTTCATCGTACCGTTCGAGAATTTCAGGTTCTGGCAAGTGAGGCCGCGCTCGAGATCGCAGCGAACGCGCGACCAGAGAGAGGCTGGGTGCTTGCATAGAGGGACTCCATGAGAACGAGCGATGAAAAGGGAATTGAGCAGGGCAGGTCAAGGACAGGGAGGGAAGCAAGAAGGGAGGCGCCGAATGCGTGATGCGATTGGGATGAAAAGACCCGAGCGGGTTCTATCTGAATTCAGCTCAGCCAGCATGAGTCGCTGGCGAAGATATCTATCCGACTTTATGGTGCCGTGACGAACCGTTCGGGTCGCCGATCACGATGAATTCGCTGGATGAAGCCGCACGCGAGCAATCCCGACAGAAAAAGCGTGATGGCTGAAACGAGGACGTAGGCCGTGAAGTGTACCAAAGGCCGAATTCCCCAGTGGATTCCGTGCGTGTGATGATAGGCGCGAAGGACGCCACCGAGAATCGCAACGGACGACAGAGTGGCAACGAGAGCACGCCTCTGCGCCCCATCAAGGAGCGGAGAGACCAAATCGGTCGACGGTTCGGTGGTCCGATACCAGCGCCAGATCCAAACAGCTACCACCAGGAACCCAAAGGCGCTGCTCGAATACTCAAGCAGTTTGTACATTTGCATTTCGCCGTCCACCGGAAGTTCGACAGATCTCCGCAGGAATGTCCAATTCTGATAGATCCATGATGTATTGTGCGTGAACGCATCCCAGACAAGATGCGTCGCTGTGCCGACCAGGATAGACAGGACAAGCAGTGAAAGACGCTTTGAGGGCCAGAAGGAAAAGCTGAGCACGCTGGTCCTGAGCCTTCGGCGAAACCCATCCGGCAAAAACGTCAGCATCGGCCGCTTGATGAACGTGTGAAACTGTGAAACAGCCAGAGCGCCGCCAGAGCAAGCGGCAAATCGAGCAGAAACATGCCGGAAATCGTATGGCCATACGACTTGTCAGGCGATAGAAAAAGCAAGTTGGGAAAATCGGGTGCAAAGCATCCCATCACGAGCGCAGACATGACGAGGCGAGTCCGTCGAAAGGGAATCACCGCAGCGGCATGAGAAAGCGTGAAGGGCATGATTCAAAGTTATCCCTGTTGGAGCTCCTCGTTGTTTATCGAGGATAGCGAGAAAGGAATTGAGAAAGTTATCCACTTCGTGTTGTGGATTTCTTAGAGTTCCAAAGCACGAGTTTAAAGGATGTTGTATGGAATGCCCGCGCCGAAGTTCGATTTTCCACACATCCGTCTTTATGGGTTCTTTACGAGCTTGAGCACGTGACTTGCCCACGCCGGTCCGGGACAGGCGGGATCAGACAGCCGGTCTTGGCGGATATTCTGATGACAATTCTAAAGAGCGACGTTCCGACCTTCGATGGCCTTCCCACTTGCAGCATATGGATTGGGCAGACGACGCAGAAGGTTGTGTCCGCAGGCCGCGGTCGGTGCAGTTACCACAGGGACCAGTCGCCGCGGGAAAGAACCCATACGGCCAGGAGGAAATTGCTGGTGGCGTGAGCGACGATGGCGTCGCTGATGCGGCCCTCCCGTTTCATGACGCCTCCGTAGGCGAGGCCGGCGAGAGAACCCAGGATCCATTGCTGGCCGTGCATCAGGCCGAAGGCTGCGGAGGACAGGAGGATCGCGAGGGGCGTGACTGCGGAGAAAGGCACTGAGTCGAATTCTCGCTTTACCAAACGACGGGCCAGGTAACCGCGGAAAGCGAGTTCTTCCGCGATGGGAACTGTGATGACTGCTGCGGCGACGCGAAAAGCGATCCAAGACAAGCGCGCGGCAGGGGGAAGTGCTGAAAGATCTTCGCCCAGTCGGCTCGCTTCCACGTGGTGTGTCCAGACGGATGGAATGAGCCAGACCACGAAGATACCTACGCCTGTGAGGGGAGCTAGCCAGCTGAAGCGCCAATTGATCCGCCGAACCTCGGGCATGTAATGCCAGATGGCGATGGCCGCAGCCAAAAAGCGCAGCGGATAGAGCCATTCGAAGTGCCCCGACGCGGCTTTGGATAGGAAGGTTGCAGCGAGGATGGCGAGAAAGGGAACCAGGTAGGCGGCGATTGCAGGCGATTCGCCGGATTCATCGACTTGCGGTTCGACAAAAGAGGGATTGACTGCGCCTGTGGTGGATGGGGCGACGCCTGAAACAGATGGGCGGGGAATAATATTCGCGGATAGGTTAGCCACCGGAGCGATAGCCTGGCTCGGAATTCTTCTTACCCACGCGAGCTTGCGCGTCGCCATGGAAAACGCAAATGCCACGGAGGTGAATGCGATCCATCCAGCCTGCGAGTGAAAACCTACCATGGCGGCCTCGCCGTATCCGGCGTTGCCGATCAACACAAGTGCCGAGATGCGCAGGATGTTGAATGTCCAAAT
>CAZPEZ010000146.1:0-8487 GCA_964585715.1 uncultured Occallatibacter sp.
AGATGCTGCCCTGGCTGACGAACGCGAGTTGTTTCCCATCGGGCGACCAGGCGAGACCGGACTTGCCACCCTGTGTGCTTGTGAGCGTGACCGGCCAGCCTCCCTCAGCCGGGAGAAGATTGATCTGCCCATTGCGCGTGAGAGCGATGGTCTTGCCGTCCGGGGACAGCGCAGTAGCTCCGATGCCCTCGGGTTCAAGAATGTCCTGTAGCGTGAGGCGTACTCCGGGTTGTGCAAAGGAAGAAACCGGCCGCGCCACAGCTGAGAGCAGGGCGGACATGGCCAGCGCAGGAAGCAAACGACGTAGCGAAATCATAGCTTGGTTATCCTCGAAGTTTCTGAGTTGAAGATGAAAGAATTCTTTGAACGATTGGTGCGCAAGCGGCTTATGCAGCACTGCGAACGGAGCAGATAGGGAGTGACTCGATGCGGAAGTCGCTCCCCACCCCTTTGGGTTGCCTAGAAGCTGTAGCGAACGGAGAACTGCGCCGACCGCGGAAGCTGAATATTCTGCAGCGAGCCAAAGGTACTCGACGCTTTGTTATTGCCGTTGACAAACTGCTGCGCTGCGCCGCCATTCAGGATGTTAAAGACATCGAAGTCCACCTGGATTGCTTGCCGTTCTGTGATGGGGAACTCCCGCCCACCGAGCGCATCCCATTGAATTAACCATGGGCACCAGATCTGGCCGTCGCCGCGATTCGCATACGCAAACCGATAGGTGGTGGCAAGAGGATTAGAAACGGTGCGCGTTGACCCGTTGTAAGTCACCTGCTCGGTCGCGGGCCCGAACTGCCCGTTATAGGTTTCTCCCAGCGCAGCAAGCGTGGTAATTACCGGGCCGCCCGGAGTGCCCGACTGTGCGGTGAAACTCGTCGACGCCCGAATCTTGAACGGCGCATTCCAGTTGAATCCTGTGCGCAGTTGATTGCGCTGCCACATCCGGTTGCGCGTGTCGCCGGTGTAGTCGTTGGTGACGAAGCCGCGCACTGAACCGAGGCCGGCGTTGTTGGCAAATTTCGTCGGCTCGATGATTGCCGCGGGGTCCTGAGGCTGCCATGTGCCAGCAAGATGATCGGGTGAGTAACTGTAGGTGCCGAAGAACCGCACTTTGGACGTTTGCTTACTGGCGGTTAACTCGATTCCCTGATAGACAAACCAGTTCCACTTGTCGTTGGTCACATAATAGGTGTTATTCAGCGCCGGATTTACGAGCCCACCCCAGACCGTGCCAGTCGAGGTTGTGGTGTAAATCTGATTTGTGTCGTATTCGGCGGGGCGGTCGCGATATTCGCGCTCAACATAACTGGCATCAAGAACCAGCTCACCGGGTAACTGCTTCCGATAGCCGACCGACCACTCGCGCACATATCCCTGGTGACGGTTCGGGTCGAATGTCTTGCCGGGAGTGAGCGCGGTGCTCCCCGGAGTAACGAAAGTGACCCAGTTTCCGTTTTCCAGGTACTGGTTGGTTGTGGTCAGTGTGCTTGTGCCGGCCGTTCCCAAGTAACTGGCATTTGTAATATCAGTGATCTTTGACCAGCTGACGCGGATAATATTTTTCTGGTCTCTTGTGAGCACAAAAGCCGCGCCGATGCGTGGGGCAAAGTTCCACGAGTGCTGCGTGGTGACCTTGAATTGTGCGTCCCTGCCCAGAACCCAATCCGGACGCAGACCGCCGATTATGGAAAGGCGCGAGGTAGGACGCCAGTGATCCTGGATGTACCAGGCATAATCGTTGGCCGTTATATAGCTGCTGAGAACGCTGGGAGCGCTCACTGAAGTCTTGCTGAAGATTGTGTAACCGTCTGCCGGATTGGACGCATTGTTGAGAACCGCATTCTCCTGGGTCAGCGTGCCGCCGTTGGCATACAGCGTGGTTACTTTACTGCTTTCGTGCGGCTGAAGATAGAAGCCGCCCTCAAGTTCATGGGAACCCCAGGCTTTGGCGATGTAATACGTCGCGTCTCCGCTGATTTCCGGTTTGCTGGCCGGATTCAGGCTGACCGACGACAAATTATTGAGCGTCGCTAGCGACGATCCCTGTCCGACCACGGTTCCGGCGGAGTTTGCTGTTGTGGTATAGATGTCCAGCTCCGGATTTTGCCCGACACCTCCGGCGGAACTCGCCGTAGGGTTCACGCCCTTGTCGTTATAGGCAACCAGGAAGCGCGTAGACAGCTTGGGAGTCCACTGCGAGAGCAGCCGCAGGCCATAAGCCCCACCGCCATATTGGTTAATCGCGTAATTTCCCGCGTACCACTGATAGTTGGAATCCTGCTCGCGACTGTCGTGCTGAGCAAGAAAGGTCAGCCTGTTGCGTTCGTTGAGTTGCGCTGTGGCATTCCCCGAGAAGACGAATCCTCGGGAGTGATTGGGGAAGGGCTTGAAACCGGAAACGAATGCCGATAGATCGCCAAGCTGCGCCCCGGTCTGGCTGATACCCTCATCGCGGTGGATATAGCGCCCTGAGAAGAAGAACCACGCATGGTCGTGCTTGATGGGGCCGCCGACGGTGAAGTCCGGCTGTTGCGCCTCAGTTGATGCAGTGGTGCCGCCGGGCGAGTTGTTCGCATTCCACGATGCTGGTCCGAGCAGGTAAACAAGTGAGCCGTGGAACTGGTCGGCTCCCGTGGGACTCGCCAGATTAATCACCATTCCCATCGCCGCCGGCGATGAGGCGTCGTTGGCTCCGGTTTTGATCTCGATATCGCCGAGTGCTTCATTGCCGATGCTGATGGTGTTGGAGGGCCAGTTCTGCTCGAAGCTGCCGATATCCATGCCATCCATCAGCGTTGCGTGGTTCTCATTTTCCGATCCACGCAGAAAGTAAGTCTGGCCGCCTTCTGCATCGCTCGATGCGCTGATGATTCCAGGCGTAATCTGCAGTACGTCCGACCACTCGTGCCGCCCGGAAAGCGGCAGACTGCGCAGCAGACCTCCGCTCAAGTTCACCGAATTTTCCGCGCTCTGCGTTTCAAGCAGCGGCGCCTCGCCGTTCACCTGGACCGTCTGCGCTTCCGAACCAACCTTGAGCGCAATGTCTAACGTTACATTCAAGCCGGCGCGCACCACGATGCCGGCTCGTATCACCTTCTCAAAGCCGGCCTGCTCGATTTCGAGCGTGTAGTGGTCATCGGGTGGCAGTTCCTTCAGGCGGTAGCCGCCGGTACCGTCGGTGGTGGCACTAAACGTTCCGCCAACCGCCGGGCTATGCGCTGTAATTTGAACTCCGGCCAGTGTCGCGCCGGCGCTGTCGGTGACTTGACCGTAGATGTTCCCGTCTGCCGAAGTCTGGCTCGATCCATTCCTTGGCGTGGCAAGGAACAGCACAAAAAGCATTGCGAGAAAAACTACGCTGGAGAGTCTGCGAGTATTTCGTGACTGCGTCATAATCTGCCTCCTGGGTAAGTTGGTACGTGCGGCCGCGGCGTGCAGCGGCCGGCTGGGACAAGTGCGCGAAGCACTTGTCCGGGATAAAGATTGGGATGGAATGAGGCCTGCCGTGCAAGGCGCGTCCACTTTCAACTGAAGGTTTCAGCTGCGGAACGGGACTGCGCCTCGCTGGAACACAGGTGGCAGGCGTGTCGACCGGGCGGTCAACAACAACAGCGCCGCAGGACGGCCACGGCTGTGTGCGCAGCCACAGCTTCAGGCGCGGAAGAACTGACGAGAACATGCAACGAACTCTGGCGATCGGCGAATTGTCGAATCCCCGAATTACTGACCACTGGAAGCCTCCGTTACATGTTCCGCGGGCGTCGAAGAGGAGTACAGCAGCGCGTTAAAGAGGAATTTGTAGGTCACCTCAGATTGCGCGCGGTACTGCGGGCGGAAGCCAAACAAGACGAGTCGGCCTTTGCCCTGCGGCTCCACGGCAATCGCCGAAGTTCCCTTCAACAATTCGCCGCCTTGAATCCACCCACTGAGCAACGGCTTATCCGTCGAGAACGAAGCCACCGAAGTTGCATCGCCACTGACATGGAAGACGGGGCCGTTTTCATAGAAGATCGGTACGGTCGGCGTGGATCCGAAAGCAATTGGGTTGGTATTGTCGACTGAAACCTCGAGGATCGATCCGGGTATGTAGAATGCTTTGCGATCGAATGAAGCTTCGGCGTCGCTTACCCGGTCAGAGTCCTTGCGCACATACACCTGCGAGGCGTGGTTGAAAGTCACAATCGTGCCGCCGTTTTCGGTAAACGCCTTCAGGCTGGCTACGCCGTCGTCGCCTAGGCCGCCGGTAAACTCCGGAGGAATGCTCGGCCCGCGATTTTGCCCGCGATTCTGGTCGTCCTGCGCGGGGCGATCTGCACGGCCTGGGCCTCCGCTGCCGCTCACCGGTGGAGGCGCGGGCTCTCCCGAATCTTCTCCAAATCCACCGCGGCCAGTGGTGATGGCCCGCGCGGAGTTGTCGGGAAGCACAATCACGTCGAAGCGATCGTTCAGGTTGCCTTTGCGAATGTCAGCGTCAACCAGGCGCGTATAGGGAATGCCGTTCTGGTCGAAGATGTAGCGTGTCCAGCCTTCGTCCATCGACGGCACCCAGCTTTGGTAGAGCCCGATGCGCGGCAGCGCCACTTTCAGCGCGCTACCAGCTGGCAGAGATGTTGCAGCATGAATCTCAATCGGATACTTCTTGGTCAGGGCGTCAAGCTTCTCGTCGATCCCAGCCTGCGCGGGAACATAGATCGTCCCCGGTTCGGCGCCGGAGCCGGTCAGCCGATACGCCGTCGCACCCTGCTTCAACAGATCGAACAGCGCATACAAGCTGCTGTTGGTGTGGTCACTAATTAGGTAGCCGTTGCCACCCGCGCTCTTTTCAAAACTCCCAGGCGCGGGCTTGACACGATCTACAGCGCTCGCTTGGGCATCGAATGGGTCTTTCACGGCGACTGCTGTAACGCCAAACAGAAGCGGCAGCGTCTGCGCCGTCACATCGTAAGGTCGCTGCAACGGACCACCCGGATACTGGGCGATGTTGGGATAATGCTGGATTTCGAGCAACGTTTTTGCAAACGAACCATAGGGCTGCGCCAGCCGGATGATGTAACTGCCCTTCGTGTAGTGGTTGCCGCCTGCATCGAAATCGGCGCTGCCTTGTTCCACATCCACGGCGCCGATGCGCAGCGTGTTGATCAGTCTTGCCGTTGTCGCCGGGTCACTCTGGTCGGCGGGCACCACGTAGGCATACGGCCAGTCGGTATGATGTAGCGCGCGCTCTCCGATCTCATAGAAGTTGTTCAGGTAGCGCTCGCGGAAGACCGCCGCGCTGTTGGCGATGGAGAAGAATGCGTCAATTTGATAATCGACGATATCGCCGAGACGCCACTCGCCACCCTTCCAAGGATTGGGAAAATTCCAGCTGGAAACTTTGGCATCGTAGCCAATACCACGCGCCAGCCTGTCAAAAGGAATGTTGATCGGCGTGGCAATGTTTGCGCTCGCCGATTCCGTCAGGATGCGCAGTCCGTTGTGATAGGCGATGTAATCCCTAAGCGGAGACCAGAAGTCGTAGACACCGTACGACAACACACCTGTTTTTCCCGTTGAAGCGATCTCAACCGCTGTGTTTGCGCCCAGCGCGTTGATTGACGAAATGAGAAGCGGATCGAGATTCGGATCAAAAGGGTCAACAAACGGCGGCAAGTAGATTCGAGCAGCATCCGTGCCCTGCTGGTGCAGGTCATAGAGAATCTGCGGGTGCCACGGATTGATGACTTTCTCGACAGCGAGCCGCGTTTCCACTTGCGTAAACGAGCTCCAGTCACGGTTGTCGTCGTGGCCCACGTAGTGATGCCATAGCACCACGGGATTGCTGCCCTCATACGGCGTGCCGAGATATTTTTTGTACCAATCGACGACCAGCTGCTCGCCGTCCGGGTTCTGTGACGGAACCAGAACCACGATCACATTCTTCAGAATGTTCTGGATCTCAGGAGTGTCGCCAGTCGCCAGCTTATAGGCGAACTCGGTGGCGCTTTGCGAGCTGGCAATCTCAGTCGAGTGGATGTTGCAGGTCACCACAATTACCGTTTTGCCTTCTACAACCAACTGCTTCGCCTCGGCTGGAGTTGTGATGCGAGGATCGGCCAGCTTTCTCTGGATCTCCTTATAGCGATCCAGATGTGCGATCGTTTCAGGCGACGAGATCGTCACCGTAATGTACGGGCGTCCCTCCGTTGTCTTGCCGACTTCTTCAAAGTGAACCCGGTCCGACTCTGTGCCCAGTTTTTGAAAGTAGCCAACCAGCTGCGTCCAATCGGCCAGCTTGCGATCCGTGCCCGGCTCAAATCCAAAGGCTTCTGCCGGTGAAGTAATATGCTTCGCTGGCGCGGCAAATGCAGTGCTGGCTAATAGAACTGCGGCTACATACACAATCAATCTCTTCATCGTCATCCTCAATAAAGTTGAAGCAAGCCGCGGCCTGCCTTGAAAACCGCGTGGGAATAGACCTCGATCCTTCGCCTGCGCACCGAATTCGCGTGGCCCTTTCGAGACACGACCGCGACCAACTGCCGTTCGCGCAGATTGCGGCAAAGAAGGATGAGACAGTTCGGAAGCGGCTACTGTGGCAGTTGGGGAGAGAATCTTGCCCTGATCTGAATCGAATGCACTGCGGCGCATTTCTATATGCGCGATAGTGCGAACGAAGAGAAGAATGGATTCCTTGCCTGTGCGAACAGGCTTAGTTAGGAATCAAATTTTCAGATTAAGGGAAGTGACTCTACCTCGAATCCACGATAGCCGTGGGCGCAGGGAGTCAGAGGCAACATCGAGCCGCCGCCGGCGTGGGCACATTCATCAGCGCGGCGTGTTCGAAAGGGTGACTCATAATTCGCTTAATATATCAGATATCAAAAACCTGTCAAGCAAGAATCTGAATTTATGTTCTTCGTGTTTTCATAAGGACTGTCATCATGCGAATCGAATTAGGTTGTTCCCAATCTGTCCGTACGGGCTCACAAATAGGTGCCTGCGACTTTCGTATGAGCGGCTCCTCGGGTGAAGACTTTATTGCCGAATTCTTGCCACCGGTCCGCTTTAGTGCTACATTGATCGAGTGAAGACTCTTACCGCCACGAAGGCCGAAGCGTGTTGTTGCGCAGCGATGTGTTGCGCACACATGTCTTCTGGCGTGAGGAAATGGCTGGGATAGAGTAAGTTACAAGCCGGCACCTCATATATGACCCACCGCCAGAAATCGCACTGGCAGGTGGGTTTTCTATTTTGGCCGAAAATTGAAGTATGTGCGGCGGGAAGCGTGGAAGCCGTATGGTGAGAGATTAGGAGAAAACGATGGCAATTCCTGAAATCCGCGTAGAAGAACTGAAGCAACGGCTCGACGCCGGTGAGAATCTTTTCCTGCTCGATGTTCGCGATGAATACGAGTATGAGATTTCGAACATTGGCGGGCAGCTGATCCCCCTCGCCGAGTTGTCGAAAAGGGTCAACGAGCTTGATGTGAACCAAAAGATCATCACGATCTGCAAGATGGGACCGCGTGGAGCCAAGGCCGCACAAGTTCTCCACAGCGCGGGCTTCAATCATGTGTGGAATTTGACCGGCGGAATTCACGCCTGGTCGGATCGCGTGGACAAGAACGTTCGGAAGTACTGAAGTGCATCACACTCAAGCGCCGGTGGCGAAGTGGCAAACGCGCAGGTCTGCAAAACCTGTATTCGCGGGTTCGATCCCCGCTCGGCGCTCCAGACTCAAAGCGGGGCTTTTTCGGAAATTACGCTCGACGGCTTCCGCTAATCTTGCACCAATCAATTCGCGATGAAACCCAAGTTTGCGAAGTCCATCTGCACGGGCAATCAACCGTAGGTTTTCAATACAGAAGGAGGCAACCAGTGCCTGAAGAAGTCAGCCGAGTCTCGTTAAGCGAGGAATCCGCATATCAGTTAGCCAATGTCACCAAGTCCGCTCCTCAATTCGGGGCGATCACGCCGCGCTGGCTCGTCCGCCTGCTGGATTGGAAGCCGCTCGAGTCTGGAACATTCCGGCTCAATAAAGTAGACGAGGGCAAAGCCATCGAGTCGACCTGCGGCCACGAAGACGAGTCAACACTTGCTGCCACCTTCGTCGATTACGAGGAAAAGCCGCGCGAATACCGCCTGAGCAGCATCAATGCCGTTCTCAATGTTCACACGCGGGTCTCCGATCTCCTCAGCAGTCCCTACGATCAGACTCGCGAGCAACTGCGACTGCTGATTGAGAGCGTGAAGGAGAAGCAGGAAAGCGAACTGCTCAACAATGCGGAATACGGCCTCCTCAACAATGTAGCCGCTCCGCAGAAGATCAAGACGCGCAAGGGCGCACCGACTCCGGACGACCTGGATGAACTCCTCACCAAGGTGTGGAAAGAGCCTTCATTCTTCCTGGCACACCCGCGCGCTATCGCGGCCTTTGGTCGGGAATGCACCCGTCGCGGCGTGCCTCCGCCGACGGTAACTTTGTTTGGTACGCCGTTCCTTACCTGGC
>CAZPEZ010000147.1:0-8429 GCA_964585715.1 uncultured Occallatibacter sp.
GGGCGCGGGGAGTTCTTTGCGCAGTGACCGAGGAACAGGGACTGAGGGACTAGTGACCGAGGGACTAGGGACTTGTGGCGGCGAGGAATCCAATAGAATAGGAGCATGGTGGCGCTTCCCCCCATCCCTTCGATTCTGATGTCCGCAGCCGGTCTGATTGCTGTCACGATGTGGCGGCTGCGCGAGGCACGGAGTGCCGTAACGTTGCGGAAGATCGTGATTCCGCCACTGGGGATGGCGACAGGCTTTTCGATGTTTGTTGTGCCGGCGTTCAGGGTTCCGTGGGTGTGGGCGGGGCTAGCGTTTGCGATGGGCGCGCTGGCGCTGGCATGGCCCCTGCTGCTGACGACGCGGCTGGAGAGGCAGGGACAGGCGATCATGATGAAGCGGTCGAGTGCTTTTTTGATCGTGCTGCTGCTTCTGGCGGTGATTCGTTTCGCGGCGCGCGGCTACTTCGACACGATTCTGACCACGCAGCAGACGGCCGGGGTGTTCTTTATTCTCGCGTTCGGCATGATCGTGATTTGGCGCGGGAAGATGCTGATGGACTACCGCAGGCTGACGGCGGCGCGTTTGGAAACGACTGCGGCCTGACTTTTCATCCTTACAAGGACAATCTCATGCAATTTCTTTCGATATCGCGGCGGCGCACCGATGCGTTTCCACCCGAGGCGTTTACGCTGGAGTTGGTTGGAGGAGAGGGGCAGCGCGTGAAGGAGCTTTACGTTGCCGGAGTCCTGCGCCAGGTGTGGAAGCGAGCGGACACGCCAGGCGCGGCGATTCTGTGGGAGGCGACGAACGAGGCTGAGGCGCGTGCGGCCATCGAGAGCCTGCCGCTGTTCAAAGCCGGCATGCTGGAGATTGTTGCTCTGGTGCCGCTCGAGCCCTACGCCGGCTTCGGTCCGGCGAAATAAGCAGATCGATTTTGCGACACGCCCAAAACGAGAATCCTGCGGCTTTTCCTCCGATTTGCGGGTCCGCACAACCATTTACACTAGGCATTCGTGCAAAGGAGAGTGCGCCCATGGCTTATCCCACGAATTATCGCTATACGAAGGAACATGAGTGGATCGCGGTCGATGGCGGCGTTGGAACGATTGGGATTACGGATTACGCGCAGAACTCGCTGGGCGATATTGTCTACGTTGACTCGCCCAAGGTGGGCGATGAGGTGACCGCGAACCAGACCTTCGGATCGGTGGAGAGCGTGAAGGCGGTGAGCGATCTCTATTCGCCGGTGAGCGGGACGGTGACCGAGGTGAATGAGTCGCTGAAGACCGAGCCGGACAAGATTAACGCAGCGCCGCATGAGACTTGGATTATCAAGGTGAAGCTGTCGGATGCGTTGGAGTGGGACAAACTGCTGGATGCGGCGGCCTACGAAGCTTTTATCTCCGAGGAGACCGGAGCTAAGTAACAGTTCATAGTTCGCAGTTCACAGTTGACAGGTTCGCGGGCGAGACCGCGGCGAACTGACGGCTGTGAATGAAGAGCTGTCCGAAGGACAAGAATGCGCTATCTACCGAAATCGCCGGCGGAACGCGAGCAGATGTTGCGGGCCATCGGGGCGAAGTCCATCGAGGACTTGTTTGCCATTATTCCCGCCGAGTATCGGCTCACGCGCGATCTGGAGATTCCGCGCCAGTTCGGCGAGAGCGAGATCGTCGATTATTTCAAAGCGGCGGGGCAGAAGAACGCGACGGACTATGCGAGCTTTTTGGGTGCGGGCGCGTATCGGCATTATAGGCCGGTAATTATCGATGCGCTGGTGCAGCGCGGCGAATTCTTGACCAGCTATACGCCCTATCAGGCGGAGATCACGCAGGGCACGCTGCAGGCGATCTTCGAGTTTCAGACGATGATTGCCGAGTTGACGGGCATGGATGTGGCGAACGCCAGCATGTACGACGGATCTACTGGAGCTGCGGAAGCGGTGCTGATGGCGATGCGCGTGACGGGGCGGCACAAGGCGGTGGTGGCGCGGACGGTGCATCCGGAGTATCGCGAGGTGCTGGCGACGTATCTGCAGCATCGGGATCTGGCGACCAGCGAGATTAGGTACGACGCCGAGACGGGGCGCGTGGATCTGAACGCGCTTGAAGCCGCGGCGACGGATGAGACGGCGGCGGTGCTGGTGCAGAGCCCGAATTTCTTCGGCGTGATCGAGGATATTGCGGCGATTGCGGAAATCGCGCACAAGAAGGGCGCGCTATTGTGCGTGTCGATTGCCGAGGCGGTGTCGCTTGGTGTGGTACGGCCGCCGGTGGAAGCGGACATCGTGAGCATGGAGGCGCAGAGCTTCGGTGTGGCCCTGAGCTATGGCGGGCCGTTTTGCGGGGTGATTGCTGCGAAGGAGCAATATCTGCGCCAGATGCCGGGGCGACTCGCGGGGCAGACGGTGGATGGCGACGGGAATCGTGGGTTCGTGCTGACGCTGTCGACCCGCGAGCAGCACATTCGGCGCGAGAAGGCGACATCGAATATCTGCACCAATCAAGCGCTGGTGGCACTGATGGCGACGATCTTCCTGACCGTGTATGGCAAGGAAGGGATACGCGAGCTGGCGGAACACAATTTGGCGAAGGCAGATTACGCCGCAAAGGCGCTGGGCGAAGTTGCCGGGGCCAAGCTCCTGTTCAATGCCGCGCCGCGGTTTCATGAATTTGTGTTGCAAACGCAGGAGTCGCCGGCGGCGTGGAGCCAACGGCTGCTGGACGAAAAGATTGTGGGCGGCGTGGAGTTGGGCCGGTGGTATCCCGAGCTGAAAAACGCGACGTTGTGGTGCGCGACGGAGACGATGTCGCGCGCGACGATTGATGCAGCAGCGAAGGTGCTGGCGGCAGGGCTGGTGGAGGCGTGATGGCGGAGACGATCGAGCGCAGGACGAGGGGCAAGGTTCGGCCGCACCAGACGCAGAATGAAGGCTTGGTGTTTGAGAAGTCGTCGCCGGGCAAGAAGGCGTATAAGCTGCCGCCGCTGGACGTGCCCCAGGTCGATGCGTCGAAGCTGCTGGGACAGGCGCATCGGAAGACGCCGGGCTTGCTGCCGGAGTTGTCGGAGATTGAGATCATTCGGCACTTTACGCGGTTGTCGACTTGGAACTACGCGATCGATCTCGGCATGTATCCGCTGGGGTCGTGCACGATGAAATACAACCCTCGGGTAAACGAGTTTGTTTCGCGGATCGAGGGGTTGGCGGAGGCGCATCCTTACAGGCCGGATGCGCTAGCGCAGGGCGTGCTCGAGATCATCGATCTTCTACAGAAGTGCCTGATCGAGATTACGGGCATGGATGCGATTACGCTGCAGCCGGCGGCAGGCGCACATGGGGAGTTCACGGGCATTCTGCTGATTCGCGCGTGGCATGAGTCGAAGGGCAACGCGCGCAAGAAGGTGATTATCCCCGACTCGGCGCACGGGACGAATCCGGCGACGGCAGCGATCTGCGGCTACCAGGTGGAGAACCTGAAATCGAATTCCGAGGGCGGGATCGATCTCGAAGCGCTGGCAAGACAGGTAGACGAAGACACCGCGGCGCTGATGCTGACGAATCCGTCCACATTAGGAGTCTTCGAGAACGAGATTCACAAGATCGCCGATATTCTGCACGCGAAGGGTGCGCTGCTTTACATGGACGGCGCGAATATGAACGCGCTGGTGGGCAAGGTGCGGCCGGGCGACTTTGGCGTGGACGTGATGCACCTGAACCTGCACAAGACGTTTTCGACGCCACATGGTGGTGGCGGACCGGGCTCGGGTCCAGTGGCGTGCAAGAAGTTTCTGGAGCCGTTTCTGCCGACGCCGGTGCTGGTACGCACTGGAAATGTCGCGAACAGTCCCTCCACAGAAACCTGGGAGTGCGCGAATGCGGACTCCGGAACCGCCGGTTGTGAAGCTGTGTTCCGCGCACCATCGTTTCCAGGACTCTCGCCAGACCGGGCGAAAGATTCGGAAGCCTCTTCCGGCGCCCTCCACTGGGACTACAACCGGCCGCAGAGTGTGGGGCGGGTGCGCGCGTTCTATGGGAATACCGGAATGTTTATTCGCGCGTTGGCGTACATTCTGGCGAACGGACCGGATGGATTGCGGCAGACGACGGAAGATGCGGTGCTGAATGCGAATTACATTCGCAAGAAGCTCGAAGACCTGTATGAGCTGCCCTACAAGACGCCGTCGATGCACGAGGTGGTGTTCAGCGACAAGCGGCAGGCGGCCAAGGGCGTGAAGACGGGCGATATCGCCAAGCGGTTGATCGATTACGGATTCCATCCCTATACAGTGAGCTTCCCGTTGATCGTGCATGGGGCGTTGATGATTGAGCCGACGGAGAGCGAGTCGCTCGAGGAGCTGGATCTGTTTGTTGATGCCATGCGGGCGATTGCGCGTGAAGTGGAGGAGACGCCGGAGTTGGTGAAGACGGCGCCGCACTCGACGCGGGTTTCGCGGTTGGATGAGGTGCAGGCGGCGCGGAAGCCGGTGCTGCGCTGGCGACCAGAGGCGAAGTAACCATCGGTCCGGTCACTTTGGTTTACTTGCGATGTGCCTGAAGGAAGCACGATAATGACCTTCCCTAAGGGTGTAAGTGGCAGATTGCCCCTTGCGCGGGCTGTTTCGCGCGGAATTCGCTGAAACAGGAGAGAAACAAACTGCGGACCGGGAGACCGGACGCGCAAACCCCCGGCGTTGCAGTTCCGTTTGGGCAACTCCCACGCCCTCCATGGATTTTCGGTTCACGATCACATTCGATGTGTCCTGACTGGCTACACGCCATCAGTGGCAGTGTTTGAGGAGTAAGGAATGCGCTTTTGGAAGGACGAGGGCGGCCAGATGGTCCCGATGGTGGCGGTGTCGCTGACGACGCTGATGGGGTTTATGGCGCTGGCGGTCGACGTTGGCATTTTGTTTCATGTGAGGCGTGAGGTGCAGATTGTCGCGGATGCGGCTGCCACGGCGGGCGCTGTCGATTTTCGTTACAACGCTTCGCAGACGTCGGCCACGACGGCAGCCAAGGCGGTTGCTGCTCTCAATGGCGTGACGGATGGATCCCATGGAGACGTCGTTTCGGTGACGTTTCCATCGGGCACTCAGTATGGCTCCCCGCGCGGGACGGGGTTTGTGCAGGCAGTGATCAACGTGCCGAATCCCACGTTCTTCATGAAGCTGTTTCAGATCAAAATGGTGACCGTGACGGCCAGCGCGGTGGCGGGGCCGGGGTCGAGTCCGGGATGCATCTGGACGCTCGGCACAGCGGGAACGGAGGTTGGCGGATCGGGGAATCTGAGTGCGTCCGGCTGCCAGATCTATGACGATTCGAACGACACGAGAGCGATCGACGCCGGGGGCAGCGTTACGGCGGCCAAGGTCGGTGTGACCGGTGGTTACAGTGGGTCGGTCAGTCCGGCTCCTATCACGGGCATGACGCCGGTGAGCGATCCCCTGTGGTCGTTGGCGGCGCCGGCGATTCCGACGGGCGTATGCACGTCCAACTGCAACCCGAATAATGCCGGCTCGGGAAATATGAGTCTGAGTCAGGGGACGTACTCGAGCATTACCAACTCCGGGAATGGGACGCTGACGCTCCAGCCCGGGAACTACATCATCAACGGCAATCTGGCCAACTACGGCAATGGGACTCTCGTGCTCGGCGCAGGCAATTACACGATCAATGGGGGCCTTTACAACACGAATGCGGGGTCAGTGACTCTGGGGTCGGGTCTCTACATTGTGAATCACCTGGATTTGACGGGGTCCGGTTCGATCACGGGGAGCGGCGTTTCGTTCTACACGACGACAGGGGATACCACGCTGACCGAAAGCGGAAGTGTGAATCTTTCTGCGCCGGCATCGGGCGCACAGAATGGAATTCTGATCTTTCAGGCGCACGGGGACGCTACTGGAGCGACGGTGGGCGGGCCGAACATGAATCTACAGGGGATTGTTTATGCGCCCAGCGCGCCGGTGAGCCTGCAGGGATCGGGAACCGGGACTATGGACGCGGCTTTTGTTGTGCAGTCGCTTACCTTGAGCAACAACACGAGCCTGCAAAACTACGCTACTGTCAATAACTCCTCTCCTCTTACGACGATTGTGATGATGCAATGAGGAGGCGAATCCGAGAGATCGGGAGTTGCTTTCGATGCGTGCGCAGTAAAGCTGCACGAGAAGACGGTGCCGCTCTCATTGAGGCTGCTGTGACGCTGCCGCTTCTGTTTTTGTTGCTGGTGGGCGCGGTTGAGTTCGCGATGGCTGCCTATGCGTCGATCGAGGTGTCGAATGCCGCGAATGCGGGCGCCGCGTATGGGGCCCAGAACGCGATCACAGCGGCAGACACGGCGGGAATTCAGCTAGCAGCCACCAGCGATGCAATGAACATTACGCTCGCGACGCCGACAGTGGCGCGGTCGTATATCTGCTCGGACGGAACCGCGGTGAGCGGTACGCCACCAGCAGTGACCTGCATGAGTGGCGCGGCGGTTGAGACCACTCTCACGATTGCAACACGGACCGATTACACTCCCCCGGTGCGTTGGCCGGGGTTGCCTTCGACGTTTACATTGAAAGGGCAAGCAGTTCGGAAGGTAATGCAATGAAGCACCGGCCAAAGATCGCGGAGCGCCGGAACAAGGCGCTCGACGCGGAACAAGAAGGTTCTCATCGCGGATCGAGCATTTCGATCGGTGACGAATCAGGGGCCGCTCTGGTGGAGATGGCGTTGTCCGCCGCAGTATTTCTGACCATCCTGATTGGCATGGTCTATTTGATCTTTGGTCTGTATGTCTACAACTTCGTGGCGGACGCGGCGCGCGAGGCGAGCCGTTACGCCAGTACACGCGGTTCGCAATGCGTCTTCAATACGCGTCTGCTCGGCTGCAACGCGGGACGGGCACAGATTCAGTCCTTCGTGCAAAGTATGCCGTATCCGGGATTGAATGCGAACAATCTCACTGTGACCACGACCTGGCTGAAAGCCAATACAACAGGGACGACTGGCTGGACTGCCTGTGCGCCGAGGGCGCAGTGTAAGCTGCCGGGCGACATGGTCCAGGTTAGGGTCACGTACGGGTATCCAATTAACGTGCCGTTCTGGACGAGCACGACGATCGACGTGAGCAGCGCTTCGCAGATGGTGATCTCGCAGTAGTGTGAGATCGGATTCGCGGACCAGTTTTCCATGTTTTCCTAGTTATGCATTCCTTTTCCAGTCGCGCCTAGTCGACCTACACTCGAAGTGTAAGGACTGACGACTGCCCCATGGCGACGATCCCCGATCTGAGACTCGATACCGGACTGCCGGCGAACATCGACGCAGAAAAAACCATTCTGGGCGCGATCCTGCTGGACAATGCCGCGCACTCCGAAGCGGCCGAGAAACTGGATGCGAGCGACTTCTCGCTCGACTCGCATCAACGCATCTTCCTGCGCATGACCGACCTGATGAATGTCCAGCAGGCGGTCGATATTGTGACGCTGGCGAATGAGCTGGCGCGCTACAAGGAGATCGAGACGGTCGGCGGCGTGGCGTATCTGGCGTCGCTTACGGAAGGCTTGCCGCTGCGGCCGGTCATCGAAGACTACATCCGGATCGTCAAGGATAAGAGCCTGCTGCGCAAGTTGATGGCGATCTGCTCGGCGGCGATTGCACGCGCGGCAGATCAGAGCGAGACGGCTCTCGAAGTGCTGGACATGGCGGAGAGCCAGCTGCTGGAGGTGAGCGAGAAGGGCATCTCGCAGGGGCTGCAGCCGCTGGACAAGATTGTTCAGGATTCGTTCGGAACGATCGATAACCTCTACAAGCAGAGCCGCGAGGTGACAGGCCTCGCTACCCACTTCATCGTGCTGGACCAGATGACGAGCGGGTTGCAGAAGGGCGAGCTGATCATCATCGCGGCACGTCCGTCGATGGGGAAGACTGCGCTGGCAATCAATATCGCCCAGCAGGCGGCGGTGATCGGCAAAGCGATTGTGGCGGTCTTCAGCCTGGAAATGAGCAAGGAATCGCTGCTGCGACGCATGTTGTCGTCCCAATCAGGCGTGGATCAAAGAAAACTACAAACGGGCTTTCTGGGTCGCGAGGATCACGGCAAGCTGCAGCATGCTTTGGAGCAGTTGATCGAGGCGCACATGTTCATCGACGATACAGCGGGCGTTTCGCTGGCCGAGATGCGTGCGAAGGCCCGGCGGCTGAAGCAGAATGCGGGCCAGCTCGATCTGATCGTGGTGGACTATCTGCAGCTGATGTCGGCGACGCTACCCTCGATGGGCGGCAAGCGCTATGAGAATCGGACGCAGGAGGTATCGGCGATTTCACGCGGCCTGAAGGCGCTGGCCAAGGAATTGAATGTGCCGGTGATTGCGCTGTCGCAGCTTTCGCGTGCCAGCGAGCGGCGCGGCGACGACAAGCGGCCGATGCTGAGCGATCTGCGCGAGTC
>CAZPEZ010000148.1:0-8409 GCA_964585715.1 uncultured Occallatibacter sp.
TCGATTCGCTCGAAGCGGCTCTGATTCATCGGAATTTGCTTCGGGACGGAGAGCGCGGGAACTACGCGCCAAGTTACTATGCGGCGGCCAATCAGGATACGGCGTTGATTCGTGCGCAGATTGCGACATTGCCATGAACCTCAAATCAATCGCACAGCATTTCTCAGACTCGGAAGCCGCACGGACATTCCTTGAGTCGCAACGCTGGCCGGATGGGGCGATTTGCCCGTTTTGCGGTTTGATCGGCGAAGCCTACAGGCTCAAGCCGAAAGAGAACTCCAAAACTCCCGTGCGGCCCGGAGTCTGGAAGTGTGGCGGATGCCGGAAACAGTTCACGGTCACGGTCGGCACGATATTCGAGGATTCGCATATCCCCCTGAATACCTGGCTGATGGCGATTCACTTGGTCTGCGCTTCAAAGAAAGGCATGAGCGCACATCAGTTGCACCGAATGCTTGGCGTGACCTACAAATCGGCTTGGTTCATGGTCCATCGCATCCGATATGCCATGCGCCAGAGCGATTTGTTTACCAAAATGGGTGGAACTATTGAGATTGACGAGACTTACATCGGCGGGAAACTGAAAAACCCTCCGCGTAAGGTTGGACAGCGCAGACCCGATTTCAAGAGTCCGGTTTCAAACAAAGCCGCTGTCGTATCCCTCGTCCAGCGCGACGGGAGCGTGCAATCGCACCATGTCCCTCGCGTGACAGCCGCAAATCTCAGGCCGATTGTTGATTCGACCGTGCTACCAAATGCCGTAGTGATGACTGACAGCGGGACGACTCTGAAAGGCGTGCTCATGGGACGCCCGCACTATCAGGTGAATCACTTTGAGAACGAGTTTGTACGGCGTGAAAACGGTTTAGTGATTACAACCAACACGGTCGAGGGATTCTTCTCGATCCTGAAACGCGGGATAAACGGCGTTTATCACCATGTCGGACAACAACACTTGCACCGCTATCTCTCAGAGTTTGACTTCCGCTACAACCATCGCAGAATCACAGACGGTGAGAGAACGGCAGCACTCATTCGGCAGGTTCACGGCAAGCGGTTGATGTACAAGCAAGTGAAACCGAATTAGACTGTCGAGCAACTGGAACCACCAGATAGGAGGCTACTATTCTTAGCCAAATTTTTGATTGGTCCCGGCACCAGCGGTGCAATACGGTCGCGGGCCGCAAGCAACTTCCACAGCGAGAGGCAGACTGTATAGCCATCCTTTGCTAGCAAGGATGATTCCTGATGTGAACAGCCACAAACTGAACGCATCCGAAAACCAAAAGGCCGCAAGGCAATATAGACCCGCATGTGTTGATTCGCTGCCGTGGATAGATCATCCGCGAGAAGGGGCTGGTATCGAACTATGCCAGCCCTCAAAACTGTCCATTAATCGAATTTCTTTGCGGCCCTTCGCTTATGCTTTGTCTTCGCCGCTGGCCTCGCCTTGAGCAATTCTTGAATAGCCTGCTCGAATTTCAGAGGGCGAAGCGAAAGCGGTTTGCCGGAATAGGTCATGGTTTTATTCGGCTTTTTCAAATCGAGCCAGTTCGCTTTGTTTCTCCCCCAGTTCGGACAATAGCGCGTTGTACCGTTTGGCCCTTACGCCCGACTGCTCGGCTTCTGCGAGCAACGTGGAGATGTCCACATTCCAAGCCATATCTGGTTGGTCTCGAAAAATTTTACCTATGCTGTTTAAGGCTTCGCCGAAACGCTTCAATTCGGAATCCAGACCCGCCTTTTCGCGCTGAAGTGCCGCCAATTCCTGTTTCGTCTTTAACCAAGCCGCACCAATCTCCGCATCACTCATACGGTACCCCCCGCAGTGAATTAGTGTACTTCGCTTGGTTACATAATCTGACAAAACTCTGGCCTAACTCGACATTTGGAGGTTCTATCTTTTGTATTTTCTATTGGATACGTTATCCTGTAGAAAACTGGGTTTGTCAAAGGGATAATGTCGAGCGGACTTGACATTTCCCGGACTCGGCTCTACTCTCAGATGGAAAGCATACTTTCCATGGAACTGGGTGTACGCAATCGCGTTAAAGAGTTCCGCATGGCCCGCGGATGGACACAGGAAGACCTGGCCAAGGCTGCGGGAGTCTCGCGGCAGAGCATCAACTCGATCGAGCGAAACCGCTACGTGCCCAGCCTGCCCTTGGCGCTGACCTTCGCGCGCGTATTTCGCTGTGCAACCGACGAAATCTTTCAATTGGAGACCCAAGCATGAGCCATCCTCTGAGCAGAATTCCCTTCTTCGGACAGTTTGTCGACGAGCGCTTTCTGGAGCATCGGCGCCGGTCGACAGCCGTTGCGGGCCTGACGGGCGCGCTGGTGACGCTGTGCATCTTCGAGTACCGGATCTTCGCAAAGCATGTCATCAGCTGGGATCTGCTGACCATTCTGGCGACGATGGTCGTGGTGAAGCTCGGTCTGATGCTCTGGTACAAGGTCCGCGACTGAAAGCAACAAACTGGAAGCAATGAGAGGAGGAAACATGTGCATTGCAAATGATCAGCTGGATCGACGGAGCCGGTGGCTTCGAGCGCTGGCGAGTTTGGCGTTGGTAGCTGGGCTGCTTCTGTGGAACTTTGGGCGATCGGCCGGCCACTCGACAGGTGCATGGTTCGATGCAACGGTCGGGCTGCTGATGGGCTTCTCGATCGCGACGAATCTTCTGTTGGTTCGACGGTCGCGGTGCGGAAACCACACCATCTGAATTCAGGCCGCCGTCTCGCTCGACACAGTCATTTTGCTCGGTCTTCTATACTGATCGGACGATGAGTTTGCGCGACACACAATCGGCCCGCATCCGTTCCCACCACTTGCAGGAGCGCGCCGAGCGCTTCTTTCCCGGCGGAGTCAACTCGCCGGTTCGGGCATTTCGCGCAGTGGGCGGGGCACCGCCATTCATCGAGCGGGCCGAGGGCGCGTGGCTCGAAGATGTGGACGGCAATCGATTCATCGACTGCTTCGGCTCGTGGGGCCCAATGATCCTCGGCCATGCATTTCCGCCTGTTGTGGAAGCGATCGAGCGGGCCGCGCGCAACTCCGTGAGCTTTGGCGCATCGACGGCAACAGAGGCTGACTTGGCCGAGCGCGTCGTCGCCTGCTATCCGTCGATCGAGATGCTGCGCTTCGTCAGCTCCGGCACCGAAGCCACGATGTCGGCGATTCGTGTCGCGCGCGCCGCGACCGGGCGCAAGATCGTCATCAAATTCGAAGGCTGCTATCACGGACACGCCGATGGTTTGCTCGTCAAAGCCGGCTCGGGTGTGGCGACGTTTGGCATCCCCGGCTCTGCCGGCGTGCCTGAGGAAATTGCAGCGCTGACCCGTGCTCTGCCCTTTAACGATGTTGCCGCGGTAGAAGCCGCATTCGACGCCCATCCCGACGAGATCGCGGCGATCATTCTGGAGCCGGTGGTGGGTAATGCTGGCTGCATTCCGCCCAAGCCGGGCTACCTGAAAGCTCTGCGTGAATTGACCGAGCGCGAGGGCGCGTTACTCATCGTCGACGAAGTCATGACTGGCTTCCGCGTGGCGCTGGGCGGGGCATGCGAACTCTACAGTCTCGATCCCGACCTCGTCACCCTGGGCAAGATTATCGGCGGCGGGCTGCCGGTGGGTGTCTTCGGCGGCAAACTGCGTTTGATGCAGCTCCTTGCACCTTTGGGGCCGGTCTACCAGGCAGGCACGTTGAGCGGAAACCCGCTGGCCATGGCCGCGGGCATTGCGACCCTCGACTATCTGCAGGAACACAAGGCGGAGGTCTATCCGCAAATCGAAGCAACTTCAAAGGCGGTCTTTGAGGGCGTTGCCGCTGAGGCGGCCAAAGCAGGAGTTCCGCTCACGACCAATCGCGTCGGAGCGATGGGCACCTGGTTTTTCCAGGCCTGTCCGGTCACGAATTACGACGAAGCGGCGAAGTCCGATACTGCTGCGTTCGGCCGATTCCATCGCGCCATGCTGGAACAGGGTGTGTGGTTGCCTCCATCGCAATTTGAAGCAGCGTTCATCGGAACAGCGCACGGAGACGCCGAAGTACGCAAGACGGTTGAGGCCGCGCGCGTGGCGTTCGCTGCAGTGAAGGACGCTTAGCACAGGTCTACCAGTGACACGCAGGTACCTCTCTCGATTCTTCAGGAGATTCTCCAGTGAATTCGCGAGGACAAACTATAGTCCTTAATCGCCCTGTCGGCGAACGAGAACTGGAACTGATCCAGACGAGCGGCAATCGCGCATTTCCTCCGAGGCTGCCTGAACAGCCCATTTTCTACCCTGTGCTCAATGAGGAATATGCAACGCAAATCGCACGTGATTGGAATACCCGCGACGGCGGAACCGGCTATGTTCTAAAATTCGAAGTTGAATCAGAGTACTTGGGCCGATACGAAGTCCAGACGGCCGGCGCGAGGATGCATGAGGAGTATTGGATTCCAGCGAAGGATCTGGAGGAATTCAATCGACGTCGGTGCGATCAAAGTGCTCGCTGAATATAGGGCCTCCGGGTAAGCGCACCATGAATAGAAATGGCATCGAATCTATATTGGCCGCACCGCAGGCGCCCACGCATCCAGCGTGACGAATTGATGCGATGAACTGTAGCGCCTGAGAAGTTGCTGCGCAGCACTCACCGAGGGGCCACGATTCGCGCCCAGGCCGCGATGCCCGCCATCATGCAGGACAATGTTTGTGCCTGAACCGCGCTGCTGGTTGCGATCGATCTTAGTCACCAAGCTGGCGGCGATGCGGTCGGTCGAAGGCTCGGCCCAATCATCGGTCATCGCATTCCACGTCACCGGCGTCAGGCCGAGTTCGCGTGCAATGAGCAACACCGCGGGCCGCCGCGCGCCATAGGGCGGACGGAAGAATCGAATCGGCTCGCCCGTGATCTGCTGGAGCGTATCGCTTGTCTTCTGCAGTTGCTCGCGGACCTGATTCGCGGCAGTGCGTGCAAGGTTGGGATGATTCCAGGAGTGGTTGCCGATCAAGTGGCCTGCGTCCGCGATCTGCCGCACCAGTGCCGGTTCGGACTGCGCGAATTTGCCGAGCATGAAGAATGTTCCGTGCACTCCATGCTCAGCCAGGATGTCGAGCAGGCGCGGTGTCCATGCGGGGTTGGGACCGTCATCAAAGGTGAGGGCGAGTTCGTTGGGCCGACGCGGTGCGGTCAGCGTGCGGCCGAAGATCTGCGACGTGGGCCATACGGAAGCGTAAGTAAATCCGCCCACTGCCAACCCTGCCGCACCGGCGAGTCCAAGCCCGGCCGAAACTACTGTTCCCAAAGGTGAAAGCATTGCTGACATCAGTGTGCGCCGGACAGTCGAGAAGTCGCAACTATTGCGCTCGAACCGCATCCTAACTTGTGACTTGCGCCACATCCGGGAGGCGTATACTCACAACTGTTCGGGCTGCACCTTGGGTTTGCAGGGCGGCACTGGAGTTAATATGAGCCTTATCAGCTTTTCCGCCGGTGGAGCGTCTTCCTCCGGTTCTCCTCTCACAAAAGTGACCATGCCTGCGCTGGCTGAGATGAAGCGTCAGGGCAAACCGATCTCTGCGCTCACCGCGTATGACTACGCCACTTCGCGCCTCGTCGACGAAGCCGGCATCGACCTGGTGCTGGTCGGCGACTCGTTGGCCATGGTAGTGCTGGGCCATGAGAACACACTTGCGGTCACTGTGGACGAGATGGTGCACCACACGCGGGCCGTGCGCCGCGCCGTTCGGCGCGCGCTGGTGGTTGCCGATATGCCGTTCGGCAGCTATCACGGGACTGTTGCGGATGGAGTCGCTAGCGCGGTCCGCTTCGTGAAGGAAGCGGGGGCCGAAGCGGTCAAGATTGAAGGCGCGCGCGTCGAGCTGGCGCGCGCGCTGACCGCAGCAGAGATTCCCGTCGTAGGCCACCTCGGGCTGACTCCGCAGAGCGTGCATCGCATGGGCGGCTATCGGGTGCAGGCGCGCGACACCGCTGAGATTCTACGGCTACGCGCCGATGCTAGTGCTTTGGCTGCTGCCGGCGCTGGTGCAATCGTGCTTGAGGGCGTACCGCGCGAGGTTGCACGGCAAATCACCGAAGAGTTGACGATTCCAACCATTGGCATTGGCGCCGGCCCGGATTGCGATGGACAGATTCTGGTCTTCCACGACCTCATAAATCTCACCTTCGCGCCGCCTCCCAAATTTGTGCGGCGCTATGCGGATGCCGCGGAGCTGATTCGCGACGCCGTCGAGCACTATCGCGAAGATGTGGAGCACCGGGCATTTCCCTCGGATGCGGAGAGCTACCATCTACCCTCTGGGGCACGAAAGAAGGCGAACGAGTTCGACGAAGAGAATGCAGTCGTGAATCGCGATGCTCTGCAGGAGTGGGAGAGTTAAGTAAGGTCGATGGACCTTCTTCGCACGGTGGAAGAATTGCGGAAGTGGGCGCGCATGAATCGCAGGTTTAGTGCGCGTGTCGGCCTGGTGCCCACTATGGGTGCGCTGCATGCCGGACATGCTTCGCTGATCCGGGCTGGCGCTGGGTCCTGCGATCGAGTGGCTGTCAGCATCTTCGTGAATCCCACCCAATTTGGCCCCAACGAAGACTTCGCACGCTATCCGCGGGCGTTCGAAGCCGATTGCGCGCTGGCGGAGCGCGAAGGCGCCGACGTCGTGTTTGCGCCCACCGTTGAAGGGATGTACCCGCACGGTGCGATGACGTTCGTGGACGTCGAAGGTCTGAGCGAGCGGTTGGATGGCGCCTCTCGGCCCGGCCACTTTCGCGGCGTAGCCACTGTGGTCGCAAAGCTGCTGATTGCCGCCGAGCCCGATCGCGCCTTCTTCGGCCAGAAGGATGCGGCCCAGGTCGCAGTGCTGCGGCGCATGACAACCGATCTCCGACTCGGCACCGAAATTGTGGTGTGCCCGATCGTGCGCGAAACCGACGGTCTGGCCTTGAGCTCGCGCAACGTCTATTTGAGCGCAGAGGAGCGCAGGCAGGCACTGGTGCTGAGCCGGGCGGTCCGGCACATCGAAGAGCTGGCGGCACAAGGCGAACGTGGAGCGAGCGCGTTGATCGATGCGGCGCGTGCCGTCTTGGCGACTGAGCCAGCAGTCCGCGTCGACTACGTCTGGCTCGTCGATTGGGCCACGCTCTTGCCAGTCGAGACGGCGACGGCGGGAACGCTGTTCGCCGTAGCAGCCTATGTCGGATCGACAAGGCTAATCGACAATGCCGTAATTTCGTAGACCGCTCATCGGTGCGCAAGTCGATCGTCAAATCTCCGTTGCAGAATCGCGGCTGAGCCTGCACTCTGGATGCAATGCCGGAACTGCCCGACATCACCGCATATATCACAGCCCTCGAAGCGCGCATCCTCGGCCAGACCATCGAGCATGTGCGGCTGGCCAGCGTGTTTGTTCTGCGGACGGTCGAGCCTCCGATCAGCGCTGCGGAGGGCATGACGGTGCGTGCGCTGCGCCGCATCGGCAAACGGATCGCGATTGGCGTCGACGATCTACCACCCCATGGACGAGGACCTGTCCATGGGGACCCCGGGCTGCTCTGGCTCGTGATTCACCTCATGATCGCAGGCCGTCTGCACTGGAAAGCGGCGGGGGCCAAGCTTGCGGGGAAAAATGCCCTGCTGGCGCTGGATTTTCCGAATGGGTCTCTTGTTTTGACAGAGGCCGGATCGAAGCGGCGGGCGTCGCTCCATATCGTCCGCGGCAACGATGCACTCGACGCGATGAATCCCGGCGGCGTTGAGATCTTCTCGACAGATCTCGACGGATTTCGCGCGGCCCTGTCACTAGAAAACCGCACGCTCAAGCGCGCTCTTACAGATCCGCGCCTGATCAGCGGCGTCGGTAATGCGTACTCCGATGAGATTCTTCATGCGGCGCAGCTCTCACCGATCGCGCAAACCCACAAACTCAAAACGGAAGAGTGGGAACTGCTCTACAAGTCCACACGGGACACGATGGCTCTGTGGATCGACAGGCTCGGCGCCGAAGCGAAGAAAGCATTCCCCGAGAAGGTGACGGCCTTCCGGCCCGAGATGGCCGTGCATGGACGTTTCAATTTACCTTGCCCGCGCTGCGGTGAGAAAGTGCAGCGCATTCGCTATGCCGACAACGAAACGAACTACTGCGCTCAGTGCCAGACCGGCGGCAAGGTGCTGGCCGACCGCAGCCTTTCGCGTCTGCTTGGCTCGGACTGGCCACGCACGCTCGACGAGTTGGAAGCACTGAAACGAAAGTGATTGTGGACTTCGCTCTGATTCCGCGCGGCGATTTGACACCATAAACGGCATTTGCGAAACTCAAAGATGCTGCCTGTCTGACCGATCCAGTCAGACTTCTCTCCCGTGCCGAAGTGGCGGAATTGGCAGACGCGCGTGGTTCAGGTCCACGT
>CAZPEZ010000149.1:0-8301 GCA_964585715.1 uncultured Occallatibacter sp.
TCGATACTGGAAGTTGACTTCACACCCTTGGCCCTAAGAGTTGCCTGGCACTTTGTCAGATGACCCTCTGCAAGTGTTCTCGCCTCCTGAAGGAATTCGCCTTCAGGAACGAGGTCAGGGAGAGTCGTGGTGGGAAACATTGGAATCACGTTTAGAAGGTGGAGTTCGGCGTGAAAGTGCTGAGCCAGATCAGCCGCCATCTCCAAAGCCGCCTGGGATGACGGACTAAAGTCCATGGGCAAAAGGATCTTCGTGGGGATGGTTGGGAAAGCACGAACTTCAGGCATGGTAATCTCCCTGGCCGCGTGAGTAGGCGGCTGGAATCTCATTTTCTTCCTGGCACAGCAGCAAGGGCTGTGCTCTTTTGGCCACTTCCTGGCTGAGAGCACTCCAATTTGCGAGCAAAAGTGACCATCTATGGAACATCCAGCTCTGACACTATCTCTGTGGACATAGCGGAGCGTGTTTGACAGCGCCTCAATCGATCTCAGACAACCGACGAACATGGAGAAGAGAATGACCACGACCAATTCTGTAGTAGCAATCTATGACACGCACGAGCAGGCGGAGCACGCCATCAAGGAACTGCAGCAGGCCGGTGTCGACATGAAGAGCCTCTCGATTGCCGCGCGAGACACGCACACCGACGAACATGTGGTCGGCTACTACAACGCCGGCGACCGTATGAAGTACTGGGGCAAAATGGGCGCGTTCTGGGGTGGATTTTGGGGACTGCTGTTCGGATCCGCGATGTTCGCTATTCCCGGTCTCGGGCCGATTCTCGTGGCCGGCCCGCTGGTGGCATGGATCATCGCCGGTCTTGAAGGGGCCGCAGTTGTCGGAGGAGTTAGTGCAGTGGGAGCAGGCCTCGTAAGCATCGGCATCCCAAAGGACAGCGTCGTGAAGTATGACGTGGCCTTGAAGACCGACAAGTTCTTGCTCGTTGTCCATGGCACACCGGATGACATAGACAAGGCCAAGGACATCATTGCTGGAACCGAACACAGGTCTTACACCGTTCATGGCGAGACGGTCTACGCCTGAACTATCGGTAGAAGTGCACGCCGCCGATCTGGGCCCAGAAGGCAAACCTCCTTCAGCCCAGCCGTCTCAACACAGGATGAGAGGCAATTGACATGAAGCAAAGCAATTCGTTCCCAGCTCTGATTTTCGCCGTAATTCTGGCCATGGGCGGAGCGGTGGCATTTAGTCTCCACCGCGCTTCCGCCGACGGGGCCGCCATAGCCGTCCTGGTATGTTCGTTCGTATTGGCATATGTCGCCGCTTCCGCAATCCGGGTTGCCGATCAATGGAACAAGGCTGTGGTCCTGAGGTTAGGCAAGTTCCGATCTCTTGAAGGCCCAGGGCTGTTCATGATCATCCCGATCGTCGAGTCCATTCCCTATTGGATCGACACGCGCGTCCTTACAAGCTCATTTAAAGCGGAGAAAACGCTCACGAAAGACACGGTTCCAGTCGATGTGGACGCAGTGCTGTTCTGGAAGATCCTCGACCCTAAGAAGGCAGCTCTTGATGTGGCAGACTACCAAAGCGCAATCAACTGGGCTGCGCAAACAGCACTGCGTGATGTGATTGGCAAGACCATGCTCTCCGATATGCTCGAAGGTAGGGACAAGATCAGTTCGGAATTGCAGAAGATCATCGACGTGCGCACCGAACCATGGGGAATCAACGTCATTTCCGTCGAGGTCAAAGACGTGCTCATCCCCTCAGCGCTCGAAGATGCAATGTCGATGCAGGCGCAGGCCGAGAGAGAGCGTCAGGCTCGTGTCATTCTCGGTGACTCCGAGCGCCAGGTTGCGGAGAAGTTTGGCGAGGCGGCCAGGACCTATGCGAACGATCCAGTGGCTCTGCATCTTAGAGCGATGAACATGCTTTACGAAGGTTTGAAGCAGAATTCAACGATCGTGATTGTACCCAGTACGGCCGTCGAATCGATGCAACTGGGTGGTCTCGCCGGTCTGACGGCACTGACAATGGGGCTAGGCCAGGAAAAGGCGCTAAGAGAGAGGGCAGCAGCAAGCGGAATCACATACGGTCCGGTACCTGTGTCGGCTCAGAATGTGGAGTCTCATACGGACTCTCACAATGGGCACCTCGACGCCGCTGCATCCCGATGAGTCATCAAGCGACGGACAGCTGGACCTTCAATACCAGAACAAATTGCAGCGCCTGGTCCGGGCTTGGCTACTTGCTCCTATGAGCAAAACTGAACGGAATATCACGGCCGCTTGTGCCACGCTGGCATAGCGCGTGAGAAGCCAACTTGAGTGCGCTTTTGAAAGGACGATCTGTGAATACATCGCCAAAATGCGCCCATCCCTCCTGCAACTGTGTCCCCGCGGAGGGAAAGACATTCTGCAGTGAAGTCTGCCAAGAGGCAAAGGGCATCACAGAACTCGCATGCCAATGCCAGCACTCTCCATGCCAAGGGACAGCTTTGAAGCGGTGAATGTCGACAACCTTGACTTGCGCACGTCCTTGCGTTGTCTATGCAGAAGATGCATCAAGACGATCAAGGCCCGCTGGCGGGCAACAACAGCTTCGCTTTGGAGGCACATGGCTACCTCGACCCTTCCCGTTGGATTGCTCGATTCAACTCGTGCTCCGGGTTCGCAGAGTAAGCGCCCTGCGAGTTCGACCAAATCGCATGCTGACGCTATATTGGCACGAGCCCAGACTGGCGACTCAGACGCTTTCTCAGAACTCTACTCGCAACACAGGACACGTGTTTTCGCGATTTGCATGCGCATGGTGCACGAGTTTTCCCTGGCAGAGGACCTGACGCAGGAGACATTTCTTCAGCTGCATCGCAAGCTCACATCTTTTCGCGGTGACTCACTTTTCACCACCTGGCTGCACCGGATGACCGTCAATATCGTGTTGATGCGTTTGCGCAAGCGTGTGCTGGCAGTTGTTCCACTCGAATGCGTGATGGCGGAGGCTCCTTGCGAACATATCATGCGCAGGGTCGGCACTTGCGATCGGACACAAGTCGGCGTCGTGGACCGTGTGGCCATCGAGCGCGCCGTTGCGGCTCTTTCGCCCGGTTATCGAACCATCTACATCCTTCATGACGTACAGGGTTTTCGGCATCGCGAAATTGCTGCCATGCAATCCTGTACTTTGGGGAACTCGAAGTCGCAGTTGCACAAGGCGCGGCGTGCACTACGCGATGCACTCTCTGCATAACCACCTCCTGGCGGTCGCATTCGAGATGACACGACCCATATCTTGGCGCTCCGACCTCCGGTTGCGGTGCAGCCTGGCTTCTCTCAAGTCTAGAAACAGGAAAGCTTATGAGCTCAGCAAAAAGGCGCGAGTTGACGGAGTCATTCGAGCAGGGCATTCAATATGGAACTTGCGGCGCGTGTAGTTGGGAGTATCGATGCCCACCGCTGGTTCCGAACGATGAGCGGTCCCAGGGCGCCCTGGATGACGCATTCGATCAGCACGTCTGCGCTGAGCATCCTCGCCTGAAGAAGAGACCGCGCGAGGGCGGGAACCAAACCACCTCGCGGGCGTCAACGGCGCAACCGGTAGGCCATGGCTCTCTAGCGGAGCCAGATTGAGCGGCAGCGCCGCAAAGTTTCCGAGCCGCAAGCCAAATCTAACCGCGGACTGCCGAAGAAGGATCCAAATCAAAGCGTTTGTGACGCGCATTAGATCCGGCTCAACCTAAGCGGAAGTACGCTTTGTACACCTGCGAATCATTCTGAGCGCATCAGCTGCCTCATCTCTTCTCCAAATGCAAAGCGGCGGAGCTGGTAGGCTCCGCCGAGGTTTGCACAACCCGCTGCCTAACACGGCAGCGATTGATTACTTATGGTCGGTCCCGCCGGAATGTTCGCCACCGCCGTGAGCCTGTCCTCCACCGCCGTGAGCCTGTCCTCCACCGCCATGCTCACCGCCGCCGCGCGGTGCCGAGGCATGCGATTCAGCATGAGCTGCGTTAGGACGCGCTCCACCCGCATGCGGGGTCCCGCGGTTTTCAGCACCGCCGCGCGGTGCCGAGACGGGCGATGCACGATGATCTGCACTCGGGCGCTGTCCGCCGGCATTGGAACCCCCACCATTGGTGCGGTATCCTCCGTCGCCCGATCGTCCACTGTAGGCTACGCGGCCAACTCCACCGTGGTAGCTTCCTCCACCATCCCCATTGAAGCGGTGGCCTCCCCAGCCGTGACCATAGCCCCAGCCGGCCCATGGGCCCATACCGACGAAAATGCCATTGTAGAAATAGCCTGAGCCGTAATACCCCATCGGAGCACAGGCGTAGGGCGCGTAGCCGTAGTAACCGTACGAACAGACGGGTTGGACGCCGACATCAATCGAAATCTGCGCATGAGCCGCCGGGGCCAAGGCCAAGCCGGCGAGCAACGCTGTGGTTGAAACTAGAGCCTTTAGTCCGCGCATGGTTGATCCCCCTTGAGGTGTCTGCGGTTGATGTTTTTGCGTGGGATGTTCTGTCGCTGTAAAGAACAATCCAGCAACATCAGCCACCATAAGGATTTCAGTTCATGGTGCGCGCCCTCGCAATGTCGGGGGCTCTTGCCTATCTACCTATCCCTACGCCTCCTACTCTAGGCATCGCAATCGTCGGAGTCTGAGCAATAGTGCGCATTGTGTTGTGAAGACATGCCCCCGACACTCGTCGCATGGGTTCTGGAATGCCGGTGGCTTGGTCAATCGCTCAGCTCAAAAGAATAGGCGCGACGAGGCACTAGAAGGCCTAGTGCGGTCGATTCAAGAACATCCCTCGCGATCACGTGCAGATTTGACCATTCTCGGAGATGTCCCTTCTGACAAGATTCCTGAGGGCGAACCTATACGGAGGCACGCGATTGAGCCGTCAGCGTGGGTTCGAGAGGCGAAGTCGATCCAAGGAGTGCCTGACGTTTTCTATGAGGATTTCGGAGAAACAATCCGTGCACGTCTACCGGAGCGCGCGATGGGCCAAATCGATCATGGAGGCTCTTGCGTTGAGCATCCTCCGGTCGATGGTCCCGTCATTGGTTGCCTTGTTTTTGACGGCGCTTCCAATGACGGCCGGCTCGGAAGCCCTGTCTACTTCGGGAGACGCCTCGGACAGCATAGGAGCCACGACCGCAGGGCAACTGGACCTGACTTACGTCCGGCCGGCGCAGAGAACAAAAGTGAACAATTATGTCTTCGACGCATTCGGTCCGTACCCCATTGTTGGTGCTGCGTTCGCAGCCGGCATTGGTCAGCTCACCAATTCGCCGCCAGAGTGGAACCAGGGAGTCGAAGGCTTTAGCAAGCGATTCGGGTCCGACTTGGCAATCGCTGCTGTCAGCACTACGGCGCGTTACGGGCTCTCACAAGCATTCGGAGAAGATACCTTGTACTACCGCTGCGAGTGCAAAGGTCTTTTCCCGAGATTGCGCCACGCTGTTCTATCGACCTTAACCGGTCGTCAGGGCGAAGATGGCCATCGCGTCTTCTCCATCCCCGGGCTCGTGGCTCCTTATGCGGGTTCGATGACCGCGGTTTACGGATGGTATCCGAGCCGCTTCGGAGCCAAAGACGCATTCCGAATGGGCAACTACATCTTGCTTGGAGAGGCGGGCGGAAACATTAGCCTGGAGTTCTTCTATAGCGGACCCCACTCGTTGCTCTCACGTATGCACTTGAACAATGCGCACGGCGCACCGGGCCCAGGTCCAAATCATTGAGTAATCTTGGATCCACTGCCGTTGTAGGCATAGACCCTGCTTCTCCAGAGCGGCGGGCCGTCGGCATATCCTCCGCTGCAGGGTTTGCTTCAGGATTGATGAACGGCTTCTTTGAGTGGTTCGGCAGCCTGGGGATTTTTTCCTGGCAAGTCCTGAAAGCAGGCGTCACACCGCCGTATGAGGGTCGCGAGTTACTGCGGCAACTCGATGAGGTTGGATCGAAGTCGTTGCCGCTGGTCGCCTTGGCGGGAGCTGCGATCGGTGTTGTCATCTCATTGGAGGCCCGTTACAGTCTTAGTCGATTCGGCGCGAAGTCGATGTTCCCCGCTACTCTCGTGTACTCCGTGATTCAGGTGATGGGTCCGGTCATCACGGGCTTGGTGGTCAGCGGCCGCGTTGGCGCCGGGATCGGCGCGGAGCTTGCGTCGATGAAAGTGACCGAGCAGATTGACGCCATCGAAGCGTCCGCGATCAACCCTTATCGGTTCCTGGCGGCCACACGCATCCTGGCCTGCATTCTGATGTTGCCGCTCCTGACACTTGCCGCGGACGCGTGCGGCTTGCTAACTGGCTGGTTCGCCCAGGCTCTTGTTGAGCCGCTCTCGTTTCATCAGTTCATCCAAAGCGGCTTCCATGGCGCCACGTTTAACTCCTTTCTGCCCCCGACCTTTAAGACCGCTGTCTACGGGCTGATTATCGGGCTGATTGCCTGCTTTCAGGGGATGCGGACAACCGGCGGCGCCGCAGGAGTAGGCCGTGCGGCTACTAACTCGGTCGTGCTCGCCTCGCTCTTCCTTATCCTGGCCGATGTTGTGCTGGTCAAATTCATTCTCGTTGTATTTCCCTAACGCTTGCTGAACCGCTCGCAGAACCAAAATGGCCACTGCATTTGACAATCCGGTGAAACAAAGGAACGAGAAGGGAGAGGGTACTGCGCCTGTTGTCGTCGTCGAAAACGTGCGGAAGAGCTTTGGCAGGCACACCGTTCTCAATGGGATCAGCCTGAGTGTAGGCCGTGGCGAAACCCTCGCCGTACTTGGGCGCAGCGGCACGGGCAAGAGCGTGCTGCTAAGGCTCATCATCGGTCTTGAGAAACCGGACTCAGGTTCAGTTCGCATCCATGGCCAGGACATTGCCGGCCTGGCTCTCGATCAATTGGGAGAAATCAGAAAGAAGATGGGTTTCCTGTTTCAGCATGCAGCGCTCTACGACTCGCTTACTGTCGAAGAAAACGTTGCATTTCCTCTTCAGCACCACCGAGGGGACATGTCGAAGTCCGAGCGAGCCGACTGCGTGAACCATTTGCTGGCGGAAGTTGGAATGGAAGGGAACCTTGAGAAGATGCCTTCCGATATCTCCGGTGGAATGCAAAAGCGCGTGGGCCTGGCGCGGGCACTCGCCCTGGACCCTGAGATTCTGCTGCTCGACGAGCCGACAGCCGGCCTCGACCCCATCAGCTCGGCGGAGATCGGCGAATTGATTCTGAAGCTCCAACGTGAGCGACAGATGGCCTCTGTCGTTGTGACACACAATTTGCACAGTGCCAAAACAATTGCGAATCGGCTGGCCATTTTGAACGAGGGCGATGTCGTGATCGAGGGCACTTATGAAGACCTTCAGCATAGCGAGATCGCGTTCGTGAAGGAATTCTTAACGCTGTCGTAGGGGGACATATGTCGAGAGTGGCACGGTTAGGCGCATTCATCGTTGTGACGTTGGCGGTTCTGGCAACCGGAGTCTTCATTATTGGCAGCAAGGAATATCTGTTCCGGTCCACCTACCAATTGAGAGCGCAGTTCAAAGACGTGGTCGGTCTGGCCGAAGGAGCTGATGTTCAGGTGGGAGGGGTTCATAGCGGAACCGTGACCGGCATCGAGCTGCCGAGGAAGCCGGGAGACGAGGTCACAGTGGTCATGGAACTAGCCAAGTCCACGCACGAGATTGTTAAGCGGGACTCTGTGGCTTCGATCCAAACGGAGGGTCTGTTAGGCAATCAGTACATGGCCATTTCGTTCGGATCTGCCGGGCAAGCCGAGGTAAGGGACGGCGAAACCATCCAGAGTGAGCCACCCCTCGAGATGGCAGATCTGCTGAGGAAGACAAATGGCATTTTGGATAGCAGCCAGGAGGCCGTCCAGAACGTAACCATGGCAACTGCGCATCTTAGCTCCGTGAGCAACAAGATCGATTCGGGACAGGGAACCGTAGGAGCACTGGTGAACGACAAGCAACTTTATAGCGACCTCGAACAGACGACGACTACCCTGCACGCAACGATGCTCCAGGCGCAGACCGGCGTAACAGACTTCCAGGAGAATATGGAGGCGCTGAAACACAACTTCTTGTTGAGCGGATACTTTAAGAAGCGGGGATATGAAGACTCTACTGATCTCGGAGCCAATGCGATCAGCGGCCTTCCGCAAGGCACGCCTGTAAAGGCGTTTACCTTCACGGTCAAGCAACTCTTCGACGGCCGCGATTCGGCCAAGCTGAAGAACCAGAAATCTCTCAACGACGCCGGTGAATTCCTGGCACAAAACCAATTTGGCGTTGCGGTCATTGTGGCTTCCACCGGCATGGAAGG
>CAZPEZ010000150.1:0-8255 GCA_964585715.1 uncultured Occallatibacter sp.
TCAAATCAATAGCTTATGCGACAGATTTCGGGTCCTTCCGTGCGGGCTCATTCTGATGGCAAATGCTTGATTCTATGCTTACGGCTCCCGGCGATTCGACCTCCGATATGCTGATCCGGCATCAGCCTACTTCTGCAATCGGATGGTGACTCTGCTGTGCTCCTCCGGCTGCGGGTGCGCAGTAGATGTGCCAGAAAACTAGTGATCTCCGCGGGATGAGACCTTGAAAAGGTCGAGCCCTGCCGACGGCAGGGCTCGATCTTTGGTGTTTTCTGCGTGCTAAGTTAGTTTGAGGCTCTTGAACCTTCCGTAAGGGACTGCACATTAAGTCCTTCCGATTCAATTATTTCAAGACGTCCACTGGACTTTCATGTCTGGGGTAAAAACTTTCATTTTGAGTGTCACCCGACAAGGGGGTTGTTCAGTAGTGCCCCAAGCCTATTAACTGCACCCGCTCGTCGAGCCGCAGCTCATGCAGCGATAGCAGCTTCCATTGCGCACCATGATCGCGCCGCACGTCGAGCAACTCGGTGCATCGCCCATCTCATACATGCTACGCATCGCATCGGCTGCGTGGAACAGACCGCGATCCTGCAGCGTTGGACCGTGCGTGGGCGACGTCGAAGACGAAACCGCGTGGACCTCGGGAGCGATCCCCCCGCTCGGAGACGCCGTCGAACCCATGCCGCCCGCATTCAGCTTCCGCGCCACCTCTTCGGCGAGCTTGGCCAGCTGGCCTTCTGAGATGCCTTCGATCGCCGGCTCGCTCTCCGGCAGAATCGTTGGCGAAGCCGGCAGCGGCGCGGCCTGCGGCGCCAGGCCGGCAAACAGCGTGAGCTGCTCGCCCGAGAGGAAGCGCAGATTCAGCCAGCGGAAGATGTAGTCCATCAGGCTCTTCGCATAGCCGATCTGCTCGTTCCCTGTCCAGCCCGAAGGCTCAAACCGAGTGTGCGCAAATTTCTCGCACAGCACGCGCAGCGGAACCCCATGCTGCAGCGCCAGTGAAATCGAAGTTGCGAAGGCGTCCATCAGGCCCGACACCGTCGAACCTTCTTTCGCCATCTTGATAAAGATCTCTCCCGGCTGCCCGGTCGGATAGAGCCCAACCGTAATGTAACCCTCGTGTCCGGCGATCGAGAACTTGTGTGTCACCGAGGCTCGCTCTTCGGGCAGTCTGTGCCGTACCGCCCGCGGCGGCGCATTCAGATCCTGTGCGGGCTCGCGCGTCAGATCGGGATTCAGCAGCGGCAGATTCGCCGTGCCCGCAATCTCGTCCAGCATCTTCTGGAACGCCGCAGCGGCAACCGCAATTTGTTTCGCCGGGATCTCGACCTTCTCGCTACCCTTCGCTTCCAGCGCCTTCACGTCTATGTCAGCCGCCACGTGGCCTGCAATCAACTGCGTCAGAACACGCGCACCCACGGCATCCAGAGCCGATGGCTCCTTCTTCGCATCCATGCTCGTGTTCAGCGGCTGCGTGCCCTTCGATCCATCGCGATAGATTGCCACTGCCTTGATACCGCGCCGCCAGCTCTCTGCATAGGCCTCGGCAACATCCTCCACCGCCGCCTCGTGCGGCAGATTCACCGTCTTCGAGATCGCCCCCGACAAAAACGGCTGGGTCGCCGACATCATCTTGATGTGGCCCATGTAATGAATCGATCGCGTGCCCTTCGCCGGCTTGAAGCTGCAATCGAACACCGCCAGATGCTCCGGCTTGATGCCCGGCGCGCCTTCGATCGTGCCCGTCGCATCGATGTAGCTGACGATCGCATTCACTTCATCGTTGTCATAGCCCAGCTTGAACAGCGCGGCAGGCACCGTATTGTTCACGATCTTGATCATGCCGCCGCCCACCAGTTTCTTGTACTTCACCAGCGCCAGATCCGGCTCGATACCCGTCGTGTCGCAATCCATCATGAAGCCGATCGTGCCCGTCGGCGCCAGCACGGTCGTCTGCGAATTGCGATAGCCATAACGCTCGCCGAAGATCAGCGCCATGTCCCAGCATTCGCGGCTGGCCTCGATCAGCGCTTCGAGTTGCGGCACCATGAACGGCTCGCCGCTCGTCTTCGAATTGCCGATGTTGTTCACCTCGGCACGATGCATTCTTATCACATCAAGAAACGGCTCGCGGTTGACATAGAACCCAGGGCACGCTCCGCCTGTACGCTCCACACGCGCCGTCAGCGGCGTTGCTGAAGCCAACGGCGGGCACTGCGCCGCGATCATCGCCGACTGCAGATACGCCTGTCCGCACATGATCGCTGTCAGGGCAGCAGCCAGGTCGCGGCCAGCCTCCGAGTCGTACGGCAGACCGAACGCCATCAGCAGTGCGCCCAGGTTGGCATAGCCCAGGCCCAGCGGCCGATAGTCGTGCGAGTTCTTCGAGATCGACTCAGTCGGATAACCCGAGTTATCCACCAGAATCTCCATCGCCGTAATCACAACCGAAATCGCATGACGATACGCCGTGATATCGAATGTCCCCGCAGGAGTGACAAACTTGAGTAAGTTGAAGCTCGCCAGATTGCACGCCGAGTTATCCAGGAACATGTACTCCGAGCATGGATTCGAAGCATTGATCCGTGCCGTGTTCTTCGACGTGTGCCACTTGTTGATCGTTGTGTCGAACTGCATGCCCGGATCGCCGCACAGCCATGTAGCCTCGGCAATCTTGTGCATGATCTCGCGCGCTTTGTACTTCTTCACCGGCTGCTTGTCCTTCACCGTCCTGGTCCAGAACTCGCCGTCCGTCTCGTACGCCCGCATAAACTCATCGCTCACGCGCACCGAGTTGTTCGCGTTTTGAAAGAATATGGACGAGTACGCCTCTGAGTCTGGACCGCTTCCGTCGTAGCCGGCCTTGATCAGGGTGAACGCCTTGGCCTCTTCCTTGGCCTTGCAATCGATGAAATCGATAATGTCCGGATGATCGACATTCAGGATGACCATCTTGGCCGCGCGCCGCGTCTTGCCACCCGACTTGATCACACCCGCGAACGCATCGAAGCCGCGCATAAAGCTCAGCGGTCCCGACGCCTGCCCGCCGCCCGACAACAACTCCATCGAACCGCGAATCGACGACAGGTTCGTCCCCGTCCCCGAGCCCCACTTGAACAGCATGCCCTCAGTCTTCGCCAGCGTCAGAATCGAATCCAGCGAATCGTCGACCGCATTGATGAAGCACGCCGAGCACTGCGGATTGCGATAGCCCGTCGGCGCGAATACGACGCCGCCCGAAGGCGCATCCCAATGCCAGCTCGAGCCGCTGGCCTCCGGCTCCAGCCGGTCGCAACCCACGTTGAACCACACCGGCGAATTGAACGCCACGCGCTGCGTCAGCAGCATCACTGCCAATTCGTCGTGAAAAATCTCCGCTTCCTTCACCGACGCAAAATATCCGCCCTGCATGCCCCAGTCGCGGATCGTCTCCGCCACGCGGCTCACCAACTGCCGCACACCCGTCTCACGCTCCACCGTTCCCATCTGCCCATGCAGATACTTCGAAGCCACAATATTGGTGGCTGTCATCGACCAGTCGATCGGCACCTCCACATCTTTCTGCTCGAAGATGGTGTTGCCCTTGTGGTCGGTGATCAGTGCGGTCCGCTTCTCCCACTGCACTTCGTCGTAGGGAGAAACGCCTTCGCGCGAAAAACGCCGCGCAACCTTGAGCCCGCCATGCTCGGCCGCAGTCTGCTGGGATGCAGCGGAAGTCTGGAGATGAGTTTCGTTCATGTCTTGGAGGATCCTCTCAGTCAGCAAAAATCGAAGTAAAGCACCCTGCCCGCCAGCGCTGGATCTGGTACGGGGGAGCGATTGGCAACGCACGGGAAAACGGGTCTTGAGAGAGATTGCCGAAAGTACGCGGCCCTCGGCGGTGAGGACTTTAATGCCCTCCCACCGGGTTTTCTTTACAGTCCGTTCAACGCCGTAGTTGAAAAAATACCCCCGTCCGTAGGGCAAGTCAATACCAAACCACAATATCTAGTATTTTCCTCGCATTTCCGTACCAGCGCTGCCAAAATCAGGCCTACAATCTCAGATCTCGGTCAAATTCGCTGTGGAAAGCGCGAATCGCGGCTCCAGATGCGGATTCTGGCCTCTCAATTGCCCTGATTCCGGTGCAAACACGGCTCGTGACACGCGTTCTTGCCCACAACGAGCCTATGCCCGTTTCGAGTCCGAGAACAGACGCAAATTGCGGTGCAAAATCCAGCCGATTTGTGGACTTGTGGACAACCCCGCGCCGATTGAGTTTGCTACCGGCCGTCCCGTCAGCTTAGAGATGCCTGTCGACGCGCTCAGTTCCCCGCCGCAGCCCCACCTTGTGTCAGCACCACCTGCTGCTGATCGGTCGCCGCAACCTTCTGGTAGTAGTCCCGCAACGCTGGATACTCCTTCGCGTCCACCACCAAGAACGCCCGCGCAAAGATGTGCTTGATGTCGATTGTGCCTGCTCCCGGTTGTGTTTTCACAACAAGCACCGCATGATCCGGCCACGGGACCTGCGTAGGTTGCGGCGCACCCTCTACTGAATAGCTGGCCGGCAGATGATAGACCACATCGTCGATCGTCTGCCCCGCATAGTGCAGATCGACAGGCGACTCGCGATGATCTTCGGCGACGAACGCCGGATGCGCTCCCGTCGAGAAGAAGAAGCCTGGAAGTAGAATGCGCTTCCCGCTTATCGTTCCCAGAGGCCCAGAAACCTTTGCTGTAACTGAGACATAGCCCGCCGACGTATCCAGCCCCTGCGTGCCGACAACCTCTCCACTTACCCCTTGCGGCAGAGCTTGATTGACGAACTCGCGCAACTGGCGATTCACTTCCGCAGGATCGGTCTCAAGGTTGAGCTGTCTCCAATGCAGCGCCTCCGGCCCGTTCATCAACACCTTCACTGTTCCAGTGACGTTCCCTTGCGCATCCACCGTCAGGTCCGCCGTGTGCGCGGTAATCGCGTCCTTCGCGTTGTTCGACGGCGTGACGGCATTGTGCGAAACGTCGCCTGAGGTCTCCTGCAGGCCGCCACAGAGAGTGTGGTTCCAGCTCAGCTGACCGAAGGGCAGCAGTTTCTCGCCCGGGTCGACAAACACATCGGCGCCATTCAGACGCAGCACGACGAGAGTCGCCGTTAATTGATCGAGATCGAGGTATCCGGAGTCGAAGATGCGCTCGCTCCGGTCAGCTACAGCCATCGCACGGGCATCCAGACCGGCGGCTCGTGCCAAAGCCAGATAGAGCGTGGCGATTTCGTTGGCCGTTCCGCTCTTCTCCGTCCACACCTGGTGGGCATCGCGCACTTGACGTCGAAGCCCGAGCTGCCGACGCTCTGACTCGCCTTTCGCGCGCGAAAAGGCGGTGTTATCCAGCGCCTGAACCGCGTCATAGAGTTTTGTCGCCTTCTGCTCGTCGGTCGTTGCCCCGGCAACGATCTGCGCCGCCGCCGCCTTCAAGTCAGCGGTCGGCTCTGCAGCGTGGTCGATATTCTTTGCCCACCGCTTGCCCTCGTCGTTCCAGTACACATCGGCGGCGAGGTACGGGGTGTAATAGAACCTGACCGCATAGCGGCGCCCCAACTCGGGCAACGCATCGGACTCATGCTGAAACGCCGGCACATCCTGAATCTCCAGCGTGTAATCAGGCTTAGGACTCACCTGCACATGCCCGCCCGCCGGCAAATGCGCCGAATAGAGCAGGTAGCTTGCAAGCTCTCCCTCGGAGTTGTAATGAACGATCGATTGATTCCCGATGACATTCTTCTCGAGGTCGCCTAAAGGGTTGTAGTAAAAGCGTTCCTTGTGCACAAGAATGTCCTGCTGTACCTCCCAGTGCGGAATCGAACTCGCCAGCGCGGAGCTATAGTACTCCTGCACGTTGTTACCTACTCCTCCGACCGATCCCTCTCCAATCGGAAGCGTCCATTTGTATTCAAGAATGCTGCCCACTTCGACGCTCGGCAAATTGAAGACCCTCGCCCTGAGGTGTCTCCTGAAGCTCTTCGTGACCAGCAGATCTTCGGGCTTGCCTGCCAGCGGCACAACCATCCCATCGGCATGGATCGTGCGCCCGGTAATCATCGGAGGCGCTCCTCCGCCCCCATAGGGGACTTCGACCGTCGCCCACTCCTTCCCGGCCTCGGTCAGAACCTTGATTCGCGCGTACTCGCTGATGAAATGATTCGCGTTGTCTGTCACCTCTTCGCGATACAAATACACCGCCGGCGCACCCGGTGCCTTGGGGTCCGACGTCATCTGCAGTTCTTCTTTCGTCGGCTCCTGAAACTTCTGCGCCATCGCTTCCAGCGACGCCCCACTCAAAAGCAACACCAACACACAACGCACGACCATCCGATTCCGCATGAGCCCATCCCGCATGGAACCCCTGCGTGCCATCAACGACACACACAGTCTCATGCATGAAGAAATATTTGCCGCCATCCTAGCAGCTTGCCGAGTGTGAGGTCTGTGGCACACGCAAGAAAAACGGCCCCGCGGCAATCATCCGTGAGGCCTATTCATTACTTCAACAACAAAGTCTCACCAGCGTCGGAAATCAGTTACTTCCCTTGGTGTCAATCCTCATCCCATAGAACGAGCGATGCACGAAGAACACCGACACGAGGAAGAATGCGACGGCCAGCCCGGTGGCGAGCGTCGGATTCTGCGCGCTGAGCGTCACCGCCAGCTCAACAGCCAGCAATCCGAACAGCGTCGTGAACTTAATCACCGGATTCATGGCCACCGACGACGTGTCTTTGAACGGATCGCCCACCGTATCTCCGATCACAGTTGCATCGTGTAGAGGTGTCCCCTTTTGTTTCAGATCAACCTCGACGACCTTCTTCGCGTTGTCCCATGCGCCGCCGGCATTCGCCATAAAGATCGCCTGGTACAGGCCAAAAATCGCAATCGAGATCAGATAGCCGATAAAGAAGAACGGCTCAATAAACGCGAACGCAAGCGTGCCGAAGAAGACGGCGAGAAAGATGTTGAACATTCCCTTCTGCGCGTACTTGGTGCAGATCTCCACCACTTTCTTGCTGTCGGCGACCGAGGCCTTTTCTACACCCTCCAGCTTGATGTTCTTCTTGATGAACTCCACCGCGCGGTAGGCGCCGGTCGTGACCGCCTGCGTGGAAGCGCCGGTGAACCAGTAGATCATTGCCCCGCCGGTGATCAATCCCAGCAGGAAGGGCGCATGCAGCAGTGACAGGTTCTCGACGTCATGGGTCAATCCGCCCGTCAGGGCCATGATGATCGAGAAAATCATCGTGGTTGCGCCCACCACGGCCGTGCCAATCAGCACCGGCTTGGCCGAAGCCTTGAAGGTGTTGCCGGCGCCATCGTTGGCTTCCAGCAGGTGCTTGGCACGTTCGAACTTCACATCGATACCGAAGTCCTTCTTCAACTCAGCTTCGATGCCGGGAACATTTTCGATCAGCGACAGCTCGTAGACCGATTGAGCATTGTCGGTCACCGGTCCGTAGGAATCCACCGCGATGGTGACCGGGCCCATGCCAAGGAAGCCGAAGGCGACGAGGCCAAACGCGAAGACCGCCGGGGCCAGCATCAGGACCGCCATGGATTGGCCTGTGCTGAAGTAGTAGCCCAGGCTCATGAGCGCAACCATGCTGAGGCCAAGCCAGTAGGCCGAAAAGTTGCCGGCCACGAATCCTGACAAGATGCCCAGGGAAGCGCCGCCTTCCTTTGCCGATGTGACAACCTCTTGCACATGGCTCGATTTGGTTGAAGTGAAAACCTTGACCAGTTCGGGAATGACCGCGCCCGCCAGGGTTCCGCACGAAATAATCGAAGCCAGTTTCCACCAAAGCGTTCCGTCCCCGAGCGTCGGAATCATCAGGTACGAAACGATGAAGGTCAGGATGATGGAGACGATGGACGTGATCCAGACCAGCGAGGTCAACGGCGTCTCAAAGTCCATTTCGTCGGCGTCTGCGTACTTCACGCGAGCGATGATGCCATTCAGGAAGTACGCGCCCGCGCTCGAGACCAACATGGCCACGCGCATGACGAAGATCCATACCAGCAATTGCACTTGCGTCTCAGGAGTCTTGACGGCGAGCAAGATGAACGTGATCAGGGCCACGCCGGTCACGCCGTAGGTTTCGAAGCCGTCGGCGCTGGGTCCAACCGAGTCGCCCGCGTTGTCGCCCGTGCAGTCGGCGATGACGCCTGGGTTGCGCGCATCGTCTTCCTTGATCTTGAAGACGATCTTCATCAGGTCGGCGC
>CAZPEZ010000151.1:0-8234 GCA_964585715.1 uncultured Occallatibacter sp.
CGCGGCGACAACAAAGAGGGCTGGGACAACATCGACATCTTCGGATGGCTCGGCTACCCGATGCAGATCAAGGTCGACTTCCTCTGCCGGGACTCGATTCTGGCCGCGCCGATCGCTCTCGACCTCGTGCTCTTCCTCGACCTGGCCAAGCGCACCCCTGAACTGCGCTCCATCGGTATCCAGGAGTGGCTCAGCTTCTATCTCAAGTCTCCGCAGACGCGCGAGGGCCTCTATCCCGAGCACGATCTGTTCATCCAGTCGATGAAGCTCAAGAACACCCTTCGCCACATCGCTGGCGCAGACCTGATCACCCACCTCGGCCTCGAATACTACGACTAAGCACCCCACCGACAAAGACCTGTCCGCGGAGATCTAACTCGCCTGGCCGTCCAGGGAGAACGCGCCCAGCAGCGCAAAACAAAGCCCCATCCAGTTGGATGGGGCTTTGTTTTGGCTCGAAGCAGAGAGGTGCAGACGCTATTTGCCCTTCGGCTGGGTCGCGATGATGAGGCTCGCGATCTTGGCATAAGTCGCTGCCGGCACAATATTCTTGGTCTTCAGTTGTGTCTTATTCGCATACGGCCGGCCCGCAATGATCTTCTTGGAGTAGACATCCCCCACGCCGGGTAGCGCCTTCAGCTGGTCCGCAGAGGCCGAGTTGATGTCGACCAGATTGGTCGCAGCAGGTGCGCTCGCGGTTGTCTTTGCTGCCTTTGCCGTTGAGCTCTGCGCGGTGGCTGCGGGAAGGACGCCAAGCAGCGTGCAGGCCACGAGGCCGAGAATCGTCGATCCGATACGTGCAATTTTCATCGTTCGTTCCTTTTCGTTCATGCAAGTGTGATGGGTTGTGGTTAAAGTCAACGGCAGGCCTTCCCGCCGCAGTTCGATCTTCTGCCTACAGCTTGACTCCGAGCAGACCCTCGGCCTCGCCCAGCAATCCGCCGAGACCGCCCGCCTGCGCCGAACCATCGGCCTGGCCGCCGCCCTGCTGTCCGAGAAGCTGATCGAAGATGCCCTGGAACTGTGCAGGCACCTTGTTGCGGATCAAGCCGAGAATTGCCGTCTCGGCCTCCTGAGCCTGGTCTGCGCTCAATCCGAATCTTTGCTGAAGCAACTGGGAAATCTCATTCATGATGGCTCCTCCGCCTTTCTGTGCTCCGATCCACGCATCCGCCGCTGTGGGGGCCATGCAACAGACCGAGTCTCTATGCGGACTCTGTAGGCCGGGGGAATTCTGCAACGGTCCGGCCGTCGAAGTCGCCGGATAAGAATAAGGCTCCGCCAGCGCCTTCTGGCAAGAAAATTGGCGGCCTCGAATGAATTTTGTGTGATCCGACCCGGATCGCGCCAGCGGATCGAATTGGACGGACCGGTCGCCCACAGCACATCTAAGTCGATCCTGTGGCCGTTTTCCGTCATCGGCCGCGCCTCCCGGTTCGTCCTCGTTCATGCTGTACCATGCGGGTGTACGATGCCCGATCAACCCTCAACCCCCTCCGCGCCGCCCCTCTGCGGCTCCGTGCTCGTGCTCATCCAGTTCGACGTCTGTGAGGAACTGCGTCTCGATCGCCTGCAGCAGGCCATCAACGCGCGAACCATGCAGCAGCCGAGCATGAAGCACGCTGCGCCCTCCTATGTGCGCTATCATCGTCCGCCGGTGATGGGCCCGCTCGAACCGCTGGTGCTCGAATCCGGCGAACGCCTCGAAGGCGAAGTCAAGTACTACGACTACGGCGTAGCCAGCGTCCTCTATCAGCTCCCTTTTGCTGGGGACTGGCAAAGCCTTGTCAACCTCGCCAGCCGCTGGGTGTGGGACGTCGACTTCGCCTCCCGCGTGGAGCCGCTGATCCGCCAGAAACTCGAACACGTCTCCACCGCCATGATCAAGCCCTACCAGAAGTGGCTCAGCGAAGACTACTTCATCTTCCATGTACGCGAAGCCGCCGGCGCGCCCAGCGCTGCCGAGCTCACACGAGCCCGCGGACCCGAGATCGCGCAGGTCGTGCGCGGAGACAAGCTTCTTCTGTCCGATGGCGAGACCCGCGAAGTGCTGCAGTCGCAAGTCTCTTACTACGCCGGCGACGTCGCAGTCATCGGCTGGAACGCTGCGTTCCTTTACGACAGCACGTCCGGCGCCGATACCTCGATTCAACTTCTCGAATACGCCAACTCGCAGCTTCTCGAGTTCCGCCACTACGATGAGCTGCTCACGGAAATCCTCGACAGCGTCTACGATTTGCTGGGCAAGAAGACCGGCTTCTTTGCCCGCTGGGGATTAGTCAACTCCGCCCGCAGCCTGCACACCGTGCTCCTGGACGTAGCCGAGCTCACGGAGCGCGCTGACAACGCCATCAAATTTCTCAGTGATATGTTCGCCGCGCGTCTCTACCGGCTTGCCGCGGCGAAGGTCGGCGTTCACGATTACAAGGATCTCGTGGCACAAAAGCTCAAGACCGCCGAAGACCTTTACCACGACATGGTCGAGCAGTTCAACCAGAGTCGTGCCTTCTTCCTTGAAATGACGGTCGTCCTGATCCTGCTAATCGAGCTGGTCTTTTTGTTTAAGGGCAATCCGTTCTGAAGAAACTTAGCGCTCGTCGCACCCCAACGCAAACCGCAATGCCCCGCAGATCTCGCTCATGCGCTACGCACTCAACCTTGCCACACGCTTACCCAGCCGGTCCTGCGCGACTTGGGCGGGCCTTTAGCTGGCCTCACAATATGTTCCAAAATGTGCGACTCAATGCGCGCGAGGCGTTCGTGCGACTTACTGTTCCTGCTCGCCCGTCGCCGCCTTTTCCGGCTGGACCGGCGGCACATCGGCGATGGCTTGCCCCGTCTGGCTCGCATCAAAGCGCGCCTTCGATCGCCACACACTCTGATCCCAGTCGTCGCCAATCCAGGCAAAGGCTTGCTGCGCGGTCGGCACATCTCCAGCCCTCAGGGCGAGAAACGCATAGGCGTTCCGCTCGAAGTTATTTGTCCCATACAGGTGCTTCAGGGACGCGTAGCCCTTGCGCACCCGCTCCCACGACAACCCTGGGGCCTGCATCTTACGGCAACAATTAATGCCGGCCGCAATCAGAAAGTAAGTCGCGTCGCCCTCATCTCCGCCGATTCGGTCTGCTACTTTTTCCGCAAACTCCTCGCTTTCGCCTGGCTTGCCGTACCACTTGGGAAGCAGATAGTTCGTCTCAGACCGCGCGAAATAGAAGTATCCCGGCTCAGCATTCAATGCCGCGTCCACCAAAGCTTCCACCTGCGGCCTCGGCCATCCTTGGGCAAGCGCCACCGTTTGCATCGCCCGATACCACTCCGGATCGCTGCTGCCTGCCTTTGCCGATGCCTCCAGCGCGGTGCGCGCCTCCTGGACCCGCTGGCCAAACAGCTTCCACCCTTCTGGTGTCACTGTGTCTGAGAATCCATGGCCGCGCGCCTTCCACGCAAAGTCCAGGTACGCGTCGGCCATCGCAATGCGCGGTGCCGCAGAGCCAGGCTCCTGCTTCGCCCAGTCTTGTAGCCTGGCAACTTGCGCTTCCCATGCTGCATCGGTCGCGGTCTCAGGGCCGGCTGGGCCGATGGTGTTGTAGAAAACCCGCAATTGCCAGGCACCGCCTTTTAGGCGCAGGCGTTGGCTGCGTAGTTGATTGGCAACCGTCTCCAGTTCTGTCCAGGAGCTGTCATTGAAGAGTTTGCGCCACTGTACTCGCAGTGCGCGAACACTCGTCTCCTCCGGTTCGCCGGCGGCGTCTCCCGCCAGTGCAAGCGTTACAGGGGCATTCTGTGCACGGAGCGTGCTTGTTCCCAGGAAGGGCAGAAGGAGTAACAAGGCATTGAACGTGTGGGCCAGGCGGAACGTCGGCATCGATCGACCTCAACTCTGAAGTGTCCGCAAAATTGTGCGCTCTGAGTATAGACCGGCTTCGATGAAGAAAAGATGACCTACGCAGCCAGCGCCTGCGCCAGCCTGCGCACCGTCAGCACCGTGATGTCGTCTTCCTGGCCGAACTCCTTCGCCGCATCGGCAATATAAAACGCCGACTGATTGCTCAGATTGTGCACGCGGTCGAATCCAAACAGTTCCCCGGTCGTCTTGCGCGCTTCCACTACGCCGTCGGAAAGCAGCAAAAGCCTGTCGCCGGGATGGAGATACAGCCGCACCTCGTCGTACTTGACCTCCGGCACCGCACCCAGCGGCAAGCCTCCGGGCAGAGCGATCTCCTGGCTGTTCAGGTAAGGGAAGAGGTGCCCCGCGCTCGAGATCACAAGCTCGCCCTCCGGCCCGAACCACAGTGCCTGGCAGGTCGTCAGACTCTCGCTCCCGGCGATCACCCGATTCATCGATTCGAGAATCTTTGCCGGGCTCGTCTCCGGAATCCGTCGCAGCGCACCCATCAGCATCGATACGTTCATCGCTGCTTTCAGGCCGTGGCCTGCCACGTCGCCAATCACTACCAGCAGACTTCCATCGCTTCCTGGCTGTACGTGAAAGAAGTCTCCCCCTACCTCCGTCGCCGGCTGATAGACCGAATCCACCTCGAAGCCCGGCGTCTCCAGCTTCTCCAGCGGAATCATCAGCTCCTGCACACTGCGCGCCGCGGCCAGTTCGCTCTGTGCGCGTTCGCGGTCATGTTGAATGCGCAGGAAACGCACGAAAATGATGAGTACGATGGCCAGCAGTCCCGTAAAGTCGGCAATCGACGCAAAGTGGATCGGCACAGGCCCTGCCTGAATGGTCAGCGGAGACCGGTACGGGGATCCCGACGCGTCGCTTACAAGACTCGTCATGATCGGCTCTGCGATCCCGATGATCGTGAGCACCAGCGGAATGAGCAAAAGGCCGGCCTCGAAGTTCCTGCGAATCGTCGCGGCAATCAGCGTGACGAAGATAAACAACGACCAGCCAATCATCCAAAGAACGCTGCCGAGATATACGACCACCAGGGTCAGAACGGCCGCCACCCCATGCGCCCCGACGAGCAGCATCGCTGGGCCGACTCCGATCAGGATCGGCGACGTCCAGCGCAGCAACCGGATCGGCCATCGCTTTTTCAGCGACAGAAAGGCGACCAGAAACTCAAAGTAGAGATAGGCCGACAGAACGACCAGCTGCAAGATGATTGCGGCATATACAAGCTGGTCGATCCGCGCCAGGCTGCCGGCAAGATCGATAAAACCGATAGGTGCCTGCAGAATCTCGTGCAGCGCCAGCCACAGATACTCGACATGCCCTTTCTGCGTGAAGTACAAGGCCAGCAGGAAAAACGCCAGAAAAGTCAGCAGGATCGAGTTCACCAGCCGCGGCAGCCGCTCAAACAGGCTGTGCATGAACCATAGGTCCCACGACCGCCGCAGATCGTCCGGATTCCCGATGCTGAAGATCCGCTTGGAGAAGAACGACGTGTAGGCGTAGTAGCCCACGGGAATATACAGTGTGCGGACCGCAAGGGTGAGGTTGGTCTCGCTGGGGGCTAGATTGATGTGATACAGGCGTGAGATTTCCTCGTATTTGTACGTGGCGTCCCCGTGCGGCCCCTCGGGCTGGATTTGCGTGCCGTTGGCGAAGACATCGAGTCCGGGGCCCGTGGCGCCGAGCGTCATGCTCGTGTTCTGTGTAACTGGCAGTTCAATGAGCAGCGCGACTGGACCGTGGCCGGGTGTTAGTTTCAGGTGGACGCGGAACCAGACCCAGGGCCGCTGGTGGCCGCCGCCATGCTGCGATGCCTCTTCCCAGCCCTTCTCGGTCGCGTCCTCCGGGTGGTCCTGATCCGGGACGTCGCTGATCGCCTCCTTGGCGTTGCGCACCTGCCACGTCGTGTCGTCGAACTCAGGTTTGGCTGCGTCGGGGTTTGACGTCACCCCAACCCGCCAATTCTTGTCCAGCACCACAGACGATCCCAGATTCGTCGCATCCAGCGTCGCGTCGGGGACATGCGGAGTATTCGCTGGCCCAGGCCGAGCGTGCTCACGTGGGGCCAGGATCGCGCTGAGCGGACCCTTCATCGGCGTTTTCGGCTGAGGTGCCTGCGCGGCAACCTGCATCAAACTCGACACTCCCAGCACCGCCGCGATCACGAAGACTGGACGCACTGACCCTCCGCCGGTTTCTACGTGATCACCACTCTAATTCACCGGTTCAGCCCCTCCAAGTGCATGGAAAATGAGCAACCCATTCCAGCAAGAATCCGGCGTGTGCCGCAGGTTACATTCTCCTGACAACTTCAGTCGATTTTCACTTCCGCTTCGCTGCCATATGGGCGGATACTAACGTCTAACAAGTCGAGCGAAGCGAACGTTTGTACTCCTACGCTCGTCCGGGCCGGAGGATTCACCCATGAGAACAGCGCTGAACGGGTTCAAAGCAGGCCTGCTGGCATCGCTGGCACTGGCAATGGCGACTGTATTGTGCGCCCAGAACACGCCATCCACCCCCTCAGCGCAGCCGAGCGGCAGTGATACTTCGGCGACCGCGAATTCCTCGCCACAGCAGGGAAATACCCCCTCCAGCACCCCGGCCGCCAATCCTCCGGCGGCGCAGCAGCCTGCCCCAGGAACGACCCCGGTGGCGGGCGACGTTCCTCCCTCCCCGCCGGCCGCAACCCAGGCAGACAGCAAGAACGACAAAAAGAAGAAGGATAAGGACGCCAAGGACGATCCGGAGCCTGGAACCACACCGGTGAGTGGCGACATCGCGGCCAAGGATGTTGATCCGGAAAAAATCGTTCCTGTCGGTGGCGAAATGATCAAGGTCAAGCCCGGCAGTGTCGAAGACGTCAACGCCGTCGGCAATCGCGAGATCGGTGGCCGCGGTCTGGGCAACTGGTACTCCACCGACAGCGAAATTAAGATGGGCAAGTCTTACGCCGACCAGATCGAGAAGAGCACGCGCATGATCACCGATCCGGTCGTGGTCGAGTACGTCAACCGCATCGGCCAGAACATCGTCAAGAACTCCGACTGCAAGGTGCCCTTCACCATCAAGGTCATCGACTCGGACGAGATCAACGCCATGGCTTTGCCCGGCGGCTTCTTCTACGTCAACTCAGGCCTGATCCTCAATGCCGACGAAGAGGCAGAGCTGGCCGGTGTGATGGCCCACGAAACGGCGCACGTGTGCGCTCACCACGCGGCGCGCGAGATGACCCGCATGAACTACGCGCAGCTGGGCACCATCCCGCTCATCATGCTCACCGGCTATACCTGGACCGGATACGGCATCTACGAGGCAGTGCAGCTCGCCGTGCCCATGACCTTCCTCATGTTCTCGCGTGAGTTCGAGGCGCAGGCCGACTACCTCGGCGTCCAGTACATGTACCGTGCCGGCTACGACCCGCAGGCATTCATCACCTTCTTTGAGAAAGTCCAGGCGCTCGAAAAGCGCAAACCCGGCCTCGTTTCCAAGGCCTTCTCGGACCATCCGCAGACGCCGGACCGCATCCTGCACTCGCAGGAAGAGATCGCCCGCATCCTGCCCGCCAAGGATGAATACACGGTCACTACGTCGGAGTTCGACGAGGTAAAGGCCCGTCTGGCTCGGATCGAGAATAAGCGCCGCCTGCTCGACAACAAGGATGGCAAGAAGCCCTCGCTACGTCGCGCCAGCAATGCGCCCGACGACAACGGCAATACCCAGGCCAGCGACGGAAGCTCGAACGGAGATGACCGTCCGACCCTCCATCGCCGCGACGATCAGAACCTTAACTAAGCTCGGATTCTGTGGATAGCCCTCGTTCAGCCTGAGCGGGGGCCTTTCTTTGCGATTTCCACAGCCTGGACTGCCTCTCTCCAACCGCCTGCACCATCCGCTTCAACTACCCAAGCCCTTGGGCCAGCCCGATTTAGCCACCCCAACCGGCAGGGCTCGGCTCTACATCGGGCCATCTTCTATGAACATCGTGTGACCGAAAAGCCCGTAAATTTCCGTTAACTTCCGGAAAAACCTTGAAGCCGCAGGTGAAACCGCGCTATATACAGGAGTACCGGCCTCTGCCCAAGCCGGAATTCCACTCTGCGCCCTACCTCGCAGGGGAGGGTTTTATGCGCAACGCCGCCGCCCGCTCCAATCTGCTTGTTCCTGAAGTGCGCGAGGTCATGGACATCCGCCAGGCCTCCGACTACCTTGGTATCTCTCCCGACACCCTCTACAAGTACGCCTCCGAAGGCTTCGTGCCGGCATTCAAGCTGGGCAATCGCTGGCGCTTCAAGCGCTCGCGTCTCGACGAGTGGATGGACCG
>CAZPEZ010000152.1:0-8037 GCA_964585715.1 uncultured Occallatibacter sp.
CAGGTGACGATCAACGAGCTTACAACCGTGGCTTCGGTGTGGACCGGCGCACAGTTTTTGAAGGGGGCCGCGCTCAGCGGCAATACGCTTGGGTTGATTATTGCTTCCGGCAACGTTCCGAACCTAGTGGACCTCACAACGGGTGGACTGGGACCTGTAATTCAGGACCCCCTGAACAGCACGCAGACGACGACCCTCTCGCTCTTCAGCACACTGGGTGATCTGTTAGCGGGCTGCATTACTCGCGTGCAAAGCGACGCTTGTGCGAAGTTGTTCGAGGCTTCCACGCCTCCGGGTGGCGTCGCCCCTACCGATACGCTGACGGCTGCGGAGGCGATCGCACTACATCCGTGGAATCAGCCCGCCAAGCTTTTCGCCCTGCTGGATTACTTTTATCCAGCCCCACACGGGCCGGGCTCCCGCCCTGCGCCGTTCCGGCCCTACCTCTTGTTTGCTCCCGGTACTTGGACAATCGCGTTGGTTTACGCAGGAGGTGGACTCGCGGGCCTCGGCGGCATCGCCATCGACAGCGAAGGTAACGCGTGGGCGGCAGACAACCAGATGGCTGGCTCGCAGTCAACCATGTTCGGCGGGATCGGCGGCACGCTCTCTGAGCTCGCGCCAAATGGTCGCCCGATCTCACCCATGACATTTGGCTACACTGGGGGTGGCTTGGACTTTCCCGGTTGGGGTCTCACCATCGCAGGCGATGGCAAGGTCTGGATCACAAGCATCGAGAGCAAGACGATTTCGGTCTTTGACAAAACCGGCAAGCCGCTGTCCCCGGCGAATGGTTACAACTTCAATGGGCAACTGGGCGCGATGCAAGGCATCATGACAACTCCCACCGGGGATGTGTGGGCGGCGGACGCTGGCAAGAGTCAACTCGTTTATTTTCCGAAGGGCGATCCGTCTCGGGCCCGGATATTGTGTCGCACCGAAAACGATAAGCCGGTCGAAGGCACATGTCAGGTGAAAGGACCATTTCATCTGGCGATCGACCACCAAGACCGGATCCTTGTCTCGAACGCCAACTCAAATACAGTGACACGTTTCCCGGCGACCGATCCCAGCAAAGCTGAACAGATAAAGGTCGATTACAGCCCCCACGCCATTGCTATCGACAGTCAAGGGAACGCGTGGGTGGTGAATACCATTGGCGACCCAAGCATTATGGAAACGCTGCATTTGCTGAAGAACAAGGCCGCCTCCTGGATCGACAGCAAAATGAACTCCGGGAGCAAAGGTGACCAGGCAATCGAAGACTTCATCGCCCTCGTCCACGTATTGAATGCTTACCCCAACGGAAGTGTAAGCATGATCCGTCCGGACGGCACCCAGGGGCCCGGATCGCCGTTCAATGGGGGACACAGCATCATTGGACCTTGGGGGATCACCATCGACGGCAACGACCACGTGTGGATTGCAAACGGTTTTGGCAAGACTGTAACCGAACTCTGCGGCGTACGCACTGAGACGTGCCCACCGGGGAGCAAGACGGGCGACCCGATCTCCCCGCCTAAGACTGGATATGCGGGAAAAGGTATGCAGTATTTGACCGGAGTTGTAGTCGATCCTGCGGGGAACGTCTGGGTCGCAAACAACATTGATCTCCTGAACGAGGTTTGTATCCAGAAAGTTCCGGACGAAAGCCTAACAACGCGATGCGGCGGCAATGCCTTCGTGGAGTTCTTCGGCCTGGCAAAGCCTGTGAAAACGCCAGTGATCGGCGGTCAGGTCCGCACACCGTAGGCGAGCACCCCGATCCCCTGGAGGCGCTGTGACAAGTGCTCACTCCGCTCTAAGTGTTGCCGCCCCTTGGTCCGCGGACTGGGCATGGGGTCTTCCATTGATCGTCTTGACAATAGGCATCCATGTCTACGGCCTCCTGCTCATTAAGGAGACGGCGGAGCGCATTCAAAATCGGGTCTTAGAAGGTTACCGCTTCCTCGTTGTGTTTGCGGTGATCATCGGGGGCGCAGCCTTGTCGGCCGTTCTCCTGCATGGGGCGGAAGGAATTATCTGGGCCTGTGCTTATCGGCTTCTCGGTGCTCTGCCAGACAACAGCTCCGCGGTTCTCTACTCGCTGAACGCGATAACGGCCTACGGACACGAGAATCTCAATTTGGAAAGACATTGGCAGGTCATGGGGGCGTTGGAGGCGCTGAACGGAATGCTGCTGTTTGGTCTGACGACTGCCGCTCTGTTCGGCATCATCCAAGGGGTTTGGGGGCTCAGAGGATCGAGATCGCGCTCGTGAGTATCGTCGCACACCCATGGCTTGTAGCAACGTGTGAACCAGCGGGGAGACTACGGGGCTAACATGCTGACGCTCCTAGACAATATTCCGGACGAATTCAAACCGCTAGCGGCGCTCGGTATTGGCGCCTTCGTCTTGGTGTTTATCGCCCTGTTCCACGGAGCTGGACTCCACAGGATTCTCGTGCAGCAAACTCGGGGCGAACGCCGGTTGCGCTTGGAGCCGCCCCGTATTGCGGCGGCTTTGTTCTTGTTCGGTTGGTCGGTCTTCCTGATGCTCTTTTTGCACATTGTGGAGGTCTTGATCTGGGCTCTTGCCCTTTATCTCACAGGTTTAATCGTGCACGCCGACGATGCGATCTACTTCTGCGCCAACTGTTACACCACGCTTGGCATGGGGAAGGTTGACGTTGGAGAACATTGGCGGATCATCAGCTCGATCATTGGCATCTCCGGATTGTTCACTTTCGCGTGGACCACCAGCGCGCTCGTCGACGTGGTGGCTTCACACAGGCGGCTGCTCAATCAACTGGAGGAAGAGCGCGAAGTGGAAATACGCATGCGCTTCGCTCTCCGAAAAAAGCAATGGGATGCCTTGAAACCAGAAAGAGAAGCTGAGCGAGCGGAAAGACAGAAGGTCAAAGCCGCGGCCGCTGGGTCCTCATGGATTCAAAGGATCAGGTTGTGGCGAGAAGAAAGAAAGGCAGTGTCGGAAATTCGAAGGGAGAAACTAGCTGAATTGGAGGATCTACGCCGGCAAGAGCGTATGCAAGAAAAAGAAGTTTTAGCCAAGCGCGCCGCTAGCAGTCCCGAAGACAAGGAGCAGGAGTAAGGGCAGTCGCTGAAACGGTGCTCGTGTCTCTGCTGTGACTGACCGTTCGTTTCCGTTTTCAAGGTTCAGGCAACGACGGCTTTTCCACACACCGCTGTTACTGTGGACTGAACGTAGACTACAAGAAGAGCCGATTCTGAGCCTGTGAAAGTTCCACGGGCACGGAGCACGAACGGGAACAATTCTCCATCCTTAATTTCAGATCTTCCGCGCAACGCTACTCCGCAAAGCAATGGTCAAAACAGAACGATCATACAGGCCAGCAGAGTGCTGGTCGCGGGGGATGGCTAGGGCAGCAACCCCTACCAATACCCGGCAGACGAAAGGTCTGCCGGAGAAATTTTGTCAGCGTGGCACTGCCGGGTCGCGAACGTGTGCGACCGAGAAAGATGCGAGCCAGTAAAAAAGAGCACCGTGGTTCTAGACTATCGAACTGGAGGTGGCACGACCTCCTGGTCGTCGCTGGGGGTGGGGCAAAACGGCCCGATCGACCCCCAGTGATCCCGGACAGCTAACACGCGGAAGGTGAAAGCAACGGCCACCGCGATCAGCGTGATGGGAAAGAAGGAGTTGGAACTCTTGAAGTGCTGCGCGAGCAGTATGTAGACCGTGCTCGCCAGCACCGCCGTCGTGGCGTGCTGGTTATCTGCCCTCACGATGACCGGCGTGATCCTGGAGAAGAGATCGATTACCACCCCGCCCGCGGTGGTGGCGATCAGCCCGACAAGGACTGCACCGGTGAACCCAAGGCCTTGCTCGAGCGCCTTGTGCGAGCCCAGAATCGCAAACCAGGGCAGCGAGAAAGACTTGAGGTATTCCCGCAGCCTCGTGTGGAACAATTCCTCCTTCGGAGCCGCGTAGCGATAAATCGCCATCCCCAGCAAGCCCATGAGGATGCACACTATAAAATATTTCGGATCCTTGAACGGCGAGGGTATTTGATTGAGCAGCACGTCGCGCGACACGCCGCCGCCGATGCCGCCGAAGAAGCCCATCATGAGCACCCCCGCGGCAGTGTAGCCGCGGTTGTGCGACGGATTTTGGGCGACGATCGCACCGTTTAGAGCGTTGACGGCAGCGGAGAACAAGTCGACGTTCGGAAAGCTGGGCAGGACCATTTCGAGTCTCCTATCAAAGCGGATACAGCACTATGCGCCCGGTTTCTTAGAAGGCGTTCACTTGCGCACTCTCGGGCCGGCGGCGGGTGCGATTTCCGGGCCTTCGGGCGGCGCATCGAGCGGCACGAACTGCGGCCAGTGCTCCCGCACAGCAAACACGCGGAAGGTGAACGCAACCGCTACCGCGATCAGCGTGACGGGAAAGAAGGCGTTCCTTCCCTTCTCCCACACCGCGAGCAGCGTGTAGACCGTGCTTGCCAGCAGCGCCGCCGTGACCAGATGCTCCGCCGGCCTCACGATCTCCGGCGTGACCCCGGAGAAGACGTCGATCAGCACCCCGCCAGCGGTGGTGGCGATCAGCCCGATGACGATCGCGGCGAAGATCCCAACGTTGTGCTCAAGCGCTTTGTGCGCGCCCAGGATCGCAAACCAGGGCAGCGTGAAAGACTTCAAGAAGGCCATAAACCTCGTGCGGAACCGCTCCTCCCACGCTTCGGAGAAGCCATAAATGCCCAGCCCCAGCAAACCCATTAGAAGGCACACGGCAGGGTAGGTCGGCCCCCTGAGCGGCGCAGGGAATTCATTGAGCAACAGGTCGCGCGTAACGCCGCCGCCGATTCCGCCGAGATAGCCCATGATCAGCAGCCCCACGCCAGTGTAGCCGCGATTGTGCGACGGATTGCGGGCGAGTAGCACACCGTACAGGGCGTTGACGGCCGCAGCAAACAAGTCGACGTTCGGAAAGCTTGGCAGGTTCACCCTGGGTTTTTCTCCTCAAGATTTACGACTTCGATTGCTTGGTACGAAAACCCAACGACAGGACCATCCCTATCACCAATGCGCCAATGAGTTCATTCGGCTCGGGCTCTCTATGTGTTAGCCAGTCGACGAGAAGGTTGCCAAAGAGCGCAACGAACCCGAGCAGCACCGCCATTTGTAGTCTCTTCATTCCAGTTCTCCGATGAACGTGGGCCGCAGCACCGGACAGCATCGGCACCTCCACCGTAATGCCAAAGCTGGTTGTTCGCCCGCCTTGATTAGCGGCAGGCCCATGAAACCGAGAGTATAGGACATGGCGCGCGCATCGTTCGCTCCCGAACCCCGCGTCGCGTTTCGGAGACGGGATTGGGAGCGCAAACCGTCGGTTCCGATGGTCGGGCTAACCTTCGACATTCGGGCGTGTCCGAATTGCAACTTGCGCTGGGCCTGCATTCGTTTTGTGACAACGGAGTACGAAAGGTAGTACACCACTAGTATGGAATCAGTGCCAACTGTCATTTGTTACAGCGGGATCGGCAGGTGTCTCGCATGGGGACCGCGAGCTGGGTTCCAGTTCGTACATCAACCAGCGTGTTAGGGTGAGACCCATGTTCGCCAAATGTTCGTTCTTCCATGGCACTTCACGAAGACTTTCCGTTCCCGTCTGTCTCCGGATGACGTGCGATGCAGCGGAACCCGATGTGGTTCATACTGGTGTCGACCATCTGCGGCTGCCGTGCTGCTGGACGATAACGCAAGCAGTAGTTGGGCGCGCACAGGTGTGAGCCGCCTTTGACAACCTTGCGCGGAATCCGAAACTGCGCCTGCGCGGGATCATGACTCTTGTCGGGCGAGACAATGCGCGGATTGACTGCCGGGCCGCAGCAGGCCTTGACCACTTCGTCGGCGTGCCGCTGGACAAACCAGTCACAAGTCCATTCCCATACGTTGCCCGCCATGTCGTACAAGCCGTAACCGTTCGGCGGGAAGGATCCGACTGGGGAAGTCCCCTCGAAGCCGTCGTGGAGCAGGTTTTGCCAGGGAAACTCTCCCTGCCAACTATTGGCCATCGCCTTGCCGCCGGGAGAAGGCTCATCGCCCCACGCATACTTCTTTCCGTCGAGTCCACCGCGAGCTGCAAACTCCCACTCCGCTTCGGTCGGCAGTTCTTTCCCTACCCAGTGCGCGTACGCTTCGGCGTCTTCATAAGCAACGTGAACCACGGGATGTTGTAGAAGACTTTCGAGCGAGGATCCTGGCCCCAGCGGATGGCGCCAACTCGTTCCCGGCGCCCAGGCCCACCAGTTGACGTAATCGCGCAAGTCGACCGCGCCGTCGGTTTTGTGAAACAGCATGGAGCCGGGCACAAGATTTTCGGGAGGAGCACCAGGGAAGTCCGCAGGATTGAGCGGACGCTCGGCGAGCGTCTTATAGCTGGTCTCATCCACGAAGCGCGCGAACTGTTCGTTCGTGACCTCGTAGCCGATTGATCCAGAAACCATCTACGCTAACTTCGTGAACTGGCCGCTCTTCGGGATAAAAGTCTTCGGTACCCATGCGGAACGTTCCGACGGGTATCCAAGCCATGCCAGGATGCCGCGGACTGCCCGATGTGTCCGTTGTGTGGCTCTGTTCATCTGCCATTCGAGCCTCATTATATCTCCTTCGGGCCGGGCAACCGGTGGCACGAGCATACTCCGCCCAAAACAACTGAGCCGCCGCCTACACTTCCGAAGAACAAAAAACGGGAGTTAGAAAGAATGAGATAGCGACAGCGAACGGTAAAACAAAGAATAAAGGCCGCCACAATCGATGCGCGCCATAGCCGATCAACAGGTTGCTGACATCAGACCCCATGCCGCAACTGGGATGCGGTTCCACCACGCGGCCTGAGTGTACCCTTGCGAGTTCAGCACATCGTTCATGCCCGAAACGGCGAGGGCAACCACTGGTGTCGGCAACGCGGCAGCGCGAGCTTGGACGGTGGACCACAGTTCCGTTTGCAGTTGAGCCGTGGAGGCGTTGACCCGCTCCAACTGACGCTCATCGCGGATTTCATAAAATAGAACCCGCTGATCGAGATAGTTCTTCAGTAGATCACGCACTCTTGCCGCATCGGTGGCAGGCAACAGGTCTGCCCGGACGTATTCCGTACCGATCGCGTTGGCCTCTGCTTCCTCATAGTTCTTCCGCTGATCGTACCTGCTGACGGCCATAGAAAAAGTGAATCCGATTAGCAGGCCCAGCAGTGTCAGGATGGCGGCCTGGACAAGGCCGAAGTCTTCCCGTTCTTCTTCTTTCAACGGCAGCAGCCTTTGGCCAATGAAGGCTCCGAGGTTGGCGGAGAGCCACAGCACAACGAGAGAGAGCACGAAAACGAGACGCGGGAGGTTCATTAGATTGTTCATAGGGTTGTTTTACGGAAAATGCCGCTTCTAAGAAAAGAGACGAGCTTGAGTCAGGTGAGTTCCACGGGTGGCTAGGGCAGCAACCCCTACCAATACCTGACCCGGCCAACGTCCATGTGAACGAAGTCGGAGACGCGGTAGTAGCCGACCCCGCCACGATGCAGGGCGATGGCAGCGTCGCGCAACTGGGAAGTGGGCACGTCGGGCAGCCGGATATCAATAGCCTCTGCCTGCATATGTAGGCTGTGCTGGGCGACACCGCTGTGGACGCTTCGCGAACGCAGAGACTCGTTGGTGCGAGGCGTGCGGTAGCCGCAGATGACGTTAATCTCCGCGTAAGGACGACCTAGAGAGGCGGTCAGCTGATGCAGCAGGTCGAACACATGCGGATCATAATGGTGTACGTCACCGGTGCGGTAGTCCCGCAGGTAGAAGTCGAGGCGGTTGAGCGCCTCCGGAGAATATACGTCGCCGCGGCGGTACACGATGTCGAGTCGCTCATTGGTATGGGTGTCGTAGAACCGCAGACGGTACTCCGCAACGATGGGCGAGGTTGTCACGATGAAACCTTCAGGGTGACTTTTTCGGTAGCGAAACAAGCCAGGTGATGAAAGCCGCGCGTCATTTTCGCGGTAGTTGGCGAAAAATCCCGATTTCAGTG
>CAZPEZ010000153.1:0-7997 GCA_964585715.1 uncultured Occallatibacter sp.
GCTTCGCGCCGCGAATGGTGCTCGCGTCGCTCGTGCTATTCGTTTTGATTCTCGGCGGCCTGTTCCTCATGCAGAGGATGCACCGCCAGCCCGCTGCCCCAACCGATTCGGAGACGACGAAACCGATTGCAATTCGGCGATCGATTGCAGTATTGCCGCTTCGCAATCTCTCCGGCTGGGCTGACAAACAGTGGGTATCCACGGCTCTGCCCGAGATGTTGACCGCGGAGTTGGCTGCGGGAGGAAGGCTGCGGACTATCCCGGGAGAAAATGTCTCGCGCGCCAGCGCGGACTTAAAGCTGACGGGCGTGCAGACCTTGGCTCGTGACACGTTAGAGGTTCTGCGGAGGTATCTGGGCAGCGACTACGTGGTCATGGGCTCCTATCTCGAGCAGGGCGGCAGACCGGGAGCACAGATTCGCATTGATCTCTGGCTACAGGACACGCAGACGGGCGAGATTGCTGCGACGATTTCCGAAAAAGGAAAGGAAAGCGACCTGGACAGCCTCGCAACCCGGGCTGGAACAGACTTGCGCCAAAAGCTTGGTGTGGGCGAAATGACGCCCGGTGAAGCGGCGTTGGTGCGAGCCTCACTGCCGAGCAATTCTAAGGCAGAACGCCTTTATTCCGAAGGCCTGGCGAAACTTCGTATTGCGGATGTCATGTCCGCTCGCACATCGCTCCAAGACGCCGTTGCTGCCGATCCCAACTTCGCACTTGGCCATTCGGCCCTGGCGGATGCCTGGGCAGGCACGGGCTATGACCAGAACGCTCAGGAAGAATCAAAGAAGGCGCGTGACCTTTCTTCCGGCCTCGGGCGTGAAGAGCGCCTGTGGATCGAAGGCAGGGATTGGGAGCTCAATCGTAAATGGGACAAGGCAGTCGACATCTACCGCTCACTGTTCGAGTTCTTCCCGGACAACATTGAATACGGCTTACGCTTGGCGAATGCCCAAAAGCGCGCTCGAACCGTCGATGAAGCCCTCACCACTCTGGCTGCGTTGCGCAAGCTCCCGCCACCAGACCGCGACGATCCTCGCATCGATCTCGAGCGGGCGGACGTCTTAGATGTCAAAGGTGCGTACAAAGAAGAGCAGACCGCCGCCGAAGCTGCCTTCACCCGCGCGCAGTCACTTGGTGCCAAGCTTCTCCAGGCCCGCGCCCTCACACTTGAGGCGAGTTCCCTCGAAAAACAAGGCAAACTCGAGGACGCGCTCAGGAGCGCGCAAGAGTCAGCACGAATCTCGGACGCTGCCGGCGATCGAGCTGGAGTGGCAAAGGCCCTTTCACTTACCGGGATCGTCTACTTCGATCGGAGCGATTTTTCCGATGCGGTCAAAGCCTACAACGACGCCTTGGCGACACAGCGTGAAACCGGCAATGTGCGCGGCACTGCAATTACGCTCAATGATCTCGCCAACGCAATGGGGCAACAAGGAGATCTATCCGGCTCCATCAAGAGCTTGAATGAAGCGCTGTTCATGTTTCGCGCGGTCGGCGATAAATCCAGCGCCGCAGCCGTCCTGGGGAATATCGCTGCCCGCACCATTCAGCAGGGCGACCTCAACCAAGGAAAGAAGATGCTGGAGGAGGGACTGGCTGCATCGCGCGAGATCGGCGACCAGGAAAGAACCAGCACCTTTCTCTACAACCTCGGTGAGGTTCTTCGCTGGCAAGGGGACCTGGAGGCCGCGCGTAAGATGTACCAGCGGTCCGAAGACTTGTCCAAACAGATCGGCGATCAAAGCGGAGTTGCTTATGCGCTCTTCAGCTTGGGAGACGTTTCAACGGCGCAAGGCAACCTGGCGGCGGCTCGTGACAGCTACAACGCGTCGATCGCGCTCCGAGAGAGAATGGGGGAAAAAGGAAACATCGCCGAGACTCAAATGGCGCTGGCCTCGCTCTTGATGGAGGATGGACACACGGGCGAAGCCGCCCATGCGATCGCCCAGGCGAGAGCAGAATTCCGGAAGGAGGGCTTGGGCGATGACGAGATTCTCGCCGACAGTCTATTGGCCCGCATTGATCTCTCCCAGGGAAAAGTGGCGGATGCGGAGAAAGAAACCTCTGCAGCCCATCCTCTGCTGGCACAAAGCCAGGACTTTTCGGTCGGCTTGCGAGCGGCGATCGGAGAAGCAAGAGTGCAGGCCGCGGCCGGAAAGCCGACGGACGCAATTCGGGCTCTCGACGAGATAGCCGCGCGCACCCGACGTTCAGGATATTTGGGCTACGAGCTGGAAGCCGAGCTGGCCCTGGGTGAAGTGGAGACCACATCGGGCAGAGTCTCGGAGGGACGCAACGTTCTAAAAGACGTCGAGTCCCGTGCCCGGCTCGCAGGCTTTCATCTCATTGCCACGAGAGCCGCTCTCAATGAGCGAAGAGAATAGATGAAATTCTGCAGAGATAATCTGCAGATCTTCACTCCGATCATGGTCGCGGGAGGGATCCTTCACAGGATCGCTCGCTATGGGTAACCTATTTAAAATTTTTCCGCATTACTCTATTGCACAATCTCATCAGATAGATATAGCCTTTACATCAAGTACTACATGATGTGTCGATCGCATCACAGTACACCACGCACATTGCGATGTGTGGGTTGGCGTACGCTTCGGGCGAACGCGGATTCCGCGTACCACCTGCCGTACGCTGCACGAATGCCGCGAGGGCAACTTTGCCTTGAGCCATCCGTCCAGCCCGAGTTCAATATTGACGCGGGCTGCAATTGATTGAATGAGAGAAGCGATTTCCAACCGGGCGAGCCGCCGTGCTTGATACCCGGGGCAGGCAGCAGTTTTGTGCCGTGGAACACGCTTTGGAATCGGGACCTCGCCGGGCCTCACGGACGACGTCCCCGCCACAGTACAGGTGAAGTGTGCCTGTACGGCACCGCAGGCTCAGTGCGGGCGCCGGACTGATTGGCGACAAGAAAAAAGGTCCCAAATACCTGGTGTGCCCTTGGACTTGCACGTCTTCCCGCCTCAGTGCGTTTAGGCGCAGCGCGTCCAAGACACCTACGGTTCAGCGTGACCTTTAGATTCCAGCAATAAAGTGCTTCTTCATCCAAGCTGTGCGGCTGCTCCCTGAGCCTGCGGCAATTTCATGCGCGCAGCGATCCATTCGAAGTCGCCCTATGGGGTTGCGTCCTGGAGCGCGGACTTGCTGCGCCCCTCCATCACCTAGAGCCGACGACGGCGGGAGAAGGGTTATGCATGTACCACCCGGCATGTGCTCGTGGTTTCAAGGAAGGAAGTCTGGCGATCCGTGATTTCTGCAGTTACAAGGTAGCAATCGGCAAGGAGAGGCGATATTCGTTGATCCTTCGGGGTGAACTTGATCATTTCGCAGTCTTCGCCGTACCGCGCAGGAAGACGGTATTTGACATCGAGAAGCGCGATATCGACGAATACCTGCTTTTGTTTCGCAACAAAGAGGATGGTGCACGCGTTGCAAGTCGGAAACTTTCGATGCTGCGCGGCTTTTATGGATGGCTTCTGCTCAACAAGAGGATCTCTCGCGATCCGTTGGCGTGAGACCCAACATGGTCGACGACCGCGCAAAGGATACGCGGCAACGATTGAGAAAGGTGGCGTTTGTGATTTGCCCTGACTGTACGGCCAAACACGCCGCGGATCAAGAGCTGATTGAGAAGTTCTGTCGTCGCCGCGGCGGCGCCAAGAAATGGGGAGAGAAGACTGTCTTCAATTACCGCCTAGAACTTTTGAAATATTCAGTTTTTTTGTTTGCGGCGGGCATTTCGCTGTTGGAAGCCGAGGCGTCGGACCTCCGGAAGTTCTTGAAGGCTGGGGACACTACCGACCGTAACACCGCCAAAGAGCTCTCCATGTTGAGGGGGTTCTATCTGTGGCTGATGAAAACAGGAAGACTTGGCTTCAGTCCCGCAACTTTTCTAAGGATTAAAAAGACCTGGTCGAATAAGCCACGTTCTCGGTCCGAGGACGAAGTGAAGGAGATCCTCGGGAACGCATGGAAGATTGCCCATGAACCGAACGCCTCGCCCCTTGCTATCAGAGATTGGACTTTGAAGGAGTTTTTCTATGCTTCAGCCGTACGGCGTGAGGAATGCGCCAACATCGACCTTAGGAACCTCGATCTGAAAGATTTGACGGTGTTGGTCAAAGGCAAGGGCGGCAAAGAGCGGACAGTTCAGATCGACCGGCGGGGTGTTGAGGCGGTTAAGTTTTATCTCAAGCATGCAAGGCCCAAGCTCAGGGCTAAGTCTGGAAACAAGGCTCGGAGCGAAGCGCTTTTTCTCACGAGGTACGGGACTCGTTTGAGCCTCTCAAGAATCAACTGCATCGTCCATGAGATCACCCCCCACGTGTACCGGCACAGTTGGGCTCAGCACAAAGCAAACGCAGGCGTTTCGATTAAAAAAATATCTGTCAATCTCGGTCATGGCGACGAGAAGGTAACAATGATTTACGTCCCAGCCGTGCCCTTCGAAGAATTGCAGGAAGCCCACCGGCAGTTTCATCCGAGCGAACGGGATGGACCCCACTAGGAACCAGGACGGTACTGGAACAGCCTCATCATTCGACCCAACGCAAGACCAGGAGGGTGGCAATGGATGACAATCCGGATTCGATCCAGAAGTGGATCGAGAAATTCATAGCACAGATCCCCAATGCACACACGGCAGTAAGCTACCGCTCTGAGCTGAAGCAGTTCGCGCCCTGGGTAGAGCCTCACATGGGCTCGAATTTGATCGAAGCTGTTGCGCGAATGGGGTATGACGAAATCGAAGAGTACGTGGCTTATCGCTCGGCTGCCGTGGGAGAGGCCGCCGTCGCAAAAGCCCACGGATGTCTGTCGTCCTTCTTCCGTTTTCTCGGAAACGAGGGCATGATAAGGCAGAATCCTTGGAAACTCCTCGAAGCCGTACAAGCAGAACGACGAGTGTATCTTGTACCTTCCAAGGAAAGAATTCGCAAAAGGCTGGAAAGGATTCAAGCCCCGCGAGACCGTGCGATTCACCATCTCTATTACGAAGGGTTAACGCCATCGGAGGTTGTAGCTCTGGATGTCTCCAGCATCGGCTGGGATTCTGCCACTCTCGTGAGGCCTTCGGACGGGCAGAAACTCCCTCTAGGTCCGTGGGCGGTGGACTCCCTGAAGGCGTGGCGAGAGGAGCGTGCTGCGCTGCTGGGTCGTATGGGGTACCCTCTGGACTGCACGCCCGCTTTGTTTATCGGTTCCAGAATGAAGGGCATCATGAATCCTAAACACCAAGCCCGACTCTGCGTGAGATCTCTTGACCGCATTTCGGACGACTGCGTTCGAGCTTGGACGCCCCGCCTGATCCGAATCGCGTGTGGCGTTCATATGCTGGAGGCTGGAGCGAGTGCGCGAATCGTCGCTGTGCAACTGGGCGTTCAGCTTGGAGCCATCGAGCACTTCGAGAAAATGGCCAAGAGGGGGCGATATGCAATTCAGGGAGCGCAGGAAGGAAGGCGCCCCAACTCTTCGTCACAGTCTGCATAGAACTCATGCTGCGCTCAACCCGCCGGAGCGCCTCAACTTTCAAACCGGGACAACCGGTTCTTCTTGTCCTGCAACCCTCCCGTTGCGAGTACTTTGAACCCCGTCTCACATCGGCGCCTGCGCTTCCGCTTGCGTACCACCGGCTTCTCCTCCACGTAGATTCGGTAGCCCCGCTGCTGTTCACTGCCCAGCCTTCCCGCCGCAACAGTAAGGGTATCCCAAGCGACGGCGATCTTCGGCCAGTACACGCAGTCGCACGCGCGGCCGGGAAGGATGCAGCTCGGTCGGGCTCAAAGTCCAACCCGCCCACACTAGTGTCTGAGTTTCCGACTCGCATCAGAGAACTGAATCTTCTCTCAAGTCAGCGCCGACTCGCCCTCTAGGAAAGCCTTCCCGGTTGACGAGCGGCCCTCGAGATTCTGCTCGGCGCGGCTGACATTCTGGAGACCGGCGAAGAAGAGACGACGGAGCCGGAACCGCCTTCAGAAAGGTGGGTGGCACAGGAGCCGACGAAGGAACTGGAGATTCCGCGGTCTTCGCTTCCACGGTCTTCTTCTCTCGCATCGCAGGCCGGGAAAGCTGTACTCTCGAGGCCGAGGTGTTCCTTCGATGTTGGTGTCCTATGACCGCGCAACCGGATTGCGCACGATTCCTCTCACGATTGCATTCCTCGCGGGCTGCATCCTAGCTGTGCTTCCGGCGTCCGCCCAGAAACCATTCGAAACCCTTCTTGTCGGCGTCGATCACCGCAACGTCGTCAGCCTCGACGGAGATTGGCACTACCTCGTGGACCAATCCCCTGGCCGGGCCCTCTACACCTCCACCGGCGAGATCAATGACAAGTCCTACGCCATGAACGAGCACCCCAACCTCGTGGGGCGACACAACCAGGAGTACGACTTCTCGACGGCACCCACGCTGAAGGTTCCAGGCGACTGGAACACCCAGGTACCCGAGCTCTTCAACTACGAGGGCGTACTTTGGTATCAGCGTGACTTCGAGGTCCAGCTCAGGCCGCACTCGCGCACCTTCCTCCATATCGGCGCCGCCAATTACCGGTCACACGTCTGGGTCAACCAGAAGAGGGTTTGCGACCATGAGGGCGGCTACACGCCCTTCGACTGCGAAGTCACCGCTGTACTCCTTCCCGGCTCGAACTTCGTTGTCATCGCCGTCGACGCCACCCGGCTCGTCGACGGCATCCCCTCCGTCGGCATCGACTGGTTCAATTATGGAGGTCTCACCCGCGACGTTTCGCTCGTCACCGTCCCCGAAGCTTTCATTGACGATTACGACGTGCACTTAGTCCACGGTCCTGCGTTTGACCCCGGCAACACAGAACTTGCCGGATATGTCCACGTGCTCGATGCACCGGCAGGAACCTCCGTCACTGTCGACGTCCCTGAAGCTGGCGCCAAGGCCACTGCCCTCACGGATGCTCAAGGGAAGGCAACCTTCAGCGTACAAGCCAAGCGGCTGGTTCTCTGGTCGCCCGAATCGCCCAAGCTCTATAAGGTGAATCTCGCGGCCGGCGAAGACCATTTAACCGACGAAATCGGCTTCCGCGATATCCGAGTCGCTGGAACGCGCATTCTATTGAACGGCAAGGCCATCTTTCTCAAAGGAGCCAATCTGCACGCCGAAGCTCCCGTCCGCGGCGGACGCGCCTGGTCTCAGGAAGATGCCGACACCATCTTCGGTTACTTGAAGGAATTGCACGCCAATTTCGTGCGACTGGCTCACTATCCCCACGATGAGCGCATGGAGCGCACCGCCGACCGCGATGGCATCCTGGTCTGGTCAGAGATACCCAACTGGCAGCACATCTCCTTCGACAAACCCGAGGTTTATCGAAAGGCCGTCTTCATGCTCGAGGAGATGATTCGGCGCGACCGCAACAAGGCATCGGTGATTCTCTGGTCCGTCTCCAACGAGACCCCCAACAATCCGACCCGCACCAAGTTTCTTACCGACCTGGCAAACGAAGCTCGCCGACTCGATCCGACTCGCCTCATCACCTCCGCGATCATCGGCCCAAGGGCCAATGGCTTGGAGATGGTCAACGACGATCCGCTCTGTGACGCGCTGGATGTGATCGGGCAAAACGAGTATGTGGGATGGTACGACATGACGCCGGAAGATGCCGACAAGGTTCATTGGACATTGCCCCAGAAGCCCGTGCTCATGAGCGAGTTTGGAGCCGAGGCCAAATTTGGCGATCACGGTCCGATCAATCAGCGCTGGACTGAGGAGCAGCAGGTGTACGTGTTCGAGCACCAGTTCGTCATGCTCGGAAAGATCCCACAACTACGCGGCACCATTCCATGGATCCTCGTTGATTTCCGCTCTCCCACCCGAAACATCCCCAAGCTGCAGGATGGATATAACCGAAAAGGCCTGGTCTCAGAGGACGGGCGGAAGAAGCAGGCATTCGCACTCTTTCAAAAGGTCTATGCGGAGAACTCTCTGGGCAAGGCCGAATAGACAGAGGG
>CAZPEZ010000154.1:0-7927 GCA_964585715.1 uncultured Occallatibacter sp.
TTGATGGACGGGAAGACAAAGTCCGTGCTCTTCGAGTAGGGACTCTTTCTCTGCCAGTCCTTCAGGCTCAAGGCCAGGACCGGATGCATGGGCACATAATCGTCCGAGGCGTCGGTCTTGGGTTTGCCATCCTTGCCCTTGGCCCAACGCTTGGAGATGCGAATGCGCCCCTCATCCCAGCGGATATCGGACCAGCGAAGCGCCACGATCTCCGATGCGCGAAGAGCGGTCGCCGCGCAGGTCAGCACGAGGGTAAAGTGCAGCAGGTTATTGGCCAGCAGACCAAGGATAGCCACCGTCTGCGGCGGTGGGATCACGATGGCCTCGTACTCCGAGGTCGTGCTGATCTCGACAGCGAAGACCGGGTTCTTGGTCACCTTTTCGTGAGCGAATCCCACCGCATAGACCCGACTCATGAGGCTCCGGATCTTGGCGACGGTCGTCCACTTCAGGCCCTTATCGTTGCGGGCGAAACGCGCATTTTAGGCCGCGCGATGATGGCAAGCACATAAGCAACCGCGATTGTCTCGAAGTGTATCCAGGCCACGTGGTTGAAGGCGGATTTCACGTAGATTGGCCCGTTGCTCTCTCGGAAATGTGAGTCGTTGTAGTTTGGCCTCGAATGAGCAAATTCAGACAAGCCACTAAAGATACGGCGTACATATATCAGCCAATGGTATTGCGATGTAGATTCTCCTATAGTCCCAAGCATGCTCATCCCAAAACCGTTTGAATTCGTACCAAACCGCCGATGATAAGAATTTCAAAGCTTCTGATGCGAGATCGATAACAATTGCAGCACCGCATCCGACGAGGATCATGCTCTTTGGAATCGATTTCTTTTCAGTGGTTTGTCCCATAAGTTTTGGGTGAAAGCTTATCAGACCCGATCAAGGCGATGCCGCGGCCGCGCGCCCGCAAGGTAGCGCAGGCCTCCAGCGGCGGAACTCTTCACCGCAGGTGAGGATACAGGACCACGTGCGAATTCGCGCCTTTAAGCTGTATATATGACGATTGATAAGAACGATGACGCGATTTTTGACTGCATGACCCATGAGGCTGAAAGGCAACGACTTAAGCACCCCGAGCATAGCGACGCGATTGACGCGGCCGAAAAGAAGATCCGAACACATGTGAAGGACGGAAAGCTGGAAGAGAACCTTATCCTCGTCGAATTTACAAGAACTGTAGAGAAACTCTGGGCTCCGAAGGTTTCCCCGCGAACCGTACATAACGCTCTCCGATACGCCTCCGAGTAAAGTCTCTTCCAGAAAAATGGTCGCCACTGTCGGCGACCATTTTCCATTTACGATAAGCCTGAGTCTTAGAGCTTCCGATCACTGAAGTTCTCGGCGAGCTGCGCAAGAAGAGCCAGAAGAGCCGTCTGATTGCACTTGCGGATGAGACCCCTGAGTTCTTTCTCGAGTTCTTCGGCCGTCCCGCGAGGCTTCTCCACCTCGTACCACTGAAGCCATTCCTTGAAGGTCGGATCTGACGTGGGAAATCGCCCCTACCATCTTGAGTGCTTTTGGCCATTGTGTCTCGCCGGGCAGCTGATGATTAAGAAGTAAATGAAGTTCGTGCCACCAAGGAATATGCTTATCGTCATGCCCTTGATGAGCAAAAAGAAGCAGCCGTTCATCATCGATGAAAATCTCAGCGCTGCGCTCAAACCTTATCTGCCGGCGGACTCACGAACGACCGTCGAATGCGGTCTCCCAAAAGGGACCAAGGATTATCCGTGGATTATGGATCTCTGCAAGCACAAGAAGGCGATGCTTGTGACTGCTGACCTCGGCTTTTGCAAGCACGTTGCACGCTACCAGCGTGAACGTAACGACTGTTGTTGGGGTTTTTTGCTATTACCCGACAATGAGGGAAAGCAGATCTAGCTTCTGAAAAGGTTGAAGGAAGGCAAGATCAAGCTGAAGCATCCAATCGATGATGAATTTCATTTCGATGCGGCACGGCATGAAAATCTCTGCATCAACCTGAAGGCCAATCCGCCACAGGTCACCGAACTTTGCAACTGCGAATGGGAGGAAGAAGATTAAGAAATTTTCAGTCACTCCCAAATGGGAACCCAACGGTTCTAAACCGTCATCGCCAGGGCACACTCGACGCACACCTCGCAGTTGCCCGGGATCGGCTTTTATTGGTGCGTGGGAGACCGACGGGGGTTCAGTGAAAGTAAGATTCAGCCGTCGATCGAATCAGCCGATTCGCGCGATTGAGACTCCGAGTCAATGGGCAGTCTTCGTTGCCGCCGCCACGGCTCAAGCGAATGTGGGAAACGGAAGGCGCTTCCCACATTCGCATTGCCGATGCTTATTGCATACCAAACTCGACCGAGTACTCGTCCGGTTCGTCGATCGTCAGCGCATACGACATCAAGCGCGCATTCAACTCGTCGCGCCGAGCTTCTAAGAAGCGCAAATCTGCATCGGGAAAGAGTTCTTTTACGTGCCGACGTCCTCAGCCGCCCTCTCCAGACGCTGAAGCTTTTCGATGGTCATAGCCCTCGCCTCCTTTCTTGGTTCTACCTATGGATTCGATATTCAGTTTTTTCCTTTTGCCTCGCCTCCGCCTGTCCACACCATGCAACATATAGGTGGTGCCTCCAAACCACCCCGAACCAGACCGTGGACTGGTCGGAAACGATCTCTTCCAACTCACTGAAAAGAAAGCAGAAGACGGTGAATTTTGGCCAAAGTTCTCGCCTTCTCGGCCGGCCCATTCTGTGGTTTTTCACCGATGTCGACTATATATAAACACACTAAAGTCTCAATAAACGAGAATTTTGTGCTATTTTATATAGCGATGAACACAGGTCAATCTCGGCTTCCTATCTCGCGCGCGCGATTAGCATCCGTTCTGCGAGCGGGAAAGGAAGTTGTCTCGGTAGAAATCACCTCGAAGATCCTCGGGATTGATCGGCTCGATGCGGCGAAGCTCCTCTCCCGCTGGCGCTCGCAGGGCTGGTTGCGAAGAGTAGGACCCGGAATCTATGCACCCGTTCCACTTGATCTCGCTTCGAGTGACCAGGTGGTCGCAGATCCATGGGTCTTGGTTCCCGCGCTCTTTTCGCCGTGCTACGTTGGCGGCTGGACCGCTGCGCACCACTGGGAATTGACTGAGCAACTCTTTCAGGAGATATTCGTCTTCGCCGCGCGCCGCGTCGTTCGGAAACATGTAACCGCACAGAGTGCTCGCTTTTTCGTGCAGCCCACAATCCCTGAGCGCCTGTTCGGATTGAAGACCCAGTGGCGCGGATCAGTGAAGGTACAAATCTCCGATCCGGCGCGAACGCTCGTCGACATGATTGCGATTCCCGAATCCGGAGGTGGAATTGATCAGGTCTCCGAGTGCCTGAAGACCTACCTAAAGGGCAAGACCACAGACCGCGAATTGCTTGTCAGCTACGGCGAACAATTCGGAAACGGAGCAATCTTCAAGCGGCTTGGATTCCTCGCTGACACATTCGGCGACGGGGAACTGGCGAACATGTGTCGCACGCGGCTCACCCAAGGCTATGCCAAACTCGATCCAGATCTATCATCTGACCGGCTGATCACAGCATGGCACCTCTGGGTCCCGAAGTATTGGAGGCCTCAGGCCAATTGATAGACAAGCGCGAAATTCTCGAGGCAGCAACGGCCTACTCGCTAGGCCTGCCAGGAGTTGTCGAGAAAGACTATGTTCTTGGTTGGGTCCTCGCCGGCATCAATGCCCATGAAGCGCTTCGAGAGAGCTGGGTGTTTAAAGGCGGAACCTGCCTGAAGAAGTGCTACTTCGAGACCTATCGCTTCTCCGAGGATCTCGATTTCACGCTGCGCGATGAAGATCATCTCGACCAAGAGTTTCTCATGGAGGTCTTCGAGCAAGTTGTCAGCTGGGTTCAGGAACAGTCGGGATTGAATGTCCCTCGCGATCAGCTCGACTTCGAAATCTACGCCAATCCGCGCGGCAGGCCTAGCTGCCAGGGCAAAATCGGTTATCGCGGTCCCGTGTCACCGACTTCCGGCGGCTGGCCCAAAATCAAGCTCGATCTAACGGCTGATGAGAGACTGGTGCTTCCGTCCGTAGAACGCGAAGTATTTCATCCCTATTCCGATCGGCCCGAAGAAGGGATTTGGGCCACCTGCTACTCCTATGAGGAGGCATTTGGCGAGAAATTTCGCGCGCTTGGGGAACGTGCTCGGCCCCGTGATCTTTACGATGTGGTGAATCTATTCCGCCACATCGAGCGCCGGCCGACAGCCGCGGATGTCCTCGATGTGCTTCGACAGAAATGCGAGCACAAAGCGATCGTCGTTCCGACCTTCACTTCACTCCTGCCGCATCGTGAGGCGCTGACAGTTACCTGGCCGCAGATGTTGTCCCATCAGCTTCCGGTATTGCCACCGCTCGAGGAATTTTGGGGTGCACTCCCGGAGATCTTCAATTGGCTCATGGGCGGCCAAGCATTGCCACAGCCCCCCATCCTACACCCGAGTGCCAGCGAAACATCTGTGCGTACACGAGTGTTGCCAACGGGAGTGCCTATCCAGTCTCGTTCGGCTCTCGAAGCAATTCGGTTTGCCGCCGCTAATCACCTGTGCATTGATCTCCGCTACGAAGGCAGCGTGCGGCGTATCGAGCCATATTCTTTGCGCGAGACGGCTGAGGGCAACTTTGTATTGCATGCCCTTCGAAGCGATTCAGGCCAAGACCGCACTTATCGCGTGGACCGAATTGAGGGTGCGAGCGTCACACAACAGACATTCAGACCCCAAAAGGCAATCGAGCTCACCGAGACTGGCGCACTCTACGTAGCTCCTTCAATCGCAACGCCGAGGATGCGACTGGCACCCCGAATTGGCCGTCAGCGAACGGTGTCAGGCGGACCCACATATGTATACCGATGCTCAGCATGCGGCAAGATCTTCAACAAGAAGCGAATGGATCCAACCCTCAACGCGCACAAGAACAAAAATGGCTATCCGTGCTACGGACGGTATGGCTCATACGTGCGGACGAAGTACTGAGAATCGCTATGATAAAGACGGAGACTAGGTTGAACTTTGTTGTCGTCGGCACCGACCACCGATTCTTGAGATTCCCTGGTTCGACACTGACATGACGGCCGAGGCCCGATGCAGGTATCGCCGAGAAAATTGAAATGTCTTCCACGCAGAAAGCCGCCAAGGAAGTGCTCCGGCGCGTTCTGGAAGATCGTCAGTCGAGTGATATTCGCTCAGATTTGCATCGAGAGCAGCATGGAAGAGAGCCTTAGGTCAGAGCTGTGTTGCCAATCACGTTCCCTCGGATAATGTGTTTTTCTCCCAAGGAATGTGAACAGGATCACAAGCTAATTCCTGCCGCCGTCGGACGAAAGGCCTTCTGGCCATGGCACATTTTCCCGCGGGTAGTGGTCACAGAGCCGCTGCATGCCCGACCTGCACGACGTTCTATTTTTTCTTAATGATGAACACGGTTTTATCATCGATGCGGTCGGCTTCACCAGTCTGCCTGAAGTGTTCGTCATTCAGAAGCGCGTAGTCCAAAATTGCGCCACAGATGTCCTTCGCCGACTTCTGCTTGAGTTCCTGGATAATTCGTTCGATCTGTTGTCTTTCTACCTCATCACCGTCGTAGACCCCATCTGTATAGAGAAAGATGATGTCCCCTGGACTCATTAGGGTGATTTGATCCAGGTCGGAAGGCATGATCTGCGATGGCCTGAGCATGAGGGATACATACCTGGTCCGGTCAGGGTGGTCCTCGGGGATCTCTAGCCCGAGAGAAGGGAATTGCACCATGCGATTCCATCCGATATCCATGAATTTACCGAATTCCGCAGAGAACACAAGCGGCGGCGGATGGCCGAAGTTGACAAACCGAAAGAGTCCGTCCGGACGCACTTCACCGTAAATCATTGTTGCAATCTCGCGAGAGCTTTCCTCCGCGTTGAAGCCTAGCGCATTTCTTGCGGTGACCGATTGCGCAAGCCTGAGGTTGATGATTTCGAAGACCTCCGCCGTTGTTTTTCCGTTCAAGTCGAGTTCGCAAAGCATCGCCGTATGAAAGGTGTCATGCACGGTCGAAGCGATCTTTGCCGCAATGCTCCCGTGACCCTGAGCATCGACCAACAGCACACCCGCAGTCGTATAGAGTTCGTGGAGGTTCTCCGCAATCCTTAGCTGCTCTGAGCTCTTGGACTTCCTGTATTGATTGGCGTCGTCCGGTGCGTATTCCGGTCTGGATTTCAACCACTGCAGATGAACGTCGACCAGATTCTGCGGTGGTAACCCTTCTGATGGAGGTTCCAGGTACTCCTTTGAGAGTCTTTTGGCGCGTTCTATACGAGCGTCGATGTTGTACCGCTGTTGAAAGTTGATGTACTCGAACAAGTCCCCGTCCGCATTGGCCGCCGGAATCGAGTTTCCGTACATTTCGATTCCATTCAAGTGAGGAATAGCCCCCTCAACGGGCTTCAGTCTCTTGCGGAGATACTCGTCAAGAGTTGAAGACACGACCGTGTGCTTTCCATTCGCATCCATGGCGAGTTCCTTCTAGCAATAGATTATCCGCACTCACCGAGCCCGTAGCGTTCCGGACGAATGCAATTTGGCGGCTATCGCTGAGCTAGGCGGAGCATCCCGTAGGTGACGACGCCGGTGACCGAGACGTAGAGCCAGAGTGGAAAGGTCCAACGGGCCAACTTGCGGTGCTTCGGGAAGTGGCCGGTGATCGAAAAGAAGAAGGTAACCAGGACCAGCGGCAGCGCGACCACGGCCAGAACAATGTGACTCGCAAGGAGCGGAAGATAAATCGAGCGATAGGGGGCATGGGCTGGATAACGCACGTCGCCGTGGAGCGCGTGATGAAAGATGTAGCTCACGAGAAACAGAGCTGAGAAGATGAATGCCGTGATCATTGAAGCGCGGTGGGAAGCAATCTTGCGCGCCCGGATGAAGGTAAAGCCGATAAGCAGAGCCGTAGCGCTGAGCCCGTTGAGCAAGGCATTGAGCGCGGACAGAAAGGCGAGTCGTGTGCTAGCGGCGTCTACGGCCGGATGCACATAAATCAGCCAAAATAGAAATAGTGTGGCGGCCGCGCTGGTGGCGAGGATGACGGTGACGGCTGGGCGCGAACTGGATTGGGACTCCGCCGTCAATGTTTGGGAATTGGTTGGCAATCGTTCACCTCAGGGAGCGTACATGATCATTCTTTCCGCACTTCAGGTTGTCACAAGGCGTCGAGCTCGCATTGACCTTCGCCGGGTCGCGAGTCGTTGCCATCGTAGACGTTCAATTGGGATGTCTCGCACTATGCGTGAGTCGGCGCAGGACGAATTCCTGTATCAAGTCGTTTAGCATTCGTCCGCCCGTGCTGATGAGAGTGCCCTCGAACACCAAACCCGGTCCGCGATAATCGGATGGTGGTAAGACAGTCCGCCTCTTGCCCAATCAATCGATCCATACTGTCTCGACGAGGGGCACGGCAAGCTGAGGCAGATCCGCAATCTGCTCTCGTTCCCACCGGATTGACTATTTTTGGAAAGGTCGTATATCTGCATCAGCCAACAAAACGATTGTTTCGTGACATCGGGAAGGTTGATTCCCAGCTGGGCTTCAAAGCTTTTCTCGAAAGTTGCGTGGAACACGAGGCGAAATAGGTGATGCGGAGTCTGAATCTAAGAAAACTGCCTCAACAGAGGGGTTCACCCAAGTTTGAAGTGAACCCCTGGGTTGAGACAAAGTGAAATTGGAACAGTTGCCGTTAACGATGCGGGTCAGGCCCGCATCAAGAGACCTAAAGCGCAGGGATCGGTGTGCTCGCGCCTGTCATGGTTCTGTGGCGGGTGGGAAAGTGGTTGGATAAAGGTCAGCGTTCAGCTCGGTGTAAAGGGTGTTGAAGTAGGCGTCGCCTTGAACAAAGTCGG
>CAZPEZ010000155.1:0-7919 GCA_964585715.1 uncultured Occallatibacter sp.
CTCATACCCCGCTCGAAGGCGTAGCGAATATAGCCCAGCCGCTCCGGCCGCGGCGTCACCAGCATCTGAGTCAACCTGCGCGGATCGAGAACCTCTGCCCCTGTCTTCTTGCCGGTTTCGAGCGCGCGCCACGCCTTCATCAGCGCCTCTTTGAAGGTGCGCCCAATGGCCATCACTTCGCCGACCGACTTCATCTGCGGGCCTAGTGTGTCATCGGCTCCAGGGAACTTTTCGAACTGCCATTTGGGAATCTTGACGACAACGTAGTCGATGGTCGGCTCAAAACAGGCGGGCGTCTTGCGTGTGATGTCGTTGGGAATCTCATCGAGCGTATAGCCGACGGCAAGTTTCGCGGCGATCTTTGCAATCGGAAAGCCTGTCGCCTTCGATGCCAGTGCCGAAGAACGGGACACCCGCGGGTTCATTTCGATGACGGTCATCCGGCCGTCGACCGGGTTCACAGCGAACTGCACGTTTGAGCCGCCCGTCTCGACTCCGATCTCGCGCATCACGGCAATCGCAGCATCGCGCATCTTCTGGTACTCGCGATCGGTCAGCGTCTGTGCCGGCGCCACAGTGATCGAATCTCCCGTGTGCACGCCCATCGGATCAAAATTTTCGATCGAACAGATGATGATGACGTTGTCCGCCAGATCGCGCATCACCTCGAGTTCGTACTCCTTCCAGCCCAGCACGCTCTCTTCGATGAGGCACTCATGCACCGGTGAGAGGTCCAGGCCGCGCGCCAGAATCTCCATCAGCTCTTCGCGGTTGTAGGCGATGCCGCCGCCTGATCCGCCCAGGGTGAAGCTCGGCCTGATCAGCACCGGGAACCCGATCTTGCCTGCGAAATCGAGTCCGTCGCGGAGATTGTTCACCAGCGCCGACTTCGAAACCTCGAGGCCGATGCGAATCATCGCATCCTTGAAGAGCAACCGGTCTTCGGCCTTCTTGATCGCCTCGAGCTTCGCGCCGATCAACTCCACGTTGTAGCGATCGAGAATGCCCGCATCGGCGAGATCGACAGCAAGATTCAGAGCGGTCTGACCGCCGACCGTGGGTAGCAACGCAAACTTGCCGGACCCCGGCCCGAGCATCTCGGCTTCCTTGCGGATGATCTCCTCAACGTACTCGCGTGTGAGCGGCTCAATATATGTGCGATCGGCAAGGTCGGGGTCAGTCATGATGGTGGCCGGGTTCGAGTTCACCAGCACCACCTCATAGCCCTCCTGCTTGAGGGCCTTGCAAGCTTGTGTGCCGGAGTAGTCGAACTCGGCGGACTGGCCGATCACGATCGGGCCCGACCCAATCACGAGAATCTTCTGAATGTCATTTCTGCGTGGCATTGTTTGCTCTTGGTCAAATCCTGGTTCGGCTGAACGTGCCGTCCTGCGCTATTCTCGCGTTTCGCCCAAAAAACAGCGGAGCCAATAGCCCCGCTGTTTGGGAAATCCAATACTGCTGAGTCCTGCGGATGTCATCCCTCCCACTCCTCCATCATCTTGCGGAAGTCGCGGAACAGATAGTGCGAATCGTGCGGTCCCGGTGCTGCCTCGGGGTGATACTGCACGCTGAACAGCGGGAGCGTTTTATGACGTAGGCCCTCCAGCGTTTGATCGTTCAGGTCGACGTGCGTCAGTTCCACCTCGTTCCCGTTCACAGAGTCCGGATCGACGGCAAAGTTGTGGTTGTGGGCCGTAATTTCCACCTTGCCAGTGAGGTTGTTGCGAACCGGGTGGTTGCCGCCATGATGCCCGAATTTGAGTTTGTAGGTTCTTCCGCCGAGGGCGAGCCCACACAGCTGATGGCCGAGACAAATCCCGAACACCGGCACACGGCCCATCATGCCGCGAATTGATTTCACCGCATACTCGACCGGCTCCGGATCGCCCGGCCCATTCGACAGGAATACGCCGTCAGGCTTGAGGGCCAGCACATCCTCCGCCGTCGTTTCCGCCGGAACCACCGTTACCCGGCAGTTCTCGCGCGCGAGCATGCGCAGAATGTTCTGCTTGATCCCGAAGTCGTAAGCGACGACATGGTGCTTCCGCACTTCTACCCCTTCAAAACCTGAAGGAAGCAGAGGATCGCCGGACTGGTTGCGCACATCGTTCGCATCGAACGTGTACGACGCCTTTGTCGAGACCACCCGCGCCAGATCCGTCCCGTCCATCTTGCGAATGCTTCTTGCCCGCTCGATGAGCACTCGCGGGTCGGAGACTTGGGTCGAAATTACGCCGCGCATCACACCGTGATCGCGCAAGTGCCGCACCAGGGCCCGCGTGTCGATCTCGGCCAGCACCGGCACCGAAAAACGCTCCATGTACTCGTCCGTCACCTGCTCTGAGCGCCAGTTCGAACTGATCGCAGAGAACTCGCGCACGATCAAACCCTCGATGAATGGCTTGGCAGCCTCATTGTCGGCGTGGTTGGTTCCGTAATTACCGATCTGGGGATTTGTGAGAACGACGATCTGTCCGGCATAGGAAGGGTCGGTAGCGATTTCCTGGTAGCCGGTTAGGGAGGTATTAAAAACGACTTCGCCTTCGCATTCGCTCAGGTGGCCATAGCCCTGGCCGAGGAAGATGCGCCCGTCTTCGAGCGCAAGAATTGCCTGCATCGCCTCTCCGAGGAGTGGATTCAATCGATTTTAGCAGCTTTTAAGCTCCACATCCGTGATCGAATTCAGCGGACTGTGGAAGACTGCGCAAACCGCGCTGGCGCAAGTCTCATCGAGTGGCAGCTGTCGATCCTGAGCGGCTCGGGCAATCCCCTACCGCACCACGCCCGCATCCCTCGCTGGCCAATACACGAACACTGCCTTGCCGTAGATCAGATCGCGCTCCACCGGACCAAACTCGCGGCTATCGGACGATATCGATCGATGATCTCCCATCATGAAATAGCAGTCTTCGGGAACCACGAGCTCGGCCATCGACCGGCTGTCGCGGTAACGATCGGGAACATAGTTCTCACGCACACGTAGCCCGTTCAACCACAATTCCCCGCGATCAATCCAGATTCGGTCGCCCGGCAGAGCAATCACCCGCTTGATATAGCTCTTTTGGGGGTCGCGCGGATAGTGGAAGACCACCACGTCGCCCCGCTGAATCGACTCAATGTGGTAGACGAACTTATTGATGAATAGCCGATCGTGATCTTCCAGCCGCGGGAGCATGCTGGTCCCTTCTACGCGGACGGGCTGGTAGAAGAACGTAATGATAAGTATCGAGATGCCGGCAGAGATCAGCAGATCCCGCACCCATAGCCCGAGCCCTCCGAAGGGAGCTTGAGCGATAGGAGCGGGCGGATTCGCGCTGCCGGGAGTGGCACCGAGAGGCGTTCCCGCGACAGAGCTATTGGATTCCTGTTCCATCTCCTTCAGTGTATCTGGCGTTGCAACACCCTATTCGCATCCCAGGCCGCCAGGTGGGCAAAAGACGCGCGCGTGATTGGGTTTCTCGATGGGCCGAGGCTGGTCGGCTGAGGGCACCAGATTTGGGGCACTGCCGGGTGTTCCAACTCCGGCAAAGTTCTCTTCCTCCAGAAGCAGCGGCCGCTGGAGCACCATCTCCACCTGCGTCCCGTTTTCGATGTTCACATCCGCTCCTCGCGTGAACAAAGAGACCAGTCCGACCGTCGCCAGTCCGGCTCCGACGCCGGCAAGACCCCCGGCGAGCGGATGCCCGGAATCCAATCCGCCAATCGACCCGATCGTCCCACCGGTGGGGATTGCAATCTCTGCCGTCTTGCTTGCATTGCGACCCTTGTCTCCATCCTGCTGAATGGTCCCTTCGCCATCGTCTTTCACGGTCTGTTTGTGAGCGCCCGGAAGACTGTTCACGACTCCGGGAATCTCCACGACCGAGCCGTTTGGGAAGATGATCGACGTGAAATGCATGTCAAGCTGGGCTCTGCCCTTCACGCGTCCTGCACGCTGCACCCGGTCCACCACGCCCTGGACATAGACACCGGAGGGGATCATGACTCGATTCCCGACCACCACGGGAAAAGTCGAAGCGAGATAGACTCCATCGCCGGGACGAGCGCTCTTGGTATTGATTCCGCTCCGAAGCTGGAGCAGAACCTTGGTCCCAGCCGGCACCGTATAGGTCTTCTTGGCCGCAGCCGGGACGTTCGGGGTGCTCGACGGCCCTTGAGCTGGAGCTTGCGTCGCCACAGGCGCATCCGCGACAGCAGCCGGAGTCGCGACCGGTCCTGACGCAGCCTGGGTCTGCGCGACCGCTTGCTGTGAAATAGCAGCCGCAAATCCCAGCAAAAGTGACGCCGACATCCCCGCGCACAACTGCATCTGGTTCCTCCGTTGTCCTCACCAGAATAGACGGGACGGCCGCGCCCAGGGGTAGCCTCATCTGCCGAGGTTTCCGCATCGATTTTTGAGTCAAGGCACAGCCGAGCCGGCCAATTCGCGGTACGATGCAATCCTATGGAAGAGACTGAGATCACCGTGGCTGATTCAATCGCTCCCCGACATGACGGTCAGTTTACGCGCGTGTACCAAGTCCTTGCTGATGCCGTTGCTGCCCACGCCTTCCCGTGCTGTGCCTTCGGGGTGCTGGCTAAGGATGTGGTCGTGCTTCAGGATGCCCTTGGGGCCTCGACCTACGATGACGATGCCTTTCCGATTGCGCGGGAGACCGTCTTCGACATTGCCAGTGTCTCCAAGGTACTGGCGACTACAGCAGCCGCCATGCTGCTTGTCCAGCGCAACCAGCTGGATCTGGACACTCCATTGGGCGAGTTGCTGCCCGGCTTCGTGATTGGCCGGGAATCCACGGTGCGCGCCCGCCATATCACATTGCGCCATCTGCTGGGGCACAGTTCGGGACTGCCTGGCTACGTCGAGTTATTTCGGACCGCATCGACACCCGACGCGCTGCTTCGAGCCTGTCTGCAGCTGCCCATCGAAGCAGAGCCTGAAAGCCGTACCGAGTACTCCGATCCCGGATTCATTCTGCTGGGCAAAGCCCTCGAAGTCCTCACGCGCGAATCTCTGGCCACTTGGCTTCAAAGAGAAGTCTTCCTCCCCCTCCAACTCCACGCGACGGGATACAACCCGTTGCCTCAACAACGGCCGCAGATTCCTCCGACGGAACTCGATGAGACCTTCCGTCATCGTCGCATCCAGGGCGAAGTGCAGGACGAGAACGCGTGGGTCATGAACGGAGTCGCTGGACATGCAGGGGTCTTCTCGAATGTGCCAGACCTCTTGCGCTTCGCTCGCGCAATTCTGACTGTCGGCGAATCGAAAGAGAATTTGTTTACCACAAGAATTGTGGAGGAGTTCTCCGAGCGTCAGGAGCCCGAAGGAAGCTCGCGTGCTCTCGGCTGGGATACGCCCTCCGCAGAGAACTCCTCTGCCGGCCGGCATTTCTCAGAGCATTCGATCGGGCACCTCGGCTACAGCGGCTGTTCGCTTTGGATCGATCTCGATGCGGAAATCGCGGTTGTTCTTCTTACAAATCGAACGTGGCCGGATCGCAAAAACCAGCTCATTCGCGAAGTGCGCCCCGCATTTCATGACGCTGTTCGTGAATCGCTTTAGCAGCCTATTCAATCGAAACGCACTCTCCTCGGAGCCCGGCACACGCGGGACTCCTAGGCATTTTTTATGCCATGCAAGGCATATGGGCTGAACTTAGAGCATTACTAAATTGTGTTATGGACTTGCCGACTTAAGCGATAGAATATGAGGCTGGGGGCAGACTCGATGGTTGCCAGTGCCACGACGCAGGATGTGACTGAAGCACCTAAGAAAGAAGAGGCGAAGTTGGATCCAGCCTCTCTTCTTCAGCACCTAATCACCGAGAGCCAGAACGAAGCCTCACAGGGCTTCGACACCAAATCGGCCCTTGAAATCGCCCGCATCATCAACCACGAAGACTCCAAAGTGGCGGCAGCCGTCAAAAAGGCGATCCCAGAGATCGCTCAGGTCATCGACCAAGTTGCCCGAAGCCTCCGCGACGGCGGTCGCCTGATCTACGTCGGCGCTGGCTCAAGCGGTCGCATCGCTGCACTCGACGCCTCGGAGTGTCCTCCGACGTATTCGACAGCACCGGGCCAGGTGCAGTACATCATGGCCGGTGGTCCAAAGGCACTCGCCTCGGCCGTCGAAGTCAACGAAGATTCAGAAGAACTAGGCCAGCGGGACATCGCCCGCCGCCGCCCGACCCGCAAAGATGTAGTGGTCGGGCTTTCTGCTTCTGGCCGCACCCCGTACGTGGTCGCAGCCGTAGCCTATGCCCGAGCTCGCGGCGCTCATACAGCCGCTGTGACCTGCAATCATGGCACACCGCTTGAAGCAGCTGCCGACATCGCCATCATCGCCGAAGTTGGCCCAGAAGTGATCTCCGGTTCGACACGCATGAAAGCCGGTTCGGCCCAGAAGATGGTACTCAACATGATCACCACTGGCGCGATGACCCGGCTCGGCTATGTGTACGAGAACCTCATGGTCAACGTGCACATGCAGAATTCCAAGCTCGTGGAGCGCGGCATTCGCATCCTCATGTCGGCCTGCAACATCGATCGCGCCTCAGCGGTCGATACCATCAAGTGTGCGGGACGAAGCGTCCCTGTTGCTCTCGTGATGCTCAAGGCCAAGGTCGATAAGCCTGAAGCAGTGCGCCGCCTTGCCAAGTCCGACGGCAACGTGCGCCTCGCCATCGAGGACAACGTCCTCGAACTTTAAGCCGCTTCCCATCCGCTGCAAAAAGCGACCCAACCATCCAAAGTGGTTGGGTTTCTTGTTTTCGCGGAAGCCGTACGATTCCCGCAACTGGAGAACTCCATGCCGTTCGTCTCTCGTTCCCTGGGGAATCCTGTGGATGTAGTACCGGATACCGTCGGGAAAGCCACCTGGATGGTTTTCAGGATGTTCGGAATTTAATTTCCAGAAGAGATCGAATTGGTGGCCGATCCCAGCCCGGAATCGTTCGGCATCAAGGATTTTTCCAGATCCTACCGGGATGGGTGGGCGGTGTCGCAAGAGGTACGGGTGAGGCTCGGCTACCGGCTGCGGATTTAAAGTGAGACCTGAAGGTATTGATTCATGGACAAGTTCGTCATCCGCGGCGGAAATCCGCTCGAAGGGACCATTCGAGTCTCCGGAGCGAAAAACTCGGCCCTTCCCTGTATGGCAGCGGCGTTGTTGACCGACGGCGTGGTCACACTCGACAACATTCCGCAGGTGCGTGACATCCAGACCGAGCGGCGTCTCCTGGCTTCGATGGGTGCAGAAGTCGAGCTGGGCTCCGAAGCGAATGATCACCGCATGACCATCGGTTGCCGTAATCTCGCGGACCCTGTAGCGAAGTACGAGATCGTGAAGACCATGCGTGCCAGTTCCCTGGTCCTCGGTCCACTGATTGCGCGGATGGGCCGTGCGCGCGTCGCGATGCCGGGCGGTTGCGCCATCGGCGGCCGGCCGATTGACCTGCATATCAAAGGACTCGAGAAGATGGGCGCAACCATCGGGCAGGAGCACGGCTATCTTGATGCACGGGCCGATCGGCTCAAGGGCACACATCTCATGTTCGATAAGATCACCGTGACCGGCACTGAGGACCTTTTAATGGCGGCAGTACTCGCCGACGGTGAAACTGTGATGGAGAACTGCGCGCGTGAGCCCGAGGTCATTGACCTCGCCGCTCTCCTCGTCGCAATGGGAGGCAGGATCGAAGGTGCCGGAACCTCGACCATCCGTGTGCAGGGTGTGACGAGTCTTCATGGCGCGAACCACCGCATCAATCCCGATCGCATTGAGGCCGGCACCTTTCTCATCGCCGGCGCCATTACCGGCGGCGATCTCACCGTCTCCAACTGCAACCCCGCTCACCTCGGCGCCGTGATCGCCAAACTGCAGGAGGCCGGCATCCAGGTTGAAACTCCCGGTCCCG
>CAZPEZ010000156.1:0-7529 GCA_964585715.1 uncultured Occallatibacter sp.
CGCTGCAGTACTACTACATCTTTGGCTCGCGGTCGATCTACGACAACGGATGGAAAGCCGAACTGGCGTACCCGAACGACGTCCTCACTAAACACGTCATCAGCAATCCGCCCCTCGATGAGAACGCGTGGGAACTCTACAACCTGAACGACGATCCGACCGAGCGCATCGACCTGGCCAAGAAGTATCCGGAGAAACTGGCGCAGTTGAAGGCCGAATACGACGAGCAGGCTCAGGCCCATCATCTCGCCCCCTACCTCACCTTCGACGATTTTGCGAGCGGGCGCGTTCACCACACTTATCTGCCCCAGTGGTATCTTGACCGGCAAAAGGAGGCCGCAGCTCAGAGCAGCAACAGCAGCAAGTAGCATTTCGGATCGTTTAGTTGCTGTGAGTTCGCAGCTAGCCGTGAACCGCTGTCGAATGCTTCAAGCATCAGATTGCCGAGTGACTTCTAAATGATTGAAGCCAACAGGAGATTTATGAAAGAGAAAAGCGTACTGAAGGCATTGACATCGACTTTAATCCTCGCGACAGGTGCGAGACTCTCGATGCATGCTCAAGAGGCACAGCCGTATCAGGGAGTGGTTGGCCGGACCCTGGCCGAGTCGAAAGAATGGTGGCCGGAGCCTGCGAAAGCGCCCGCTGGTGCGCCGAACGTAGTCTGGATTCTGATCGACGATGTGGGCTTTGGCGCTGCCGGCACATTCGGCGGCCCCATTCTGACTCCCACCTTCGACAGTCTAGCCAGCAATGGCCTGCGCTACACGAACTTTCATACCTGCGCGATCTGCGCCCCAACCCGCGCGGCGCTGCTGACGGGCCGTAACAGTGCGTCCGTACACGAATCTGGGTTTTCACACACGGTGATGTCCGCCGGATTCCCCGGGTGGGACGGCAAGGTTCCGTCCACGGCCGGAACCATTGCAGAAATCCTTCGTCAGGACGGCTACAACACATTCGCGGTCGGCAAATATGGTGTAACTCCAGATGAAGATGCGACCGATGCAGGCCCATTCGATCGTTGGCCAACCGGCAAGGGCTTCGATCACTTCTTCGGATTCCTTGGTTCGCAAACCGACCAATACAGGCCGGATCTGGTGGAGGATCAAGCTCACGTCCGCCCCGACGGCCGACACCTCAGCGATCAGATCACAGATAAAGCCATCAGTTATATCGATCGCCAAAAGAAGGCCGCTCCAGACAAGCCATTCTTTCTCTATTACGCGCCAGGGGCCACCCATGCGCCGCACCAGGTAGACAGATACTGGAGCGATCAATACAAGGGAAAATTTGACGAGGGCTGGGACGTTTACCGAGAAGAGGTGTTTGAACGGCAGAAGAAACTCGGCGTCATCCCTGGCGATGCGAAGCTTCCCGATCGCAACCCGGATATAAAGGCATGGGATCAGTTGTCACCGGGTGAGCAGAAGCTTTATGCGCGCTTCATGGAAGTCTACGCAGGCTATCTGACCTACACGGATTTTGAAATCGGCCGCCTGGTCAATCACTTAAAAGAAATCCACCAACTGGATAACACACTGATCTACGTGATGATCGGCGACAACGGAGCAAGCAAAGAAGGCACTTTGAACGGAACCGTCGATCAGGGCTTATTGGCCAAACCCGTATCGGAGCAGGCGAACATTGACTACAACCTAAACAAGATTGGAGAGATCGGCACCCGGGCTGCCACCAACGGGAACTATCCCCTCGGATGGGCGCAGGCCGCAAACACGCCCTTCAAGTTCTGGAAGCAGGATGCGAACAGTGAAGGCGGCACACACAATCCGCTCATCGTTTCCTGGCCGAAAGGCATCAGGGACAAAGGCGGAATCCGAACCCAATACAGCCATGTGATCGACATTCTTCCCACGACCCTCGATCTCGTGGGCCTCAAGGCGCCCGAGGACATCAAGGGAATCAAGCAGCTGCCCATCGAGGGAACTTCTTTGGCGTACTCTATCGACGACGCCAGTGCGCCCACCCGCCACACGGTGCAGTATTACTACATCTTTGGCTCGAGATCGATCTACGACCACGGATGGAAAGCTGAATTGGCTTACCCAAGCAGCTTTATCACCGGAAACGCGGCCAGCAAACAGCCCTTCGATGAAAACGCCTGGGAACTCTACAACCTGAACGATGACTACACAGAGCGAATTGACTTAGCCAAACAACACCCAGAGAAACTGGCTGAACTGAAAGCGGAATTCGAGGAGCAGGCCAAAGCGCATAATCTCTATCCCTACATCACGTGGGACGATGTGCTCAATGGGCGGATTCACCGAACCAAAGGCTCCAAGTCATTTCTCGATGCTGTGAAATATGTAACCAAGAGCAGTGAGAATCAGTAGCCGGAGTCCCCGCCCGATTTCGGCGCACGAGCGCCGTGCCGGCGGGACCTCCGGCAACAGTTGTCACCCGACACAGTTGCGGCGCACTGAAATGAAAGTGATTTGTCGGGTAGCATGAAAGTTCCAATTATCTTGAGCCCTTCTTGAACGCCCTGAGTTCGCGTATTCTGCTCATAGCGATAGGGATACTCGACTCCTTAGCTGGCCAAGATCAACCCTGTAGTGGATTCTGTCGGGCAGTGTCCGGACGGCCACACGGCGAGTTTCCCGCGCCAGCGACTTCGTTCAAACCGGCAATCCGGACAATTGGTTTTTCATCGATTCCGGGATGGGATCTGCAGGAAGACAGGTGTACGAGATGGCGACTACAAGCCGATGCGCCGATAGTGACCCGTACTCTCTATCTGAGAACACAACCGTAATCGCGTACAGTGCGCCGCGGGTCCGCCCTCTACGACAGCCTGTCCCCTGAACTAGGCCGATGTTTTCTCCTCAACGTCTGTGTACTCAGCGTCAATCACGCCCTCGTCTTCATTCGGTCGGCCACGGTTAGCGGAATTGACACTGCCACTCGGACCTGCGCCGGATGCGCTTTGGGCCTGTGCTTTGCTGTACATCCGCTCCGCGAGCTTGTGCGAAGCTTGCGTCAGACGCTCGCGAGCTTGGTCCATCTGATGCTTGTCGCTCGACTCCAGGACCCTTTTGGCATCGGCCAGCGAATTCTCAACTTCGCCGCGTTCCGATCCTGAAATCCTGTCGCCATGATCGCGGAGCATTTTCTCCACGTTGTAAATCATCGAGTCCAGCTGATTCTTCGCGTCGATCTGTTCGCGTCTGATCTTGTCGTCCGTCGCGTGCGATTCGGCTTCCTTCGCCATCCGCTCGATATCTTGCTTGCTCAAACCGGATGACGACGTGATTGTGATCTTCTGGTCTTTACCAGTCGCCATGTCTTTTGCTGCTACGTTCAAAATGCCGTTGGCATCGACGTCGAATGCGACCTCGATCTGAGGTACTCCACGTGGAGCGGGAGGAATCCCTGTCAGTTGGAATTTGCCCAGTGAGCGGTTTTCGTCTGCCATGGTGCGCTCGCCCTGCAGAATGTGAACTTCGACCGTAGACTGATTGTCCGCTGCAGTAGAAAAGACCTCCGTCTTGCGCGTCGGAATCGTGGTGTTGCGCGGAATCATAGGCGTCGATACGGAGCCCTGTGTTTCGATCGACAGTGTAAGCGGGGTTACATCGAGAAGTAGAAGATCCTTCACTTCACCTCGAAGCACACCTCCCTGAAGCGCGGCCCCTATAGCAACCACTTCATCGGGGTTCACGCTTTTGTCGCCCTCTTTGCCGAACAGTTCCTTCACCAACCGCTGAATGCGTGGCATGCGGGTCTGGCCACCAACGAGTACGACCTCGTTGATCTTGCCGCTATCGACACTGGCATCCTTCATGCACTGTTGGCACGGCGGCATCGAGCGCTGTACAAGATCATCGACCATCGACTCCAGCTTGGCGCGCGTCAGCTTTTTGACGATATGCTTCGGTCCACCGGCGTCGGCAGTGATGAAGGGCAGGTTGATGTCGGTCTCCATGGTCGAAGAGAGTTCGATCTTAGCGCGTTCTGCTGCATCCCTCAGGCGCTGCAGCGCCATCTCGTTGCCCTTGGCTCGCAAATCGAGACCTTCCTCTTTTCTGAACTCATCAATCAGCCAATCAACCAAGCGCTGGTCGATATTGTCGCCGCCGAGATGCGTGTCCCCGTTCGTGGCCGCAACCTCGATGAGACCGTCGCCGACGTGCAGAATGGAGATATCAAAGGTCCCGCCCCCGAAGTCGTAAACCGCTATGGTCTCGTCTTTCTTCTTATCCAGGCCGTAGGCAAGGGCCGCTGCCGTAGGCTCGTTGATAATTCGCTTAACGTCGAGTCCGGCAATCTTTCCGGCATCTTTGGTAGCCTGGCGTTGCGCGTCATTGAAATATGCAGGCACAGTGATGACCGCCTCGGTGACTTTTTCGCCCAAGTAGTCTTCCGCTGCTTTTTTCAGCTTCTGGAGAATCATGGCGGAGATCTGCGGCGGGGTGTATTTCTTGCCTTGGGCCACAATCACTACGTGGTCGCCGTCGGACTCGACTTTGTAAGGCACCATTTTCAGCTCTTCGCCAATTTCGTTGTGGCGGCGTCCCATGAAACGCTTGATCGAATAAATCGTATTTTCTGGATTGGTGGCGGATTGGCGCCTTGCAACTTGTCCGACGAGTATCTCGCCATTTTTCGCAAAAGCGACGACCGAGGGGGTCGTGCGGCTGCCTTCTTCGTTGGGGATGACTTTGGCTTCGCCACCATCCATGACCGCTACAACTGAATTTGTAGTACCGAGATCAATGCCGATAGTTCTACTCACCTTGGGATCTCCTGAAGAAACGAGACGTCAAATTGGCGAACTCCCGATCCGAAATCTTCCTTTAGTGAGTGTGGCCGAGGCAGTCAGACGAAACTGATCAAGAATGACCACCGCACACCAGTTTTCTCACTCTTTCGTCTCTTGGTCTCTGCTCGACTCATGGCCTAATGTCCTACAGGGTTCGGTTCAGCCGGAGCAGCACAACCGGCCTTCCATTTTGGACCGCAATCGCGATGCGAATTCTCCGCCCGATTGCTGCCGCCTTATGCGGTTTCGCTTTCACGCTCTTTCTCCTGATGCTCGTCTGCCTTCGCTATTCGCGCGACCTCGATGCAGCAATTCTTGCGGATCTCGCCACTTTGTTGCCGGGTGTTTGCATTGCCTTTCTTGCCGTCCGGCTGACCGATCGGGCATGGCCCGGGCAATTCGATACCGCCTTCTCATTTCGACAAATGAGTCTCACGTCTCTATCTGAGGCCGGACTCAAAGTGACTCCTGCGCTTGCTCTTCTGTTTCGACGAGTGGCGAGCCTTATCAAACATGTCAGCCTTGGCGTGCCTCGGTGGGATGCTATATCCTGCTTGCTCACCGACGAGGAGATTGGCGAGTGCATCGGGCCTTGGAACACATCGCCGGTGTGCCAAGGCTATCTTGGATAAAGAAGTGATTCTTGTGTCGCTCCGGCCTCGAAAGTGAAATCGGCGAGCTGGCTTACAGGATTTCATGAAAAGGAGCTATCTTCTGATCGGGAAAGACAACTATCGTTGTGTCATTTCTAGAACACGTGAGGAGTTTCTCCATGCTTGATTCAAGGCCGTGTAAAGTATCTTCGCCAGAACAACTGGACATTGAAATTCAGCAGATCTTTTGGTTGGATAACGTGAAGCGAGGAGATGAGATTAGGGGAACTCTAAATGTCTATTATTCCGACGAATCCGTTAAACTCGCGCGGTTAATTCCGACACTGGAGGATCGTGGAGTGGAGATTAAGTGGCACAAAATATTGTGAATTTATTCCGATCCAAAAACGACGATGCGCTCCCTTTGAGCGCCTGGGAAAGTTCGTCGTTTAGAAGAATGGGCGAACGTCGAGCATTGGGACCGTCCGTGATCCCGAAATCGATATTCCGTCGAAACCAAACAGATCAGCTTTGAGACATTATATTTGGTACCGTCCAGGGCTAAATTGCGGCGCTCAGATTGCCGCCGCGTATATCATCGAAGAACGGCGTTCCCCGCTGCAACACACACTCAGCTGCGTATAAGTACATGGCGGCCGACCAGGTTTGCCAATCCCGGCCGCTTGGTTTGCCGGTCTGGGAATGAATCCATTCGTTGAAGCCCCACTCCGCTGCGTTTTCATGCCATGGCTTGACCAGTTCTGTCAGAGCCAAGAGCTTTCGCTCCGCCAGATCCATCTGCCCTGCGGCCACGCACGCCGAGACATAAAAGCCAGAAACAAACGGCCACACACCCCCGTTGTGATAGTCTCCCGGCCGGTTATAGCGCTCGTATCTTGGCAGCCAATCAGCATGATGGGGCAGGATGTAAGGAAACAGACAGGGCGGCAAATCCACGGCAAGCTCTCCACGGCCCCGCATGGCCTCGCACTCAGCTTCAATCCAGGTCAGCAGGTTCGTTGCCCATTGAGTTGAAGCAATTCCGGTCAGGATTGCCAGGCTGTTGCCAAGCAGGTCAAAGCGCTCGCTGCTCATGACTTTATACGAATAGAGTCCGAAGTAGGGCGCGGTTGGCTCGACAAGAGCCTCTTGCTCATAGATCTTCTTTTGCTCCCCACTGACTTCCAGACGGCTCATCAATCCGCGCAGTTGCTCGGCAGACTCGTGTTCACCAAAAAAACGAAGATATGCGTAGACAATCATATTCACGTACAGGCCATAGCCCATCACATACTGTTCATCACGCCAATCGCTGGTGGGCAACTGTGCGACCATCACCCTGTCATCAGGGCTCTGGTACTGCATCCACTTCTGTGCCTTCTCTGCTGCTTCAAGAAGGAACTCCGGCTGAGTCGTCGATACTCTGTAGAGTGCCAAGCCGAAGAGGAAAAGAGGCGTCGAATCGCTGGAGCCTCGGTTGGCTGGATCGTGCGCGAGAGATGGGATGTGGCCGCGCACTGTCTGATTGTCTGCAAGGGCTATCAGTGTACGTTCCAAAGCGTCCGCAAGTTCCTGGTTGCCACTGGCCAGAAAGCCAAGGGATGAAATCATTAGGTCCCGAGTGTAGGGTTCCGGGTATCCCCAGCCAGCGGTTCGAGGTAATCCTTGAAACGGGCCCCGCGCGTTATGCAGCAGGATTTGTAGAGCCGCCTCTTTGGCGAGCTCAACAGAAGCTAGCGACTTTTCGTCGAAAGACATAGACCCCTCGATGGTGTGCTTGATTGGGGGCGAGCACTCGCGCCACGTTGCTTTTCTATTGGATACCTAATCGCTCGGAAACAATCTCCACGAACCGCTTGGCGACATGGCGATAGTCGAATAGATCGACCACGCGTTTGCGGCCCGCTCCTCCCATGCGCCGCCGTAGAGCAGTATCCTTCATGAGCAGAAGAAGGTATTTGGCGATGTCGGGCACACTGGCTCGGTATTCAGCCGTTCGCGGATTTGGAAACACGATACGATGACTTTGTTCGTAGTCGTGGCCTTCGCCGTAGATTGCTTCGGTGATTCTTCTTTCCTCTGCCACTTTCGCCAGGAATGCTGTCTCGCCATGGACCATCGTGTCGCGAAATGCCATGGCATCGATTGCG
>CAZPEZ010000157.1:0-7526 GCA_964585715.1 uncultured Occallatibacter sp.
GGGCCGGAAACAGCTAGGCCGCACCTAAACTACCGCGCCACACCTCGACTTTACCGTCCGTTACTGCCGGGTGAGCCACTATCCGACCGTAAGCTGATCAAAAGCCAGCTTGTGATTCATTCCTTCTTCGTCGGGTTTTGCGCCACGATGCGATAGCGTCCGGAGTTCACGACGAGATCGATGCGATCTTTGCTGCGCGTGCTCTTTACTACTCCCGCTGCCTCTGCCGGTTGGTGGCCATTGATCTTCACCGCATCAGGCATGGAGGTCAACACGGTCACTGTTGCTGTTGCGCTCGAGGGGATCGCAATTTCGTATTCTGTTTCTTCTGGGCCGCGTTTGAAAAAGCTCTCGATCAAGCCCCATCTGGAGTTATAGCTCGTCTGCACCCAGTCGAGGTTCCTCACAACCTGAGGGGTAATTGTTAACTGCTTCGGCGGCTCCGCCGAGAAATCTACACCAATTCCACTCAGCCCTCGATAAAACCACTCCTCCGCATGGCCCAGCATGAAATGGTCCTGCGAGCTGCGGGGATTCGCGTCCCACGCCTCGGTCAGGGAGGTGGCTCCCTGGGTCAGTTGGTAGCCGTAGCTCGGGCTGTCCTTATGTTCCAGCATGTCGTACAGAACGTCCGATCGGCCGCCGTCGAGCAGAGCGTTTACAAGGTAGTGATAGCCCACATCTCCGGCCGTCACGTGGTTATTATGTGCTCGAATGTCGGCAACCAGGGCTGCCAGCACTTGCGCCCTCTCCTCCGCCGGGACTAACCCGACCACCAAGGGCATGGCTTGCGCGGTCTGGCTGCCCTTGTCATACCGGTGCTGCTTTGCATCGAAGAAGCGCTGATTGAATGATTTCCGCACTGCGTCAGCTTTTGTGCCATAGGCAGCGCTCTCCGCGTTTCTCCCTGCGAGAGCGAGCACAGCTTCGAGTATCCGCAGATCCTGATAGTAGATTGCCGTGGCTGTCACTCCGGGGGTAGTGAGTTTTGATATCCCAGGCTCCCCTGGGCCGATGTCGTACCAGTCTCCGAGCCCATACGTAATCACATTGTCCTGCGCCCTCGTGTCGAGATAGTCCACGTAGCGCTGCATCACAGGCAATTGCGAGAGCACCGCTTCAAGATCCCCGTTCCGCTGGTATACATACCAGGGCGCAAGCACCGCGGCACTCCCCCACTCCGGCGAGTCGTCAAATGCGCCCCATTTAGGTTCGAACAGCACGTACTGCGGTGCAATCTCCGGAACCCGTCCGGCTTTCGGTCCGTTCACTGCTTGCGTGTCGGCAATGTTCCTCGCCGTGGCTGCATACAGCCCGCTGAACTCAAAGTCGTACAGCATCGACGAAGCCAGCAGATGAGTCTCCTCAAGCCACCCGAGTTTTTCGCGATGAGGACAGTCCGTGAAAAGGCTTTCAGCGTTGTTCTCAATGGCACGCACGATCAGGGTGTGAATGCGGTTTAGCAGGTCGTCAGACGATAAAAAAAAACCGACTGTTTCCGCACTCGAGTGAACTGCCTGCCCTACCAGTGAATTCAATCGGGGAATTCCTGCGGTTGCATTCCCGCTGTGAGCGTCGCCGCTGGCGGTTGCACCTTCCACCTGCACATAGCGAAAGCCGTAGTAGCTGAATCGCGGATGCCACTCTTCCGTTCCGCTTCCCTTCAGCGTGTAAGAGAACCACTGCGGTCCGCCTGAACTTCGCTGCGATACGGTGCCGTCCGCGTTCAGCAGCTCGCCGGGAATGAGCTTGATCGTTCTTCCTGCCGCACCCGTAACTTCGATCGAGGGCCATCCGGCAAAGTTCTGACCAAGGTCGTAGACGAGAATTCCAGGCTTTGGCTCAGTGTGCGCGACAGGCGCGTACGTATGCATCACGCGGATTGGAGGCGCCAATTCAGGTCTCAACGCTCCACCAGGGCCCTCCGTCACCAGAGCAGGCGTCCATGCGCTGTCGTCAAACCCAGACAGGTCCCATCCGGCCTGTTCGAGCCTCGCATCGTAATCCTCTCCGCCGTACGTATTTGAGAAAGTGATCGGGCCCGGATGCGACTTCCATGTCCCGTCACTGACAAATGAGAGCGCCCGGTCATCGCTCAGTTCAACTTCGAGCTGAACGATGCACTTTGGCGGTCCAAAGCTTCCATTGAATTTCGTATATCGCCCTGGAGTCGTGGGGACGTCGTACATCCCGTTGCCAAGAAGCACACCAAGGACATTCGTTCCACTTCGCAACAGATGAGTCACATCGTATGTGTCGTAGAAGATAGTCCTTCGATAGTCGCTCCAGCCCGGTGCCAGTTCGCTGTCGCCAACCTTGGTCCCGTTAATCCGGAACTCGTATTGACCCAGACCGGAAATGTACAGGACGGCTTGCCTGATATTCCCATTCACTGAAACCGCTTTGCGCAGCAGCGGCATGGGTCTTTCATCCGCCTGGTCGTCGGTCGCCGCCGCGATCCATTTTGCCTGCCAGATGGGCTCTTGCCTCCAATGAGCCGGCTGGCTCCATGGACTTGGCCGATCCATTTCGTCCCAAACCCGCACCTGCCATGAATACTCGCGACCAGATTCGAACTCCGGCAAGGAGTAAAGGCGGGCAGGCAGCCTTGTGTCAAAGCTGGCCTGTTTTCCGCTATCCCAAAGCACGGATTTCGCCTTCGCTAGGTCAGCATCCCGGCGCGCAATCCGGACTTCATAGCTGGACTGGTGTACACCGTGGAGGCTGTCATAGACAGATGTGACCTTCCACGAGAGGCCAGATCTCCCATTTTGCACTGTGACAGGCTCTGCACGACCAGCGCACCGAAGTTCTGTAGGCGCCGCAAGATGCGAGGCTGTGGCTTCCTGGCAGGTCCCCTCCCTCCCGGAAGACAGGGAGAGCCCGATGAGGGAGAAGAATACAAGGTGAAACAATGGCCTTTGGCTCACGACCGCTCATAGTAATCAGTCGCGCCTCTTCTGACAATCAAAGAGCAGGCTGCCAATGAGATGGGTTTGGACCATCTGAGCTTTCAAAGTTCCCAAATCGCAACTCGAAACAGCCGGCTTGTGATAAACGGCGCGTGCGCAAGCCGAGCTTCTTCAGCACGTGGCCAACCTTCTCTGGGCTCAAGTGCGCCGTTTCACCGCGAGTTTCCAGCAGTAGCTTGAACTTGGTCGCGATTTCCCGGGCATAGGCCTATTCTCGCCCCTCACGGATGAGCGCAAGAAGCGCTTCGACGATGATGGCCTCTCGAAAGAAAGCACGCTCCTGCATTGGACCGATCCGATCGAGCCGCCCTAACCTCAACCTCCCGGAACCCTAGATTGCGCCTCCTGGATACTCGATCAGCTTCTCCGCAGCGTCCGATCCATTACCTGCCACGGCTGCTGCTGACCCTGTCCTCGTTCACAGAAAACGACCACCGCACCTTGACCGGTCACTACATATCAATTTCCGGATCGAGGGTGATTCGGGCGCAACGCCCGGAGTCGGGCCTCTCTGACTCGATTACCACATCGATTTGGCAGGGTCGGGAGAGTGGGCGCCGGGCCCGGAGCGATGTTTCTCTGGGTCTGGCATCCATTTGTCATCTGCCCGTTCAAAGAGCAGAAAGAGACAGCTCGGAGTATGCGTACAAGGCGAGAATTGCCCCATGCAGCTTGTTGAAATGCACGATCCAGTATGCGGGATGAAAGTCGATCCCGCGAAAGCGGCGGCGAGCATCGAATTTCGGGGCGCCACCGTCCACTTCTGCAGTCTGAGCTGCGCCGAAAGGTTTCGCTCTGCACCAAACAAGGACGCGCCTAACAAGGAAGCTCCGACGCATACGCCGGCGAAGACCGAGCCGCGCAGCGAATACACCTGTCCGATGCATCCACAGATCGTGCGGTCTGGGCCGGGCCGTTGCCCGATCTGCGGCATGGCTCTCGAACCTCGGGAAGTTACCGACGAAGAGTCGAATCCCGAGTTGATCGATATGACGAGGCGCTTGTGGATCAGTGTAGCTTTCGCTGTGCCGATGCTTGCGCTGATGATCTCTTCACTTCTCCCCGCCATGCCCATGCAACACATGCTCGCGGCGAGAGCGTGGAACTGGATTGAACTCGCTCTGGCAACAGCGGTGGTTCTTTGGTGCGGTTTGCCATTCTTCATCAGGGGCGGGCAATCTCTGGTGCATCGCAGCCTCAATATGTTTACGCTGATCGCCCTCGGGACGGGCACGGCCTACGTCTACAGCATATTCGCTACTGTCGTTCCTCAGATATTTCCTTCGTCGTTTCGCGGAGTCGGAGGACAGATCGATGTGTATTTCGAGTCTGCAGCGGTCATCGTCGCTCTAGTTCTTTTAGGCCAAGTACTGGAGCTGCGCGCTCGCAGTCAGACCAGCGGTGCGATTCGCGCGCTCCTTGGCCTGGCTCCGAAGACTGCGAAACGGCTTGACGGCAAAGGCGGCGAAGCCGACGTGCTTCTCGATCAGGTGCAAGTTGGAGACCGGCTCCGCGTCCGGCCCGGAGAAAAAGTGCCCGTCGATGGGACTGTTCTTGAAGGCCACAGCTCCATCGATGAATCCATGATCAGCGGAGAGCCCATACCAATAGAGAAAGACAAGGACGCGAGAGTAACGGCCGGGACGGTGAACGGAACCGGCGGATTCGTTATGCGTGCGGAGCGTGTTGGCGCCGACACACTTTTAGCACAAATCGTAAAGATGGTCAGCGAAGCGCAGCGGTCACGGGCGCCGATCCAGAGACTCGCTGACCGCGTCTCCTCCTACTTTGTTCCTGCAGTCATTTTTTCGGCGATAGTCACTTTCAGCGTCTGGTACTTTTCAGGGCCGCAGCCGCGCTTCGCGCACGCACTCGTGAATGCTGTAGCCGTTCTGATCGTCGCCTGCCCATGCGCTCTTGGGCTCGCCACTCCCATGGCCATCATGGTGGGGACCGGTCGCGGGGCTCGAGCAGGCATCCTCATCCGCAATGCGGAGGCGCTGGAGGTATTTGGCAAGGTTGACACACTCATCATCGACAAGACAGGAACCCTTACCGAAGGCAAACCGACACTGAGCGCGGTCATTCCCCAGCCAGGCATCAATGAAAGCGATCTGCTGCAGCTCGTAGCCAGCCTTGAGCGTTCCAGCGAACATCCTCTGGCCGCCGCCATTGTGAAGGGAGCGGAAGCAAAGAAGCTATCCCTGTCCGATGTGCTTGGATTCAACTCCACAACTGGCAAAGGCGTGAAGGGAACCGTCAACGGGAAGCAGGTTGCAGTCGGGAATGCGGAGTTGTTTCGCGACTTGTCCGTCGATCCCGGCCTTTTGCTTGATCGGGCTGAAGCTCTGCGTAAGGAGGGACAGACGGTGATGCTGGTCGCCGTGGATGGCAAAGCGGCTGGAGTCGTAGGCGTCGCCGATCCAATCAAGGAATCCACGCCGGACGCGATCCGCGAACTACGTGCAGCCGGTCTAACAATCATCATGGTCACGGGAGACAATGCGACGACGGCTAAGGCAGTCGCGGATAAGCTTGGCATCGAATTTGAGGCCGATGTACTGCCACAAAGGAAGGCTGATGTCGTCAGGGACCGTCAGCAAAAGGGTTCTGTGGTCGCGATGGCTGGAGATGGGGTGAACGATGCGCCTGCACTCGCCCAGGCTGACATCGGCATCGCCATGGGGACCGGCGCCGATGTGGCAATGGAAGCGGGGGGAATCACGCTGCTGAGAGGCGACCTGCGCGGCATTCTCCGCGCCCGGCATCTCAGCAAATCAACCATGCGCAATATCCGTGAGAACCTGCTCTTCGCTTTCGTCTACAACGCTGCCGGGGTTCCGCTCGCCGCAGGCGTGCTGTTTCCTGCCTTCGGACTGCTCCTGAATCCGATGATAGCCGCGGCGGCCATGAGCTTCAGCTCCGTTTCAGTGATCGCCAATGCGCTGAGACTGCGCACCGTAAAGCTATGAATCGTTGATGGCTGTGGTGGGTCAGAATTCGTAACTCCTGTATTGTGGACCACTCGGACGTTTCACATCGGTTAACAGGTCGCGTCGAGTGTTGACTACTTTGCAATTTCCGGGTTGAGGGTGATCCACTCGGAACGGCAGGATCAGCCCTTCTTGCCGCCTTCGTAGCGGACATGGCCGATTCTCCACGACTGAACTGGCCGATAAAGAGTTCTTTGTCGTGCTCAGGCTTGTCTGCCGGACGGTAGAGCAGGATAATCTTGCGGGTCGATGGCGGCAGCTTTAACTTGAATGATGCGGCCGGCTCTCAGAGAAATTTGCGCACTATTCAAACGCGACGATAGTCCAAAACGTCTCCCTATCTCGCGCTAGGCAACGAATCCAGCCTGCTGAATCTCGCCCAGGTCGAACCATAGAAAGCGATGAACGCAAAACAGACCAGCGGCACCACAAATCCTGTTCGTATAGAATGCACATCCGCGATGTGTCCCATAAAGGGCGCTGCAATTGCGCCTCCGACAATGGACATTACGATGAGCGACGAACCCAATTTGGTGTAATCGCCCAGCCCGCAGATGCCCAGCGCAAAGATAGTGGGAAACATCACGGACATGAAGAAAAACGTTCCAAACATTGCATACAGTCCCGCTTTGCCGCCGCCCATTGCTATCGCGATCAGTGCCACATTGACAACCGCATAGATCGTTAGCACGCGTTCGGGCTTGAACTGGCTTATTACCGCACTGCCACACAATCGCCACAACATGAACAACACGAAACCGATGGCACCAAGCCATTTAGATGCCTGCAAACGGGTCACTCCCGGATCATTCTCGAGAATGTAATTGACGCAAAAGCTGAAGATTCCAGTTTGCCCGGCGACGCAGAAAAACTGAGCGGCAATGCCCAAGGTGAAATGCCTGCGCCGGAACATGTCCCAGGTCTTGGAAGCCAAAAGGAACGCGGAGACATATGCGACTACCAGCAGGCAGAGCTTCGTCGCCTGGAACAATCCCTCGTCCATGTGAAGCAACGTCCATATCAGTCCAAGAATCGGAGCGATAAAGAAGTACAGCAGTCCGCAAACCACCGCCAAAATGGCAGCGATGGCGACCAATTGCGCTCTTGAAGGGCGAAGGCAGTTTGTCTCATCGATGCCCCGCGGTCCTCGTCCTCGGTGTGCAAATCCGGGACCCGCCATTTGGCGAACACCGCTATCAATAAAACCACAAAAATGCCAATGCCTATATAGGGAGTGGAAAGGCCGCCGTTGGTATGGGCACCGTCGCCGCCGGAAAAGACAAAATGTCCACCCACAATCGGGCCGAGGATCCACCCGGCTCCGTTGATCGTTTGAGCAATGTTTATCCGTATCGAGCCACTCTCCGGTGCTCCGAGCACCGTCGCATAGGGATTCGCAATCGTTTCCAAACACGTCATACCCGCAGCGATGATAAACAAGCCCAGTAGGAACGCCCAATACGCACCGATATTGACGGCCGAAATGAACCAGAAAGCACCGGTTGCAATCAGCGTCAGCCCCACGAGAATGCCGCCTTTGTACCCAAATCTCTTCGCGATC
>CAZPEZ010000158.1:0-7460 GCA_964585715.1 uncultured Occallatibacter sp.
GTCATTTGTCGTGCCGGTGTTCCCATCTGTGGGCTCCGGTCGAGTCACCCGCAACCCTGAAGTTAGAAAGTAATCAACATCATCCCGGCCACTGTTAACCGATGTGAAACTTCCGAGTGGGCCACAATCCGACCGGAACCTGAGCCCAGCATGTTCTAGGAGTTGCGCTGCAACTACCACTCATGCGCCCTCCTGGAACGTGAGGTGCTCGTCATTCTGCAACTTCGGAGGGACCGCTCTCGGCAATCGGCAACGTAACCCGAAACTCTGTGCGGCCCGGCCTCGACTCGACATCGATGGCACCGTCGTTATGGCGTACCAGGCGCCTGGCAATATCAAGCCCGAGACCCGTGCCTTGCCCCATCGGCTTGGTCGTAAAGAACGGGTCGAAAATCCGCACGAGGTTCTGTGCCGGAATGCCTGGCCCATCATCGACAATGCGGACCACCACGGATTGCCGTTCGCGACAGGCTGATACTTCGACGCGGCCGCAAGCCGAGACTGCATCCAATGCGTTGTCGATCAGGTTTCCCCATATCTGGTTTAGCTCGGCGGCGAAGCCGCGCACGCGGGGCAGGCAGTTTTGCAACTCAACCGACACCTCTGCCGATTTCTCACGCGCCTTCGATTGAAGCACGGCCACCGTGTTGCCCAGGCTGGGTCCCAGGTCCACCGACTGGGCAACCATCGCCTGATCCATGTTCGTGAATCCCTTGACAGCCATCACCAGTCCGGAGATGCGCATCGCAGCACTCTGAATTCCGGAAGCCAATCTGCGCACAGAACAACCAGCGGCGGCCCACCGCAGTACCGCGTTCAATGATGATCCCGACATCGCCGATGCAAGCTGATCAAGTGCCTCGAATGTCACTTCGGTGTCGGCCAGCATTGCCGCGTTCGCGGTATCCAATTGATGGGCGGCAAGCCAATCGGCAATCGCCTCTTCGCGGTCTGACTGCTCGATAGGGGACCGCACAGCTTGTGTCTGTTTGGCCAGGCAGGAGGCACGAATCGCATCGACGGCAGCCAGTTGAGCGTCGCTCAGCTTAGCCTCGCCCAGCGTGCGCGTCGCCTTCTCCATGTCCTCCAGCCGGTCCTCAAGTAGCGGCGCACTGCGTTCAATTGCCGACGCCGGGTTATTCAGCTCGTGCGCCAGGCCGGCTGATAGCTTGCCGAGCGAGATCATCTTCTCGTTGTGCAACTCGCTCGAAGTAAACAGCCGTGCGCGATCGAGCATCACACCAACCAAGATTGACGTGATCTCAAAGCACTCGTGCGTAAGCGCACGAAGGTGCTCCCTGCCGAGAGACAGAATCTCCGTAGGTTCCTGGGCAATCGCATCCCCGGGTGGGTTCACCATCCGCGAGTAGGGCAACATGCCGGACACCTCGCCCGTCCGCCATTCAATCATCTTCTGGGGCCCGCTGCCTCGATCAACGGACAACGTCACGTGCCCGGAGAGCACCACGAAAAGACCCTCAACCGGGAAACCTTTGTGAGACAGCACCTCGCCGGCGCGAAGCCTGCGTAGAGACCCATGCGCAGCCAGCCAAGCCAGCTCTTCCCGAGGCGCTTTAGCGAGCGTCTTGTGCTCGGTCAACAGATCAATCAGATTTGGAGGTATCATGCTCAAGCTTTCTCAGGCATGCACTGGATTCTTGCCCAATCAAGGTAACAGATGAAATGGGCCTTGTGGACGGCCTGTAGACAGACGTGTTGCTCAACGAGTAATTTCCCAATGGGCCACTGTCCTACCGCGACCCAGACGATCAGGTACCGAGCTGCAGAATTGCCCAAGCCAACAACGAACTCAATCCGAACGGCAACATCGCCGGGCCTGCGTCGCCTGATTTAACTCTCCCAGATGACCTGTACATCCGAAACAAAGAAGCATCACTCATCGGTTTTTTGGTCTATCCACAAGTCTTCTGTGCAAAGCTAAATCCTGCAACGCGTATGAGGTTCAGCATGGAAGCATCAGCACGTCGATGGGCAACGTTCGTGGCGTTCGGGCTCGTGTTTACGCTGCCCCGGACCGTAAATGCAGCGGGACCGTGCGATCTTTTGACCATGAAGGAGATCGCTCAGGTGCTCGGTAACCCGGTATCACCCATACCGGTCGGCACCACGGGCTGTATGTGGAAGGGCAGTCCGCAGTATGTGAGCATCGTTCAGCGCCCTGCCTCGGCTTGGGGGCGAATCATCATGCCCGTTCAGGGCATGACCAAGACGGATGTCAGTGGAATCGGTGACGCAGCGTCGCTCTCGGGGATGCAGAACATCTGGACACTGTCAGTGAAGCAGGGGAACAATGTCATCGTTCTGACGGTCTACGGTGCAAGGAGTCCAGATCAGCAGCGTTCGTCGGAAGAGTCGCTCGCACGGCTTGCTCTCAAGCATCTTTAGGCCCACGCTTGCAATGCGGCTCATGTAGTTCCGAAATCCTCGGTCATTTGTAACACCTTGCAAGACGGCTCTTCAACGTTCTCTAAGGAGGAACGAAATGCGAAAAGAAATTACGTGATGATCGCCTTTTCGTTTGCAGTCGTTTTTGTTTGGGAGGTGCGCAGAGGGCGCACGCCCAAGGAAACCAAGGCGCTCCGAGCGGAACTGACAATAACAAAGCAGCTACCGCAACTAGTTTCTCCCTACTAACTGCCGGGACGATCGAGAAAGTCCTGGGCAAATCTCTATGGGGCAATCCCCAGGCACGAAAAGCACCTCCGATGTACGGCGGCGCTTGCGGTTGGAGTTGCTCGTACATCGTAGAACACGGAAATGACGGAATCGTGCGGATCGAACTTACGGTTTACACAGAGGCATCGTCTGCGAAAGCCAAGCAGGACTTCGACACATATGCCCTCGCAGCCGACGATTCCAAGGGCAAGCCTTCGATCGGGGACTCGGCATACTGGGTCAAGTCTCACGCCAGCAGCGACAGGGCGCTTGACAGCAGCCGTGACCTTTAGGTGCTGAAGGGGAATGTCCACTTCAGCATCAAGATGACTCCGACGAACGAACAACAGCTGAAAGATCTGGCCGCCGCAGTCGCCGCAGGATTCGCTCGAATCGAGTGAATCCTACCCGATTAGGTGGGCGCGACATGCCCGGATGGCTGATGCGCGTGTGAACGAGAAAAGTGCATGGTGGTCCGTAGGCGCCTAGCCGAAGGAGCAAAACATGCCAAGTACTCTTGCTGAATTCTCTCAGCAGCTTGCAAACTCAGTTGAAAAAGCAGGACAGTCTGTCCTTTCGGTGCTGGAGGGTGGTCGTGCCGGAGTGAGCGGAACTGTCTGGCGCGAAGGGATTGGAGTCGCTGTCGATCACACCATCCAAGGACTGGAAGAGGTTACCGTTATCCTTCCTTCCGGTAAGGAGACGATAGTTTCGGTAACAGGTCGCGATCCCGGCACAGACCTAGCCATTCTGAAACTGCCCACCGACACTCCGGCAGCCGCACTGGGAGACGATTCAGGCGCTCGACCTGGAGAGATTGTCCTTTCCATCGGCAGACGAGGAACTGAGGGACTTGCGGCAACATACGGCCTCATCAGCGCGATCGGCGGTCCTTGGCGAACGTCGTCTGGCGGGCGCATAGACCGTTGGTTCAGACTCGATCTCAATCCGTTTCCCGGGTTCTCAGGGGGCCCGATCATAAACGCGGGCTGCGAGGTCTTGGGCATTGCCACCTCTGGTCCAGGGCGCTCAGCGGCAGTTGTTCCCGCTGCCACGGTGAACCGTATCGTCGACCAGCTTGTTAAGCATGGACGCACCGTACGCGGGTACATCGGCATCGGTGTACAGCCCGTAGCTTTTCCAGAGGACGCTTGGCAAAAGCTTGGAATCAGTGGCGGCCGTGGACTGCTGATTATCGCCGTCGCTCCCGATAGTGCGGCGACGGAGTCAGGACTGATGCTGGGAGACGTGATCGTTGCCATTGATGGAAACGCTCTCCAATCCGGCGCCAGTCTGCAATCGATGCTTGACGGTGAGAGCGTCGGGAAACCGGTGTCCCTCGGCGTGGTCAGGGGAGGGCAATTAATGAAGGTTGCCGTCACCGTTCGCGAAAAGTCGGCAAGCTGAGTTAATCACCATGAATCGAAATACTCAGTTGGGCATCAGTCTAAGCGAAGCAGTCAGCAGTGTGGCTGCGGGCATGCGCGAGATAACGGTCAAAGTCAGCGGGTCGAAAGGACGGCATGGGTCTGGTACTGTATGGTGGCCCGGTCTGATCGTAACGAATGCTCACGTCGCGAATTCGCAGGTTCACGATGTGGAGTTTGAAGCCGGAATGAAAGTGCCGGGATGGCTTGTGGCACGAGATTGCGACCTTGATCTTGCAGCGCTGGCTGTCTCCGCTCCATTAGCTCGCGGTGCTGCAATCCGGAGCGCTTCGCACCTTCGTGCAGGAGAGATGGTTCTCGCTCTCGGAAATCCCTTCGACGGGCGAGGATCGGTAACTGCGGGAATTGTGCATTGCCCTGTTGGCAACTCACCCCGGCTTCTCGCGGATATAAGGCTCGCCCCCGGTTATTCAGGTGGCCCTCTCGTTGAAACAGGCGGCTCCGTCATCGGCATCAACAGCATGATTGTTGGGCCGCTGGGTTGCGCGATCACTAGCGACGCAGTAGAGGAGTTCTTGAGTAGGTTTCACCTCTCGGAGGCTGCGTGATTCGGGTGCTGATCTGGGCAAAGTCGCCCTTCACGCTGGCTGGGCTCCAAGCAGCCGTCTCGCCCGATCCTCGCTTTGCGATTGTTGGGAAGCTGAGTCGTTCCACCGAAACGGAACCGGAATTGACCGGTTTTCAGGAGGATGTGATTCTCTTCGATGGTCTGGAAGGAGATATCGACGAATTGCTCTTGGGCTCCTCCAAAGAACACCGCTTCCGTCGAGTCGTCCTGCTCGCAGAGGACTTGACTCGAGCGGAAACCGTGCGCCTCATGCAGTCAGGAGTGCAGGCAATTCTGCCGCGTGACTCCTCAGCCAGTGAGATTGCGAGCGCCCTGGAGGCTGTAAGCGAGGGTCTGGTTGCGTTCTCTCCTGAATTCTTCCGACTGCTGCTGCCGGCTCCCGCAGAAGGTGTGGAACAGGACTTCGAATACCTGAATGATCCGCTTACTACACGCGAGACCGAGGTTCTTGGTTTGCTCGCGGGGGGCGCCGGGAACAAAGAGATCGCAACGCAACTTCGAATTTCCGAGCACACAGCCAAGTTTCATGTCAGTTCGATCCTGAGCAAGTTAGGTGCTACAACACGAACCGAGGCCGTAAGCCGCGGATATCGACTCGGGCTGATCTTGATCTGAGCCTCCCCAGCGCATCTATAGACTCGGTGCGGCTTCGAGGCGAGCATTCTTTAACGGGACGAGTGGGCACGGCACACGAACAACAGCGTTTCACAACCACGTGAGAGCTTTATGCTGTTCGGATCGTCTATGCCTCGAAAGAAGCACATCGATTGACTTAGGCCTGCGGTACACTAAGCGCACACCCACGCTTATGCCCCTACTTCTCGTTCTCGAGGACGCTCTTGTCGAGCTTCGCACAGTTGCGGCTTCGGCGCGACGCGCTGGGTTTGACGAATTCGAAATCAGCGAGCGCGTGATTGAGGCGCGCATGTATCTTGAACAGGCAATGGCCGGGAAAGTTCCCCTGCCCGAAGCCTTGTTCATCGACCTGGATCGAGGTCTCGACGCTGGTTGCGAGCTTCTGAGGTTCCGGAACGCCCACACTCTCCTCAAGGAAATTCCAGCAGTCATCTGGACTGTCCTGGGAACCCGCGAGCGCGAGAAGTGCAAGAGCTTCGGTGCCCTGAGCTTCGTGTCCAAAAACGATGATCCGAATGTCCTGATCGGAGAGTTCGGTAGCATCGTCGCGCGTTCGCACCACGTGGCGGCAGATTGACCGTTCGACATTCCTTCGGAAAGCCGAGAGGATGACGGCGATTGGTGGCTAACCACAGCACACCGAGCGGTTCTGGCGAATTAACTGCTACCCGGAAATGCACCATTTTGGGTAGTCATTATGGAGTGACCGGCCACAATTCGCCCGGAACGTTGGAAAAACGATGGCTATGCATTTATGTGATCTGCATTCGCCAATCAGGTGACCCAAATCACAAGCCAATCGCCAGTTCTGCGAGACAATCCAGTCTGTCCTAGTTCGACACTCCCCAATTTCAGATAATTCCGCCTCTCGTTGGACTCGAATTGGACACAAATTCCTGGCGGAGGATTGGAGGCCATCGATGGAGCTAGATTCTTCTTCCCGGATCGACAACCGACTTTTTGAGGCGCTTGTTGGCAGGTGCGAAACCATCTCTTGCGATGAGAGCGTTACTCTCTTCAAAGAGGGCGATAAACCGCGCGGGGTTTACATCATCCGCAGCGGCGAAGCAAGTCTTCTGTCGCTTTCCGCCTCCGGAAAGATCATTTCGAGTTTCACTGCAGAATCAGGTTCGGTGTTGGGCTTACCGTCAGCCGTTGCCAATACTCCATACTCCCTGACGGCAGTGGTCCGTAAGGGCTCGGTGATCGGCTTTATCCGGCTGCAGGACTTTCACAGTCTATTGCGAAGTGAACCGACCCTCTACCCTTGCGTTCTGGTGATTCTCTCATCGGAGATTCGGTCGGCACGGACTGCACTCGCGAATGCGTTTGATGGTGCTCCCTCGCACCGGGATTATGTGCAACTCACTGAAGAACTGATTGTCTGAAACGGGAAAGCCCGTCCGGTAGGGCGGGCTCTCGACCAGCAGTGCAAAAGGGGATGCGCTAATAGGACCAATCTAGTCCAAATTGAGCTTTCCTGCAACAGATACCCTCTATACAAGCAGCCAATATGCGGCGAAGGCAGCGATCAATAGTTTTACGAGCCATCCAGCAGAGTAGAGGGTCACAAATACCCAATGAAGCTTGATAAATGCAGCATTGGTAAGGATGAGTGGGAGTGGCCCAATGAGCCACACCAATAGGGCTAGATGTAGCAGTGTGGCCAGCGAATGGACTGCCAACCATTGGACCAGAACCATGAAGGCGACGCATGTCACAAACGGCAACGCGCTCGAAACGATGATCGCTCTGCTTTCCGAGCCCTTGCGCCAAATCTCTGGATATGTGAACCGCTTATGAATCCAGTCGCCAGCGAAGAACCAATCCGTCATCGAGGCAACAATCCCCGCGCCGATAACCGCGAAGATAAAGCGAGTCCAGTGCATGTTGAGGACTCATACTACTCGTCATATCGATTACCGGCAAATGAATTTGGGCGGTGGGTAGTTGCACCATTTTGGGTAAGGGAAGGGTTGGCCACGTCTATGTAAGTCAAAGTCAAGGGAAAAGCACAGAATTGCTGGGCGCGCCCTCTGGTGCGCGCAATTGGTCTGATCAGGATCTGCCTCTACGCATGCCCGCCACCCGGAAGGAACCCAAAAACGGGTCATGTCCGGATGGCCCACCAC
>CAZPEZ010000159.1:0-7378 GCA_964585715.1 uncultured Occallatibacter sp.
TGGCATGGTATGCCTACTGCATCGGTGAAAAGCAAGCTTTTCCAGAACTAGCCCGCCATCGAAAACCTGTTCCATTGGAATCCGTCCATGGGGTCAGCGGAAATCAGGTTTTTCTCTATCCCGCCAGCGATCTCGCCATCATCGTCAGCGAGCATAACCCTTCAGAAGCCTTAAGTCAGAAAGCCGGCGTGGACCACGCCCGGGTGATCGCGGACTGTTTTCAGCACTCCACGGTGCTTCCCTTCCGGTTTGGGACTGTCTTTCATGACGACGAGAGCCTGCGGCGGTCGATTCGGTCGAATCAACGGCAGTTCGTCTCGAACATCGACAAACTGCGCGGCAAGACCGAAATGCACCTGAAGATCTTCGTGGACGACTGTTGCACCAAAGAGATCGGACGGGTGCTGTCGACCGATACTGTGGGACGCGGGTATCTGTCGAACCTGCGCGAAACGGCATCCCGGCAGCGGGAGAGGCAGACACGGGCACGGGCGGTGAGCTTCCAGATGCACAGGCTGTTCCTGCCGCTGGACGAAGAGGTGAGCTGCCGTCTGACCGAGAACGGGAAGATGGTGCTGGACATCGCCCATCTGATCGAGCGCAAGTTTGTGGAGCGGTATCAGAACAAATTCGCCACCACGAGCGCTCTGCTGCGCGACTGCCACATGCAGCTTTCAGGGCCATGGCCGCCTTATCACTTTGTGCATCGTCTAACGCGCGGTGCGCACGCGCAGCATCCGGCGGCGACGCCCGTGACTGCGCCTACGATTGTCGCGACTACGCCGGAGCTGGTTGCGATGGCGTAAAGCAGAATCGTCGCTTGGTATGAGACCCCGGCTCAGGCCGGGGTTTTGTTTTAGGGCGGTCACCCGGCGAGCGTCGACCCAGGGCGATCAGGGCTTGGAGGCGGGCGGTGTATACGAGGGGCGCTGGGGCGTCAGGGACGGCTCTGGTGTGGGTTCGACTGGAGCAGCATCCAGCGTCTTGCGGTCGAGATTGACTGCGCCCATGCGTCCCCCGTCGGTGTCCTCGACAACCACTCGAACGCTTCGAGTTCTGCGTGGCAACCGCAGAGAGACCGGAACGCGCGAGACAACCGCAGGCAGCTTCGCAGGATCCGGATTGGTCGAAGTCAGCCGCAGGGTTTCGACCCTCGAGGCCAGTATGTTTTCGACTGGGTCGAGGCTCGCTGCGCCCAGGACAAGCGTAGCCACGCCGCCTCTCGTGGTCCCGTCAGGTTCCAGTGAAAGGTTCTTCGATGCGAGATTGACAGTGAAATCCACGGTTTGCGTGTCGGGATGGCGGACGACATGGGAGAGCTGCAGGTCGAGTGAGTTGAAGGCGATGGTCGACTGCACGGCGTCGGCGATATTGACCATGCGTTGATGGCGGGGATCGACGGGCGCGCGCGCGTCGGGAGCATAGTAGCCGACCTTGGTTACGGCGTGCAGGTTAGGATCGCGCAACGCGACACGAATGCGGCGGAAGTTGCCGTCGAAAGTTTCGTCGTGGGGCTGGTAGGTCAGGGTGTAGTATTGCGAGCCCATGCGCTCGGATTGGGCGATCTCGGCGTCGACGTCGTTGCGATTGAAGAAGAGTTTGCCGCCGGTCTCGTTGACCAGAACGCCGAAGCTGATATCGCCAGTAAAGGGATCGTTGTCGCCGATCTGCTCGTTGGAGAGCATGGCGCTGTAGGTCATGACATTGCCCTGGACCGGCAGACCCGGATAGATGACGAAGAGGCTGATGCGCGAGTCGACGAGCATGTTGACGGTGGAGTGGGTGTAGGCCTTCAGTTCGTCGGCGATCTTGCCCGGAGTCTGGATCGGATTGAGAATGAGGCTCGGCCCGCCTTGGCCCACCCAGATAATGTTCTTTCTGCCGGGAATGCCTTTGTTCTGGAGTGCGATCTGCTGGAGTGCGTCGAAGGATTGGCCGAAGCGCTCCCAGAAGAACGACGCATTCATCTTCTTGAAAGGGTAGGCCGCGGGCAGGTGATTGAGGGCGAAGAGCAAGTCGGTGCGGCTGCGGGTGAAGCCTTGGATCATCTCGAGCGATTCGTCACCCACGACCAGCATCTCGGCAGGAGCCGGAAGCTTCTCAGGCTGGGCAAGGAGAAACTGGCGTGTAGACCAGCGGATGTAAGCAAAGTCCTGAAAGGTGGAGTTGAGGAGATCGAGAACCAAGATGGTGGTGGGGGCTTTTCCTTCGGGGTTTTCGTCGGTGGATTTGGCGGAGAGAAAGTGCTCCTGGGGCGCTTCGAAAGAGAAGATGGTCTGCGGCTTCTTGTCTTCGGTGATGGCGAAGTCGTCGCGTGTGAGGCCGGTGACGACGGGGCGGTTTTTCTTGTCGAGCACGGTGACGTCGAGGAAGACGAGAGTCGATGTTACGCGCAGGGTGGGCGCACCGGATGGTGATTGCTGCAGCTTCTGGGAGGGGGGAGTTGGGACGGGAGTCGGGGCCGGCGATTGGGCTGCCGCTGTAGCGATCAAGACTGATGCGAGCAAGAGAACTGAGAATTTCGGCACTGGATAGCTCCGGATTCAACCACACGGTCCGGCTGGCCAGCCGCAGTCTGTCGGGCCTACTCCTTAGTCGTGTCTCGCGAGCTGGAAGTTAGGCCGAAAAGGAGAATTCCCTTGCGGACGGTAAGTCCTCGGACAGCCGGCTCGGGAGCATTGTAGGCTCTAATTGGGGCTTGAGGTGCCGGCGCTCTTGTTACGCGAAAGGACGAAGGCCTTGCGTCGGGTGTTCGAGGCGTGGTCGATCTTCTTCCAGAAACCGATGAAGTAGTCGATGGCGGAGATGGTGGAGACCAGCACAGTGAAGTAGATCGCGGCGATGGCGATCCACTGGACGGGAATGACCAGGAAACCGAACTGCCAGTCGTACCAGCGATGGGCAAGGATCGCGGAGACGACGGAGACGATCTGGGTGACGGTTTTGAGTTTGCCGAGATCGCTGGCCTGGATGGTGAAGCCTTCGGATGCGGCAATGGACCGCAGGCCGGAGATGAGAAACTCGCGGCCGATGATGACCACGGCGATCCAGACCTTGACGACCGCTGGATTGTAGGCGACGAGCTGCACGAGCGCCGCAGTGACCATGATCTTGTCGGCCAGGGGGTCTAGAAGCATACCCATGGTGGTGATCTGGGCACGCTTGCGGGCGAGGTAGCCGTCGAGTCCGTCAGTCATTGAAGCGAGGATGAAGAGGATCGAGGCGATCATCTCCTGCTCGCCGTTGGGACCCTGCAAGGGGAAGTGCGATGACAGAATCCACAATAGGAGCGGGATCATGACGATCCGGCTCATCGTGATGGAGTTGGGGAGGTTCACTGGTCTCGCACCGCGCCGGACAGGTCCGGTGCGTCCATTATTGCACTGGTGTGAGTGGAGCGCGCGGTTGTGGATCACAGGCGCGAAACCCCGGTCATAGAGCCATCGTTTACCATGAACTGCCATGGTGCTGCTCGATACGCAATTGTCCGCGAGCGAGGTTTTGCGGACGTTTCACCGGGACGAGCCGTATCTGTTTCTGGGCGCGGCCTTCTCGACTGTAGGCATCCTGAGCGGGGCGTTCAGCCTGTTACGGCGGCGCTTCGATCCGCTCCTGGTCTGGCTGGGTGTGTTCGCCTTCCTCTACGGGCAGAGGATGTGGCTCGACACCGGGTTGCTGGACCTGACTTTGGCTGGCAACGAGTTCTTTGCAAGGCTGCGCTGGGCGATCGACTTCATTGTGCCGATTCCGGCGTTTCTGTTTTTCGAGGCGGCCGGTCTGCTGGTGCGGCGCGGCAAGCTTTTGACGGCGATCATCTCGGTCGTTTTCCTGAGCCTGGCGGTGACCGTCCTGGTGGTGGGGCGGGTCCATGTGCTGCACACCATCAACAATGTGCTGGTGATTGCGGCGCTGCCGTGGGTGCTTGTGCGGACCTTCCTATTGGGCAGGCGGGATCACGACTTTGTCGTCATCCGGCGTGGGCTGTTCGTGTTTGTCGTGCTGGCGCTGTGGGATAACACCATCACCTATGTGCGGCTCGGCCTGAATCTTGAGCCATTCGGGTTTGCGTTTCTGCTCGGTTGTCTGGGGTATGTGGCGGCGCGGCGCACGCTCGCACGCGATCAGCAGCTGGGTGAGATCCAAAAGGAGCTGGAGGTAGCGCGGAGCATTCAGATGTCGATTCTGCCGGGGGCGTTCCCTGCCTCGACTTCGTTTCGTGTGGCGGCAAAGTATGTACCGATGGCGGCGGTGGCTGGGGATCTTTACGATTTTCTTCACACGGATGCTGGACGAGCCGGACTGCTGATTGCGGATGTTTCCGGGCACGGAGTTCCAGCAGCACTGATTGCCTCGATGGTAAAGATGGCGGCGACGGCCCAGAGGGGCCAGGCGGCGCATCCGGCGCTGCTGCTGGCGGGGATGAACGCAGCCTTGTGCGGCAACACACAGGGCCAGTTTGTGACGGCGGCCTGCGTACATCTCGATGCGGAGACACAGGAGATGCGCTACGCGGCGGCGGGGCATCCGGCGATGCTGCTGTTGCGGGGCGGACTGGTGACGGAGATTGCGGAGAACGGGCTGCTGTTGGCTGCGACCGAGCGCGCCGAGTACACGGAGCGGTCAATGGAAATGAAGGCGGGCGACCGCTTACTGCTCTACACCGATGGACTGGTGGAAGCGAAAAATGCGCAGGGTGAGATGTTCGGCGACGAGGCGTTGGCGACGGAACTGCAACGCGCGGCGACGCTGACGCCGGCCGATGCGGTGGAGCGCATCATTGCGAAGGTACAGAGCTGGGGGCAGACGCAGGAGGACGATTTGACGGCGCTGGTGTGCGACTTTGTGGGGGTCGGATGATGAAGAAATATCTGATCGGAATCGCAATTCTCGCTGTTGCGATCACGTTGTTCGGATACGCATTTATTCGTGGAACTCCCGAGTGGCTAAGAATCGCGGCGCAGCTAGGAGAGGCACTCTTCCTGATTCTCGGCTCGGTTTACACGATCTTTCCACCGAAGGACGGCCGGATACGGAGCGGACGATTCATCGTCTTCCCGCCGAGTTGGCAACGTTGGATTCTCGATGAGCCTGTGGAGGAAGGCCAGAGGCAAAAGGCGACCATCGGAAGCGAGCGAATTTTCTAACGCTGTCTAAGGTGCGCGGTAAGCGCGGACCAAAACGAGCCGCGCGACGCGCACTGATCCACTTTCCCCACAACCGAAGTGACCAGGAAACGCGTCGAAAAGCGAAGAGACGGTGAATCGACCTCTGGGGGGAGGCGCCTTCCCCGTCAGACTTTTCGCGGACCGACACCCTTCGCAATCGGAATGGATCTGCTATCCGGACCCTGAAATCATTCTAGGCGCGGAAGAGGAAATACTTCGCAAACCGCCAAGCGGAAATGGCTCGAACGGAACGACCATGACTGAGTTGGTTTGTGCCTCAAGTATATTGTTACCAGCGCGCAGAAGCCTGCGGTTGCCCCGATTCGGTGTGATGCGGACCAGACCAGAGGCTGAGGAGTCTCGAAGTTTTTCCAGATTGCTGAGCCTGACGAGATTTCTCCTCAGGCTCCCAATCGGCGATTCCATTGTCTGCTATCCATCTCTCATCAACGAGACGGGTTTGCATCAAATCGATCTATCGGAAAACTCCCAGCGCAAAGCACACCAGCAAAATCACAAGCACCGTACCAAGCCCTATGCCTGCGCCACCGCCTGTGCCCCACCGTCCGTACCCGTAGTATCCTCCGCCCAAGCCGAATACCAACACAAGAACAAGGATGAGTATGAGCATTTTTGTTGTTCCCCTCTCTCCGAATTGCAACCCGGTTGTATGACTGCTTTGAATCCACCCAGTTTCCCGACCCACAACGCTTGCGGACGAGCAAGGCTCTTACTTCGGAAGTGGAGCGCTCGTTCCGGTATGGCAGATGACTTGAGCATTCCGCCCCAGCCACCGGCTACTCCCGCAGTTTCTACTGTCCTGAAGTGGCTTTCTGATTCTTGACCTGGAGATTATTCACAACTTGCTGCACATTCGGGACCGCTGTCGCCACCTTTTCAGCAAGCGCGCGATTGTCTTGCGAGTTCACTTCTCCGCTCAGTGTGACTACGCCGCTCTTCACGCTGTAATTCACGTCCTGGTGCATCTTGTTCTGGATCAGCGCGGCGTCCAGATTCTTCGCGATGCCTTGGTCCAGATCGGAGTTCATGGCTTTCGCTTCTCGTTCATCACCTGCGGGAAGCACCGCAATTTGGTCCGCGACGACCTGCTCGCCCGCAAGCGACTTTGCCAGAGAATCAGCTTGTGTCTTCTGGTCGTTACTGGCGACTTCTCCGCCGAGAGTCACGATGCCCTTGTCACGATCTTCGCTGACAGAGACATTCTTGAGGCCCGCTTGATCGAGCGCCTTACGAAGGCTATCCGCCACATCCGGTGACTTCGCTGAGAACCTGGAGCAGCCAACCATCGTTCCAACTGCAGACAGGGTCAGCACGATAACAAGTAACTTCGTCGTTTTCATATTCGTCCTTTGATCGGCGCCAGGCCCAAGTCCGGGAGAATGGGCAACTCGTGCCCCGAGGAGCCGACCTTCAGATTCGCCTATTTCGCTCGGCAATGCTGTACAGGATCGCTCACTACTTGAGAGACTGCGTCCAGCGGTTTCTCCGGAAGGCTCTTCGCACTTCTTCTGTGCTGCCGGCCAGCAAGTCATCCGATCATTGAATGCAAAACTTCGTGGCGAGGACAACAATGCCGATTCCGATAGCCGACGCGGCTTCCGAATTCTGGCCTGTACTGTCGCGTTGCATCACACGGCATCGGTTCCGGGCGGCAGACAGATCGTGTATCGAATTGACCGGACCGGCACCTCGAGGTTCATTTACAGTTCGATGTAATTTCGTCGAAGAGAATCACGAAATTGTACAACTACCTATGCTCCCGTCTTGGGTAATCCCGGCGGGAGTTTCTTTCCTGTGGTTGTATTTGATTCTGTACGACCTCATCACGTCCTCCTTCCACCCACAACGACCAGTACGAACCTCAAGACGAGCGAAGTGCGCCTGAGCAGAAGATCAGTGTGGAGGAAAGTAATACAAGGGATTATTTATGAACTAATAAATAGTCCGCGTAGCCTGACTGCGACACGCATGGGGTTAAGATAAGCGCCTCACCCTGTGTGCAGAACTGAACAGATTTTCCTCCCCATGGGTGTCAGCATCGTTCTACCCTTCCGCGCATTGAGTGAAACTCGATGCGCAATAAGGCAATAGGGCAGCGCTTATCTTCTTGCCAATCAGTAAGCAAGTCGAGGTGCATGGGTGGAGTCGATCCCCGGCGGTAGCGTCAGAAATCCATGCACGCGTCCCACGTC
>CAZPEZ010000160.1:0-7083 GCA_964585715.1 uncultured Occallatibacter sp.
GTCACGGCAGAGGTCGCGGGTTCGAGCCCCGTCGTCCCCGCCATACATTCCAAAGAACTTAGGAGTGTTTGGCGGGAACCAAGGAGGGTGCAAAAGGACACAGATTTGTGCCCCTTTTGTGTCCTTTTCACCTGTGTGTTCCGGCCCCGATCTTCAGAGCTTACTGGTTGCCCGTTTGAGTTCCGACTACCGACGGAATCGAGATTCCGGTTGCAGACAAAACGAGCGACATCACCGCCGCCTGCGCCGCATGCTTCGATGGAGTGATTGCCTGGGTGTAGACGTCCAAAGTTGATCGCAATGAGGAATGTCGAAGCAGCTCTTGCATCACTTTGAACTCCGTGCCGACGCTTCTTAAAAGAGTCGAGTACGTGTGCCGAAAAGTGTGCCAACCGAAGGGCTTTTGAACGCCCAATTCCTGTGCCTTTGGCCGAATGAACGTGCGCAAAATCGCCTGACCCCAATACGGCTTTCGACCCCGGCAACGGCGGCTGGCAAAGACCCAATTATCGGGTTTGCGGTAAGGCTGCCGTTCGCGCCATTTCAGGAGAGTTTCGACAATGAGCGGGTGAACTGGCACCGGCTTCTGCGAAGACTCCGTCTTGCACGGCCCTACAACGCCACAAACAATCGACCTCGTTACATAGATCGTCTTATCGTCAAAGTTGATGTCGCCCCACTTTAGGCCAAAAAGCTCGCTCTGGCGCAATCCGGTTGATGCCGCAAGCAGCACCAACGTCTTTTCACGAAGCTCCAGACCGTTCACGAGCGTTTTGATTTCATCGGGCGTGAGCACACTCGGCGCTGTTTTGCGCTTTGCTCCCTGACGCACTAGACGAATCGGATTGCGGTCGAAGAACTCGTATCGACAGGCATGATTGAACAGAACAGACATTACATTGCGGATCTTCGCACAACTACTCTCTGCCAAGGGCAATCGACGCAGCCAGGACTCAACTTCGATGGGTCTGATGTTGCTAAGTTCGTACCTTCCCCAATGGGGAACAATCCATCGACGTAAGTAAACGGCATAGCCCTTCTTCGTGGAATAGCTGCGCCATGTATTGCTCCGGGCCAGTTCACGTTGCTCGAAGTGGCTGCAGAGTTGAGCGATTGTCATCGCGATTGAATTCGAGCGCCGGTTGGCCCAATTGACCTCGGAGATCAGGCCCGAGACCGCGTCACGAGCAGATTCAGCTTCGGGATACTCCTCGACAGTTCCAATCACCCTTTTGCGGTAGATGCGTCTGCCGCTAGGGTCTTTCTCCGACCAACGGAACTGCCAGACATCAGATCCTTCAAGCCGGCTCCTCATTTCGAGACTACCGTGTTGCATATAGATCCTCCTTACCCGCTGTCGCGGTATAGGGAAGATGTTCTGTGATGAGGGCCATGACTGGCATCGTTGAACTCGGGAGGTCCCGGACGATGCCAATATTTTGGTGAATCCCTCGAAGTGAGTTACCTTGCAGCGGCAGAGTCTCTTTGGGGCTCCAAACTGGTGTCTCGGGAATACAGCCCGGGTTCAGTCAGATCACGTCAGATTTGCTGATGACAAAGCCGACTTTTCAGCCTTAACCTGAGAAAACCTGTAACGAACAGAAAACGGCACCGTTATTCGGATTCTTGTTTACTGCGAAGAATTGGTTGCGAGATTCTGGCTGGAGTGGATTTTGCCGCCCAGTAGATGGCATTGCTGCGGGCTAGACCTTAGCGGCATCCCACACGGCCTCCGTGTTGCAGGGGGTTGGGTAGTACGAAAATGGACTAGTGGCCGATAATCCGACCGGAACATAGATATTTATGGAATCTGCGCCCCGTATCGCAGGAATTGATCCTTCAAAGATTCGTGACTTTTCTTCGACGGCGGCGCCAATTACTACCGCAGGAATACCGCCATCGACAAGGTGTGGGGGAAGTGGCCGGCGCACTGCCGTTACCATTTCTCTGCGACTGATTCAAGATTGCGGGTCGAAATTCGAAACGCGGGAAAACGCGAGTTTGTCCTCGGACCGCGCGATCACTGCGCTGGCTGCACAGTTTCCAAGGACGTTTACAGCTGTCCTTCCCATGTCCATGATCGTATCTACTCCCAAAATCATAAGAATGGGTTCCACTGGAAGATGTACGCTGCTCGCCGTCGCCAACAGGATCACAAAAACGGCCCGCGGTACACCCGCCATTCCTTTGCTGGCTAACGCGAGCGTGCCAAGCATCACTACCTGCTGCCCAAGCGTTAAATGGATTCCGGCGGCCTGGGCGGCAAAGACCGCGGCAAGGGAGATATACACGCTTGAACCACACATATTAAAGCTGTAGCCCAGTGGGATCACGAACGAAGCGATCCAGCGTGGCACACCGAACTCTTCCATTCGTTCCATGGCCAGGGGCAGGGCCGCTTCAGAAGTGGTTGTGGCGAAGCCAATGGCAACCGGCTCGCCAGCGGCCAAACTGAACCTCTTGATTGGCACGCGGAAGATGAAGAGAGCCGGAAGCAAGACGAGAAGTGTGAAAACGAACAATGCGATGTAGCAGGTAATGACAAGTTTAGCCAGCGGAACGAGCGCAGCCAGCCCCATTCTTCCCACCGTGTATGCCATCGCGGAACCGGCAGCGAGCGGCGCCAGATACATGAGAATCCGAACCATTTGAAAAATCGTGTCGGCGAGCCCTTGCAACAGATTCACAAGGGGGGCGCGATTCTTGGCGGGAAGCGAGGCCAGAGCAATCCCAAAGAGCAACGCGAAAATCACAATCTGCAAGAGTTGGTTTTCGGCAATCGCCTGAGCAATGTTTTCAGGAAAGATGTTAAGGAATGTTTGCTGCCAGCCGTGGGGGCCCTGCTGGGCGGCCAATGTTACCGATGCAGACTGAACGTGGAGTGCGATGCCCCATCCGGCACCGGAGATGGACTCGGCGACCGACCCGATGATCAGGCCGGCCGTGGTAACGACTTCAAAGAAGACGATCGCTTTCAGCGCTACGCGCCCAACCGATCGCAATTGGTCGTGTGCGGCAATACCGGCTGGAATGCTGGTGAGAATCAGGGGCGCAACAGCAAGGCCAACGAGCCGGAGGAACAGGTCACCCGGAAGTTGCGACTGCGCGGCGATGCCCGGAAAATCGAGCCCCACCTCGACACCGGCCAGCATGAAGAAAAAAGTCCATGCCAAGAGAGAGGGTTTGCGCAGGAGAAGAATCGCAGCCAGCAACAGCGCCAAACCGCGCAGGACAACACCCGAGCAGGTGTGGCCTGCCCACAAGGCTGCCGCGCCCGCGCACCAGAACGCAACACCCGAAACGGCCAGGACGGCTGCCAGCCAATTACGCGTCGTCCTTGCTGGAGTTTCAGCCGGTGCGCTGCCGATCATGGATGCTTCACCCTTTGTGGACGTTTGCCGGTTTTCGGTCTTCGAAACTCCATCGGCCCGCTGCGACGATCGCGGCGTCAGACCGGCTGGACTTCGTGTGCGGGGCGCTCGAGACCCATGGCAGCGGCCGTCACGTCAGTGTATTTGAGCCCAGAACCTGTGTTGAAAAGAACCACGCGATCGGACTTTTTCAAGAACCCGCTGGCGAGTAATTTGTCGTATGCGGCGGTGACGGTGGCCCCTTCGGGCGAAAGGAAGATTCCCTCGTGGCGTGCCCAATCGAGAATGGAATCCAGGATTTCTCTGTCGGTAATCGCGAGCGAGACTCCGCCGGATGCGCGGAGAATTTCGAGGAGGATGTAGTCCCCATAGGGCTTCGGGACGCGTAACCCCGATGCGAAGGTTGCCGCATTTTGCCACATCTGGCTGGATGAGTTTCCGGCCTCGAACGCCCTTGCAACAGGGGCGCAGCCGGCAGCCTGCACAGCGATCATCTTAGGGCGCTTGCCGGACCTGACCCATCCGAGTTGTTCCATCTCTTCAAAGGCTTTCCACATCCCGATCATGCCGACGCCGCCGCCGGTGGGATAAAACACCGCATCGGGATACTCCCAACCGAGCTGCTCGACGAGTTCGTAGCCCATCGTTTTCTTGCCTTCCACTCGGAACGGTTCCTTGAGTGTCGAGACGTCGAACCAACCCTCAGCCTGGCTGCGCTCTTTCACAATGCGGGCGCAATCCGAAATCAGCCCGTCGACGAGCGTCACATTGGCGCCGTAAGCCACGGCCTCAACGTAGTTGGCGAAGGGCACGTCGCGCGGCATGAAAATGTGTGCTTCAATCCCTGCCGCAGCCGCGTACGCCGCAAGCGCTCCCGCTGCATTTCCTGCCGAGGGAATGGCCAGTCTATTGAGTCCATAGTGCCGCGCCATGGTCACCGCAAGCGCAAGCCCGCGAGCCTTGAACGTTCCGGTCGGGTTGGCTCCCTCCTCCTTGAGATAAGCGCCGGGGAAGCGTCTGCTGAGGAGCATGGGCGTCCATCCCTCGCCCAGCGAAACTGGCTCGACATCGGGAAGCACGGAACGGTAGCGCCACATTCCGGCCCAAGGCGAGGTTGCGTTCTTTTCGAGGGCGTCCCTCGCTGCGAGACCGCGCGCATTCGAGAGGTCGTAGCGCACATAAAGTGCGCCCGCCGGCTGATCGAGGCACTCTGTGCAAACGGTTTGCGGAACTGTGGCGGAGAGTTGCGCGTGGCAGCGCGAGCATTCGAAATGAGAAATGGCTGGCATGGATCCTCTACAAAATCTGATATCTAAAATGTTACATGGCTAAAGCTGGTTAGAATGACAAAGGCATGATGGATTCCATGAAACGGCTAGCTCCCCCGCAGAATCTCACCGGGCTCGCATACAACAGCATCAAGAACTATATCCTTCACGAGGATCTCGATGAGCGCACCCGCCTCACCGAGGAGGGCCTGTCCCGCCAGCTCGGCATCAGCAAGTCTCCCGTACGCGAAGCGCTCAACAGCCTTCTGACTGAGGGCCTAATCCGGATCGAAGCGCGGCGCGGGGCTTATGTGCGGAACTTCTCCTTTCAGGAAGTCATGGACCTTTATGGACTTCGCGAAGCTCTCGAGGTTTACGCGGTCGGCACTGCCGCGATCACACCCAATCTAATCACAAACCTGCGCCAAAGCATTGCACGCACACGCAAGCTGCTCAAGGCGGGCGACAGGCTCAGTCACATTGAAGAAGATACAAACTTTCACCGACTGATCGCCGCTGCTTCAGGTAATGCCGAACTTTGCCGCACACTGGCCAACATACAGAACCAGCTTTGGCTTTGCCGGCGAAAGACCTACGACCTTTCCGCCTCGACCGCGCCCAGCGCTCACAAGGCGATTCTGGACGCGCTCGAACGCGGCGATCGAATGGCCGCTCAGAAGGCCATGCAAAGTCATATTTCCCTGGTACGCAAGCGGCTCCTGGACTTTATGCAGCCACGGTGCGCGCCCGGTTAGCGGGCGCGCACCCTGCGAGTGCTCTATTCCGGGTTGTGCGAGTCGGCCTCTCCTTTTTCGGAAGATGGAAAGACCACTTCTTCGGTGGAAGTGGTTGTGGTTCCATAGCGAGGGTTGATGTAGTGTTCCAGGAACGCGAGCTGCTTGCGCCATGCATCGAGCCGATGATCAGGCTGGGCAAAGCCGTGAAGCTCGTGGGGATAAGTGAAGTAGAAAACCGTCTTGTGGTGATCGCGCAAGGCGTCGACGAACTCTTTTGAGTCTGCCGGAGGCACCTGGGGGTCATCTTCGCCGTGCATGACCAGCAGAGGCGTCTTGATCTTATCAACCTGAAGAAGGACGTTGGCGCGCTTGTAGACTTCCGGTTTCTCGTCCGGTGAGCCTCCCATCTTCATCATCCAGCGGATCGAAGAGTCAGGATTGGTGCGTTGCACGAAAAGGTCGCGATCCACGACGCCATAAAGCTCGATGGCGGCGGCGAAAAGATCCGGGTAGTGCACAACCATGTAAGCAGTCATCGTGCCGCCATGGCTGCCGCCACCGATAGCCAGTCGCGCCGGGTCAGCCAAGCCTTGCGAGACAAGATACTGAGCGCCGGTCGCAACGTCGTCGACTTCGCCTCCGTTCGAGTCTTCAACGTTCAGGTTGCGGAAAACCTCGCCATAGCCCGTGCTGCCGCGATAATTTACCTCCAGAACCAGATAGCCGGACTGCGCGAGAAACTGTGCCCATCCATCGGCGCGGTAAACATCCTGGCCCTCCGGGCCGCCGTGTACCCAGACGACTAGAGGAAGTTTCGCACCCGCAGATGCGCCCTTCGGCTTGTAGAGCAAACCCACAATCTGTTTGCCATCTTTTGACTGCCAGGTAATGCGATCCGGCACCTGCGCCGAAGCTTCGTAGTTCCTCGAAGTTGTTTGCGTGATCTGTTTTGGCGGCGCGGCCGAACCAATGTCCGTGACGAAGAGATCCGATGTCTCCACCGGCGACTGGCGACTGAAATAGATGTGCCCCGAATCCGGCGACCACTGCGGGTCGGAGACGATGCCCGGCACGTCAAATTTAGCTACCTGGCGTGCCTCGCCACCCTGGGCGGGGATCGTCCAGAGATTCGTCGCTTCAAGCAGACCGCGGTTGGAGATGAAGGCAATACTTTTTCCATCCGGCGAGAATACGGGAGCTTCGTCTTCAAAAGAGCCGTCAGTAATTCGTTTCGGCTCACCGCCCGCGGGAGAGAGCAGATAGAGATGATTCCAGCCGGAATTCTGCAATACCGTGACCAGCTGCTGTCCGTCGGGAGACCACTCGGCGCCGCGGATTGACCATCCGCCGCCGCGATCAGTGGGCGCCGTATAAAGTATCGCGGGTTCACCGACTCCCTGGCCGGAGTTGGCGTCGAAGTGAATGAGGTTCAACCGGCCACTGAAATATTCTTTCGCGCGTGTAACGTATACGATGGCATCGCCGCCGGGCGACCAGCGTGCTTCGCCGGCTTGATCATGCGGCCCAGTAAGAAAGTTTGTTGACTCGCCGTCAGAGGAAACGACAAGCAGGCTGCTGGTGCCGCGGCGTCCGCTCTCGAAAAGGATCCAGCGCCCCTTTGGCGACCACCTCGGCGCTCGGTCCGTCGCTTGGCGCGGATCGCCGCCGCCCGCAGGTGCATCGGTCAACCTGCGCGGCGCGCCACCG
>CAZPEZ010000161.1:0-7012 GCA_964585715.1 uncultured Occallatibacter sp.
TGCTGCTGATAGAACGTGCGTGAGCCGGTGCCGCGGCCATTCGGCACATACCCGCTGAGGCTGGTCTTCATGTGCCCCGTCGCGTTCGGAACGCACCCTCCGCTCGTCCCAGGATTCGGACTGTCGTTGACGTTGCTGCCGCATTCGTTGTAGCTGACACTGAACGGCAATCCGCCCGACCAGTTGGCGACCCACGCAAGCTGGTACCCGCCGATCAGCAGATCCGTTGCATGGTTTGCGTTTTGCACAAACTGCTGGCCTTTGCCGAACGGAAGGTCATAGCTGCCATAGAACGTGAGCTGTTGATTGCGGACCTGGCTGTCACGTAGATGGGGCAGAACATGGCTCCACGTCCATAGGTTCGACGTGTCGCCAAAAGCGCTGGCCCATTGGTAGTTGGCATTCACCGAGAGCCCGTGCTTCATTGCCTGTGAGAGGGTGACCTGGAGAGCATCGAATTCCGTGTTCTCGGTGTCGCCCCTGAAGGCAATGCTGTTCGTCCAGCCGCAGGCGCCCGCAGGCAGCGGAACGCTGGCGTAAGGCGAACCCGGCGAGACGTAGTTCGGATCCGAGCAAGCCGGCAGTTTGGCTGCGAAGTACCTTTGCAGGAGGTTATTCGTAGATGTACCGCCATTGGCAGCGATCGTACCCGACGGCACCGACGGATCGTAATGCAACGTTTGACCCGTGACGCTGTTCGCGCCCGGAAGCGTTACAAACGACTCGTTGGGGTTCGTCCCGTTGCTGTCGCCGTCGCCCAGGGTATGCGTTCCCTTGTTGCCTACATACGCTATGGTCAACGACGTTGTCGGCGTCAGCGCGCGTTCAACCGCGAGGTTCCAGGCATCAATCGTCGGGAAATTGAGCGGCTCATTGCGAGCGCTGGAACTGACCGCCGATCCGGGATTTGGCAGCAAGCCGTTGGAAGGTACCGGGACCGGAGAGTAGGCCGTCGGACCGACTGCAAGCGTGAATGCCTCGCCATTCGGGGTCGAGTTATTGATTTGCTGGTTAGCGAGAACCGGGATGTTCTGGGTAACCGTATGGCCGAAGATCGAACCGAACACGCCGGTGTCGAAGCTGCGCCCATAACCCGAACGGATCACGGTCTTCTCATTGAGCTGGTACGTCACGCCGATGCGCGGCGCAAACTGCTTCTTCTTGTCGATCTCCCACCCGAGGTCGGAAGGAACACCGCCGATACCAGCCACATGCAGATAGCCATCGGTCAGGTTCAGCAGAGAGCCATTACCCGCGCCATTGACAGACTCGGGGAAATAGCCCTCCCACCGCACGCCGAGGTTTAACTGCAGCTTGCGCGTGACACGCCACGTGTCCTGCCCGTAGAAGAACGTACGCTTCTGGAACTCCTTCGCGTTCGTCGAAGTGGAGACGTACCGATTGAATGTGGTGACGTCGCCCAGCATAAAGGACCCGAATCCTAGACCGCCTGGAGTCGTAGCAGCAGGATCCTCAGTCGATCCGGCCTTGAAGTTCATCAGGCCGGCGCGATCGTTGTCTGAAGGCACGCGCAGGTTCCGTCCATACCGCAGATCGGCGCCCACCTTCACGGTGTGATTGCCCAGCACCTTCGTCCAGTTGTTGACGATCTGGAACTGGTCTTCGCGCTCCGTCAGCGGGCAGTTGCAGCGGTTGATGTTCAGGCCGTCGCCGTAAACCGTACCGTTGGTTCCACCCCCGCCGCCCGGCAGGTTGTCCAGATTGAAGCCCGGCGATCCCGACGTGATGTTGCCGCCGATGTTGATCCCCGGAATACCCAGCGTGTTGGCAAACTCCGTCCCTTGGTCATGCTTCGTATCGATGACGTTGTAGCGGTAGTAGCCCAGACGGAAGTCCGTCAGCAGCTTCGGATTGATGGCAATGTCCATGCCCGAGGCCAGACTGTCGTTCGCTCCGTTCGAGTTGCCGCCATAGTTGCCGATGCCGAAACCAGGACCACCGGCTGCTCCGAACATCACAGCTCCGGAGAGAGTGTCCCAGAACCGCGAGAAACGCTCAAACACATGCATCTTCTCGTTGATCGTGTAGTCCGCGCGCTCCGTCCACTGGTTGCTGTTGAACAGACCGGTGCCGCTTTCCTTGTAGTTTTCATCGAGGCCATTCACGCTGCCGTCGATACCTGTGCCAAGGCCGATCCCCTTCGTAGACGGCTCGAGAAGCTTCAGAAGCGCGAGGGTCTGCGGAGAGAGCTGTGCCGCCGGAATGACGTTGTCTGGAAAGGCCTGATAGTGCGTCTTTCCATCTGCGCCGACGTAGGGCTTCGTGTTGTCGTAGACGATGCCAGCCGCGCCGAGCTGCTTCTCGTACTCGCCCAGGTCTGCTCCGGCAACGGTATTTGCCCCATCGAATCCGGGACCAACTAGGTTGCCCAGTGCGCTCTCCGTCAGAGTGCTTGTGGGCAACGTGTCAGTCGCCGAAGTACCAACCTTCTGGCGCTGTGCCTCGTAGTTGAAGAAGAAGAAAAACTTGTCCTTGATCGCAGGCCCGCCGATCGAACCGCCAAAACGATTCTTCAAGCCCGGCGGCAAGGCGCTCGGGTTGGTGAGGCTCACCGTTCCCGGCGTCACGTTGAAGGGATCGCGCGCATAGTTGGCGTTACCCGTGCGGAAGTCGTAAAGGCTGCCGTGGAAGGTGTTCGTTCCCGAGCGAGTCTGCGCCGTCACAACCGCCGAAACAGCTTTGCCCAACTCGGCGTCGAAGTTCTGCGTGGTGATCTTGGTTTCCGTCACCGCATCCATTGCCGGGTTAATGACGATGATGCCCAGAATCGGATCCTGGTTATCGGTGCCGTCCAGCTCGAAAGCCGTTCCGCCGAACGCCTGGCCGTCGACCTGAATCTGCTTAGACCCCTGCGGGTTCTCATCGGCCGCGTGGGACCAGCCAAGCAGCTGTGCACCCGGCAATAGGAGTTGCAGGTTGGTGAAGTTCTGATCGCCCACTGGAAGGCTCGAAACCTGTTGCTGATCGAAGACCGTCGAAACATCGGCACGGTCCGTCTTCAGCTCCGGCTGCTGGTCGGCGTTCACTTCGACTGTCGTGTTCTCGGCGCCGATTTGCAGTGTCGGATCGATGCGAGGCGCCGTATCGGCCTCCACCGAGATGCCCTTGGCCTCAAATACCTTGAAGCCCTTGGCCGTTACTTTTAGATCGTAGACGTCGGGGATGAGGTGAGGGACGCTGTAATCGCCCGAACCGTTCGAGGTCGCGGTCACAACGGTGCCTTTTGCCTCGTCCTTAACCGTGACATTTGCGTTTGGAATTGCCGCGCCTGAGGAATCGGTCACAGTGCCGAAAAGCGATCCGTAGACCGATTGAGCACTGGACTGCACGTTGATGAGCAAGCAAGCGCAGGCGAATAACGCCAGCGCCAGCGCTGTACGCAGGTTTCTGTTCATGCGGTCTCCTGAAAAATAACTGCCCTGGTTCTTCTGTCAACTTCTCGTGAGTCTGCCGGCTGGCAGGGTGTGATTTCGGCTAGTCGGCGTTCAAAGCTCACCCGCCGCGCTGGCGGGATCGCGCAATACTTCCGGTTCCGTGGCCCTCGAAGCACAGATTAGTGAAGGCTAAAAAGACGGGACCAAAAGCAACTCGCAACCTTATCCAAACTCGCGACAACTGTCAACGTCCAAAATGCGCAATCAAGCGGGACTTCGCCAGGGAGCCCTCAATCGACCCTAAATATCTTTAGTTAAAGCGATTTACCGAGTTTTCTGCTTTGTTTCTCACCCTTTACCGCAGAGTTGTCGCCACGCGGTTTTTGCCGGCCTACCGCGCGCCGCAGCTCCGGCGCCCCGAGCGAATCTCTTCGCCGAACTGCCGCGCTCCTTCATCGTCCGGCGCAAACTCCAGCAGTCGCGTCAGTGTCTCCAGTGTGGCGTCCCTTTCGCCCTCGGCACACTCCACGACAGCCAGGTTCATCGCCGCTGCAGCCTGCGTTGGATCGTGTTCTGTCACCGAACGCCACAAACGGATCGCCTCAGTCACATTGTGCCGTTTCACCTCGATCAGCGCGAGATCCCCCGCCGCCAATCCATCGTAGGCATCGGCTTCTAGCGCTAATCGATACTCCTGCGCGGCCTCATCGGTCCTTCCATCGATCTGCTCCAGAAACCCAAGCTGCGCGTGAAGTTCGTGATCTCCCCGGGCCCCGGCGCTCTGCTGCTCCGCCTTCTTCAGCAACTCCATCGCGCGCACGCCTGCCGCTTGATCGCCTCGCGTCGCCATCTGCGCATACGCCAGGCCCATATCCCTGTCGCTCGCCGTCATCGCGCCCACGGTCGTCAACGTCCCGCTCGTCGCCACCGGCAATCTCTCTCCACTCACGCTCTTGCGAATCCAGTGGTCCGTCACCTGCTCATGTGCAATATCGTTCGACGGCGGCCGCGCCATGTGACACGCCGTGCAATCCGGATTCTCTGCATGATGCCTCTCTGCAAAGCCCGCCGCATTGTGGCACGCCAGGCACTTCTGCCGATAAAACGCCACCCGCGCCTCCGGTGCCGGCGAACCGTGCGGATCGTGGCATGTCGTGCAGGTCAGCTGGTCGCCTGAGCCCCGCTTGCACGCGCTCCTCAGCAACGCCTCCCACTGGCTTGTCGCACGTCCACCCGACCCGTTTTCGTTGCGATACACAAAGAACAGCGTGTAATGGAACAAATCGTCCCCGGGCTTGAAATTCTCGATTCGCCTCCCCAGCCGAGCGACACCCACTTGGCCCTCGAGATGGCAGTTCAAACATACGGAATCGCGCCGCACCGGCTCCAGAGCATCGATGTTCGGCATGTGTACTTTCCCTGCTGACGCCACATGCGCACCGCCATCGCCGTGACACGCCGCGCACGTGATTCCCCCTGCGGCGAACGGTTCGCCGGCATAGTGATTGCGCGCGTCCGGAAGCGCCGACGCCGCCCCCGATGCATGACAGTGCAGGCAGCCCGGATCGACAGGTAAAGTCAACGGCATCGCGCGCGCTCCCAAAAAACTGGGTGCCATATCCCACACCTTTTTCTTCCCGTACCAGTTGATCGGCGTCTCGAACCAGTACCCTTGCTGCTCGAACAAGTACGTGCGTCCTCTTCTCCCCGATCCAATGAAATATCTGAGTTCCTGCCGTCCCTCCAGGCTGCCGGATGCGCCACGCGTCTGAGCTCCGCGCTCATAGCTCAACCACACCCGCCCTCCGTCTTCTGTGATGCGGTAGTGCACGCCGGACGCAGAATGCACAAAATCGGCCGGCAGAAAGCCGTCCGCAGCGGGGCCGCTGGCGCGCGCCATCGGCGTCTGCTTGTAACGCTCGCAGACATCTCGATGACAGGATGCACACTGCGAATCGGGATCCCTTGCGTCGCCGCTCCCACCCGCATCCACTGAGGGCGCGCTCGGCATGGCCATCCAAAGCAAAACCAGACAGGCACACCCGAGGCCCAGATAGTAGAGGCGAGTCAGACGAATACCACCCAACCAGCAATCGCTGCCGTTCTTACCGCCCTATGTCTCTACAGACGAAAGAACCTCTCTTCCAGCCGATGGATGGGTCGCCAACTGTTCTTTGCATCGCTCAGTCGGAGGAACACTCCAGGATCGCCTGAGGAGGCAAGCGTGCGAGATCATCACTGCACCAGGAGATTTCTCCGCTGGCACAACTCTGCCCTGCTTTTTGGGTCTTTCCCGGCCCGCCGCGCTTTCTGCAACACCGCTCCCTATCTGGGCTGCCCTCCGTCGCAGGGAAGTTTTGCTAAACTATTGAAACTATTGACAATTTTACCAAAGTCACCTGCGCTTTGGTCATAGCACATTGATCTCCAGACAATCACTCCTAAATCGTTGATTTTGACGCTTTAGTACCGTTGTCCGGCGAGCATTTCAGACGTACCCTTTTTAATGTAAGTGGGAATCCAGCTCTACTCAGCTGGTCAGGGTGCGAACAAAATGACCCTTGCGATTCTCCAAATCGGCGCAGTCGTCCTGATCGTGGCCTACCTCGGCTACCTCCGTGTTTCGATGGCGCGCCGCAATAAGCAGTCTTGGGAATCGCTGATCGCTCGCCTCCAAACAGGATGGAGCGGCCGCCAATTGAGCGAACACTTCCTCTGGAAGGAAGGCCTCAGCTCCACTCCCGATCAAACGTGGGAACACATTCAGGGCACACGTGGCCTCTGGGCCATGTACAAGAACGCCGGCGTCATGCTCCAGATGGCGGATTACGCCGCTCGCCACGCCGAAAACGTCGATCCCGAATTGCTGCGCACCCTCCGCTCCGATGCGGTCCAAATTCGTCTCTGCGCGATGATGACCATCGCCCAGTGCACCATGAGTCAGGCCAGTGACAATGTTCGCTACAATGCCTTCCGTGCCGCGTCGATGTACACCGGCATGGCGGCGCGTATGACCCAGCTCCTCGAGGGCAGTGCCTCTGTTGCGCTGCCCAGCTTTGTAGCCGCAATGTAACTCCGGCCTTCGCCGACACCTGCCCAAGCCCCTCCTCGCACACACTCTTCGCATTTTCCGTCCCTGCCGCAATGCCCCTCGCCTTACAATCGGCTGCGAGGGGGTCCCATGTTCCTCGAACTCTCGCGAACCCTATCCTTCTTCCTCAGCATTCTGTCCCTTTACTGGGTCACCATCGCCGCCTTCTTCGTCCCCGGCAGCCGCTGGGAAGAGCGTCTGATTCTCGCCCTTCTCCGCCTCGCCTTCGCTGCCTGCGTCTGCTTCTTCAGCGGATTCCTGTTCTCCTGGCCCTCCCGTACCCAACGCCGCCAGCCCGCCATCACTTCCACCCTGCCCGTGCAGCTCTTCTTCTGGACCCTCGCCGCTATCGTCCTCCTCTTCGTCGGCTCCTGGTACGTCACCTCCGTCCCCTGCAGCATCAACCCTACCAGCGACTGCAGCTTCTAATTCTTCCTGGTTCCGCTCTTTTCGCCTCCTCTTGTTTTTGTTTTGCTCTTTCCCTAATCCCTGTTCCCTAATCCATAATCCCTAGTCCCTAGTCCCT
>CAZPEZ010000162.1:0-6994 GCA_964585715.1 uncultured Occallatibacter sp.
TCGTCACCTGGCTCTTTCTCACCTGCGGCATCTTCCTCGGCATGCACTGGGCCTACGCCGTGCTTGGCTGGGGCGGCTACTGGGGCTGGGACCCGGTCGAGAACGCAAGCTTCATGCCCTGGCTCACCGGCACCGCCTTTCTGCACTCCGTGATGATGCAAGAGCGCAAAGGCATGATGAAGAGCTGGAATGTCTGGCTCATCTTCTCCACATTCCTGCTCACGCTTCTCGGCACGCTGCTGACCCGCGCCGGCCTCGTCAGCTCTGTGCACGCCTTCGCGCAATCGCCGATCGGTACCTGGTTCTACATCTTCATGGGGATCGTGCTGGCGGTCTGCATCTTCACCTACGTTCTGCAGCGCGGCCATCTCAAAGGCGAACAGCACCTCGAATCCCTCGTCAGCCGCGAGTCCAGTTTCCTGTTCAATAATCTCGTCCTGCTCGCTGCCTGCTTTGTCATTCTCTGGGGCACTTTGTTCCCGATCCTCAGCGAATATGTGCAGGGCAGCAAAGTCACCGTCGGTGCTCCGTTCTATAACCGCGTCGCCATCCCCATCGGGCTCTTCCTGCTCTTTCTGACGGGTGTTGGCCCGCTGCTTCCCTGGCGCGCCACCTCGTTGCGGTCCATCCGACGCAACTTCATCGTCCCCACCATCGCGCTGTGGGCAACGGCCATCGTCTGCATCGCCGCCGGCGCTTCCCCCTGGAAGAACGGCGAATTCAGCTCCGGCAACTTCTACGCCCTGGTCGGCTTCTCGCTCGCGGCCGCCGTCTTCGCTGCGATCCTGTCGGAATTCCTGCGCGGCGGCGCCGTCATCGCCAGGCAAACCCGGCGCAACCTCTTCTCCGGAATCTGGCTGCTCACCCGCCGCAACACCCGCCGCTACGGCGGATACATCATCCACATCGGCGTCGTCATCGTCGTCGTGGGACTCTGCGGAGCAGCCTTCAATCGCAGCGAAGAGCGCGAACTGGCCCTCAATCAAACGCTGCCCATCGGTCCCTACTCGCTCAAGAATGTCGGCTTCACACAGGACTCGAACGCCAACTACAACTCCGAGTACGCGCAACTCGACGTCTACCGGGACGGCAAGAAGCTCTTTCAGATGACGCCAGAGAAACGCGTCTACCTGGCCAGCCAGCAGCCGCAGACCATGGTCGCCATCCATTCGGTTCCGGGCTGGGACCTCTACGTGGTCTACGAAGGATCGAATCCTGATACCGGATTTCCGATCATCAAGGCGTTTCTGAACCCCCTCGTCAGCTGGATCTGGGCCGGCGTCGCACTCATCGTCTTCGGAACATTCATCGCGCTCGTGCCCAGTCTGACCCCGGCAACTGCTGCGCTGCGGGTCCCTGCGGCCGCCGCAGTCCCGACTGAGCCTGCATTCAAGGGAGGCGACTGATGGCAACTCCGCAAAAAGCGCCTGTCATCCTGAGCGAGCGCAACGAGTCGAAGGACCTGCGCTTAGCGAAGTTGAAATCGGCACGAAAATGGGTGCCCCAGGTCACTATTTCACCGGGGTCCCCGGCGACAGGTCTTCGTCGCTGGGGTGGCTGGGGACCCGGGAAAGCAACGAACTCAAACATCGCCGTCGCTCTCAAAACCACTCAAGCTCTGCTCCTCGCACTCGCCGTCTGCTTCTCCGTTGGCTCCACCGACGCCAGCGCGCGCTACGTCGACCTCGGTCATCGCCTCATGTGCACCTGCAGCTGCTCACAGCTGCTGGGCGAGTGCAACCACGTCGGCTGCCCTTCCTCCGGCCCCATGCTCAATGAGCTCAGTGCCGCAATCGCCTCGGGCGCTACCGACCAGCAGATTCTTTCGAGCTTCGCCGCCAAGTACGGAATCACCGTGCTCGCCGCGCCGCCGACGCACGGCTTCAGCCTCGTTGCCTGGGTCGCCCCGATCGCCGTCTTCGCGTCCGCGTTGCTCGGAACCATCCTGCTCGTCCGTCACTGGTCGGTCGGCCGCACGGCCGTAGCCGCCGCGCAGCCTGCGGACCCCGTAATGAATGCCCTGCGCGATAAGATTCGCCGCGAAACGGAGGCTTCCGGTTTATGACCGAAACTCAGGGACTCATCGCCGGCGCTCTGCTTGCTCTGGTGCTCGGCATCTACACCTTCTGGCCCGACAACGTCTTTGCCAGCCAGCACGAGAAGACACGCCTTGAATACCTGCTGGAACGGAAAGACCAGCTCTACGAAAACTTGCGCGACCTGAACTTTGAATATCGCGCCGGCAAATATCCTGAAGAGGACTTCGTCGCGCAGCGGGCCTTACTCGAGAACGAAGCCGCGGAGCTGATGGCCGAGATCGAATTCCTCCAGCAGCAGCACGCATGATCCGCCTATGCCGACGCCTCCACAGACTTGTCATACTGAGCGACCAGAGCGAAGCGACGAGAGTCGAAGGACCTGCGGTTGCTTTTCGAACGAACCATCGATAGGACCACACACAAGACAATGAACGTATCGAAGACACTCTCCGCGGCCGCCCTTCTTTTTGCCGCCGCCGTTGCCCACGCCGCATCCGTCACCGGAACCGTCACCGACAAAACCACTGGCAAGCCCGTTTCCGGTGACACTGTAGTTCTCGTCGACGTCCAAGCCGGCATGGGTGAAGTCGCCAAGGCCACCACCAATGCCAGTGGCTCCTACACCCTCAATGAGCCGGGCAGCGGTCCTTACCTGATTCGTGTCACCCATCAGGGCGCCGGCTACTTCATTGCTGCGCCACAGGGTGGTGCACCCGGCGACATCCCGGTCTACGACGTTGCCGCCAAGGTCGACGGCGTTTCGATCGAAGCCGACGTCTACGAGTTCGAGGCCGACAACGGACAGCTCCACGTCACCGAACGCTACTTCGTCCACAACACCAGCTCCCCGCCGCGCACCCAGTGGACACATCGCAGCTTTGATGTCGTTCTCCCCGCCGAAGCAACCGTCGCGGGAGTCGCGGCGCAGCGCCCCACAGGCCTGCCTACCAGCGTCAAACTTGATCCAACCGGCGTCAAAGGTCACTACGCCTTCGACTTTCCCATTCAGCCCGACGAGGGCGAGAAGGATACGCTTTTTCAGATCGAGTACACCCTTCCCTACTCCGGCGGTAAGTTCTCCTTCCATCCCAACGAATCCCTGCACACGCAGAGCGTCGGCATTCTGCTGCCCAAGAGCATGACCTTCGCCGACGCCAGCCCCGAGTTTCTGCCCATCCAGCAGGACCCAGGCATTCAGACTTTCGTCGCCAAGAATGTGACCCCGGGCAAGGAACTGGCATTCACCGTCTCCGGTACCGGCTCCATGCCCCGCGAGGCACAGGGAAATGGGGCCGCACAGGGTGACAGCGCCGGCGCAGCCGCAACGCCAAGCACGCCCGGCGGCGGCATCGGCGAACCCATCAATACTCCCGACCCGCTCTCGAAGTACAAGTGGTGGATCCTGGGCGGTCTCGCTCTGCTTCTCGCAGCGGCTGCAGCCTTCCTGCTCCGCAAGCCCGCCGGAGTCCCCGGCGCCGCACCGGCCTACGCAGCGCACGGCGCTCCGCATCCGGCCACGGTGCCCACGCCGGCCTTCGCCAACCCCTCATTGGCCGCCCAGGCCTTCACATCCGCCGCTGCTCCAGCGACTCAGGTGGCCAAGAACGCAGCCCTCCTGAACGCGCTTAAGGAAGAGCTGTTCTCTCTCGAGAGCGAGAAGATCTCCGGCACGATCACAGCCGAGGAATACGCCGAGGTCAAACCTGCGCTGGAAGTCGTGCTGAAGCGCGCCCTCAAGCGCAACTCGTAGCAGATTGTCCGGCGTTCCGCTGATGTGCGTTGGAGCGCACGTCCGGAACGCCGAAGATCGCAGTCTCGTCGATTTGCTTTGTCCCGCGCCCGCGCGACGTGTTCAACTCGACGGCCACAAGCTGGACCGAAGCGGTCGCCTCTGCAGCACGTTCTTCTTCGCGCACTGCGCACACAAAAGTAAGGCGCACACGGGGCGAAACGTTCCACGTGGAACATTTTCGTGAGGTACGAAGAAGCCCTGCCTTCGCACGCGAAGCCGCTGCCTGGACGGCCAGTCCTCTAGTATCCTTTCCGCATGAAAACTCTGCTCCGCACGCTGCTCTATCTGGCTCTGATCGTCTGGCTGGGAGCCGAGATTTTCTTCCCCGTGGTCGCCGCTGTCACCTTTGGGACCCTGCAGGCCGACACCCACGTCGCTGGAACCATCGTCGGCGCCCTCCTCCGCATCCTCCACGGTATCGGCCTTGTCTCAGGCCTCGTGGCCCTCGCGCTGCTGGCTCTGGCGCCCGCATGGAACATCTATAAGCCGCGTTCGGTGTTGGCTCCGATGATTCTGATCGTGCTCATGCTGGCCTGCACCGTCTATTCTCAATACGTCATCATTCCGGCCATGGAGCGCGATCGCGTCGCCGCCGGCGGCGCAATCGACACGTTAACTCCCGGCGATCCAAACACCGCTCACTTCAACAAGATGCACAACCGAAGCGAGCACGTCGAGACCGTCTTGCTGCTTCTCGGCATCGCGGGCGTCGTTTTCCTGGCCCGCGCCGAATCGACCCGTGCATGACCTAACGCATCAGAACCCCAGAAGGAGCTCGACTATGGGCCGTTTGATTGAGTGGAACCTGATCAGCCTCGATGGCTACTTCGAAGGCGGATCGAAGTGGGACCTCGAATGGCACAAATACGTCTGGGACAAAGAGCTCGAGGCATTCTCTCTCGACCAACTGCGCTCGGCGGGGATGCTCCTGTTTGGCCGCACCACCTACGAGGGCATGGCGGCCTACTGGAGGGATGCAAACGGAGAAGTTGCCGACCTCATGAACAGCCTTCCCAAGGCGGTTGTCTCTCGCACTGTCAAAGAGCCTGACTGGCACAACACGCGCGTACTTCGTGGCGGGACGGCCGACGAGGTCACGAAGCTGAAGAGCGAGATCGAACGAGACATCCTGGTCTTCGGCAGCGGTGCGCTGTCTGCAACGCTGATCAAGGCGCAGCTCTTTGACGAACTCCGCATCGCACTCGCGCCGGCGATTCTCGGCCGCGGCGCCACGCTCTTTGGACGCGATCTGCCGCGCCAGCAGCTGCAGTTGCTCGAGGCGCGGACCCTCTCGTCGGGGCTCATCATCTTGCGCTACGCACAGAAGACAGCCGCCAACGGGCGCAACGCCTGACGAGAGCCGCGCAATGGGACGCGAAGCCACCTGCACCTGCGATTGGAATGGCGCCAAGGCTGAAGTAAAAGCCCTGATCGAGCCGCCCGAGCTGATTCTTCGGGGCGCGATGCGGCGACGCATTCCGATCGCAGAGATGAAAACCGTTCGCGCAGAAGGTTCCGTGCTCTGCTTCATCTACAACGGCGAGCGCGTCACTCTCCAGCTCGAATTTGCAGTTGCAGCCAAATGGGCCGAGGCGCTGCTCAAGCCGCCTCCAACGCTGGCAAAGAAGCTCGGCATCACCGCTGAAACAAACGTGCGCTTGATCGGCAAGACCGACGACCCGGCACTTGAGGAGGCGCTGCAAGTGGCGAAGAGTGTCTTGCCGCGCAACGGAGATTTGATCCTCGCGCGCGTGAGCACTCCCGATGACTTGAGGGCAGCGCTAGCCAAAGCCGCCGACGCACTCGACCGAGGAACACCGATCTGGTTCGTCTATCGCAAAGGTACAGGTCATGCACTCAACGAATCGCTCGTCCGCTCGACCGGCCTCGCGGTAGGAATCGTCGACACCAAGGTTGCAGCGGTTTCGGCGACGCTCACCGCGCTGCGGTTTGTGAAGCGCAAGAGCTAGGACCAGCGCCGACGCCGGCCCCCACCGCTCTCTCTCGCGCGCCGTCTTGTATCATCGAAGAGGTCCTCGCGCGCGCTGTTCATCCTGTTGAGGGACCGACGGAAGACAAATGAAGACTGGCATTATCGGCCTGCCGCAGGTGGGCAAGACCTCTCTGTTCAAAATCCTGACCAAGGCCAAATTGGAAGACCGCGGCTACTCCAATCCACGAGAGGCCCATATCGGAGTGGCCCGCGTTCCCGACGACCGCCTCGACAGACTTTCGGCGCTCTACGCGCCCAAAAAGACGACTTATGCGACGGTCGAATACGTCGATGTGGCTGCCATCGGGCAGGAGGCCCTCAAGGAGACCGCGTTTCTGACCAGCCTGCGCAATGTCGACGCCCTGATTCACGTCCTGCGCGCGTTTGAGGACGATTCGATTCCGCACGTCGGCCCGATCGATCCGCTGCGCGACGTGAAGAACGTCGAGTTCGACCTGATGGTCAGCGACCTGACGCAGGTGGAAAAACGCCTGGAGCGCGTAGAGAAGGACCTGAAGAAGGGCCGTACCGGCGAGCTGGAACGCGAGCAAGCCTTGCTGATCCGGTCGAAAGAGGCCCTCGAAAAGGAGTTGCCGCTGCGAGAGCTCGACATGACTCCAGAAGAAAAGAAGCTCATCAAGGGCTTCATGTTTTTATCGCAAAAACCAGTTTTATATGCCATCAATATCGGCGAAAGCACAACACTCGGCGACGATCTAGATGCCGCAGTCGAGCGGTTCAAACTCTCCGAAGTTGCCCAGCGTCCGAATGCTGGAGCGACCGCCATCTGCGGCAAAGTCGAAGCCGAATTGGCAGAGATGGACGAAGCCGAGGCCGAGGAGTTTCTCTCGAGCTACGGTCTGCACGAAAGTGGCTTGGTGCGGCTGATCCGGAAGAGCTACGAGCTACTGGGTCTGATCAGCTTCTTCACCGCAGGTGAAGACGAGTGCCGCGCGTGGACCGTGCCTTCGGGTTCAAAGGCCCCGCAAGCCGCCGGCGCAATTCACTCCGATCTCGAACACCACTTCATCCGCGCCGAGACCATCCGTTGGGACAACCTGCTTTCGGCCGGCAGCGAGGCTGCAGCCCGCGCCAAAGGCACCCTGCGCCTTGAAGGCAAAGAGTACGTGGTTCAGGATGGAGACGTGCTGCACATCCGGCACAGCGGCT
>CAZPEZ010000163.1:0-6981 GCA_964585715.1 uncultured Occallatibacter sp.
TCATCTACAAGATGCAGAGGCTTGGAATCTCCCGCCCGTCTCTCGAAAGCGAGCCGCCCGCGCAGGAAGCGGCGATGCTGCCGCGGTTGCAGTGACGGCCGGTAGTGAGTGGTCCCTTCTTCATATGGAGAGCAGAACGTGTCAATCATGAAAGTTTCCAGTTTTAGTGGCCCATTCCTCGCGACGGACGAACCAATGTTGCGAATGCCTGTTGAAAGGGTCACGGGACAGACTTCGCAGCAGGTGCTGGATAGTCTTGCGATTGAAGAACCTCTCGAGATCCAAATTACCTATGGGCCGCGAAGATTGCGAGGGACGAGGTCGATCTCAGTCACCATGCGCACGCCGGGCAATGACTTTGACCTGGCGGCGGGCTTCCTCATGACGGAAGGGGTGATCCGAGATGCAAATGACATTACGCAAATTTCCGACGCAGGAGAATCCTTCGGCGAAGACAATCCATCCCCTCAAGTGATGGATTCGCTCAAGCTAGGTTCCAAACAGAACGTCATTCGAGTGGAGTTAGCAACTGATGTAGAGGTGAGCCTGGCCAATCTTCAGCGCAATTTCTATACAACCTCAAGTTGCGGTATCTGTGGCAAAGCGTCTCTTCTTGCCTTGCGCACGGTCTGCCCGCCACGGACAAAGAACAGTTTCAGAATGGATGCGCGGCTGATCTACAATCTCCCGGGACGCCTCCGCGCTTCGCAAGGAGTGTTTGATCGTACGGGCGGATTGCATGCTGCAGGGCTCTTCGATTCGACCGGGAATCTATCGGCACTTCGCGAAGATGTAGGCCGTCACAACGCTGTGGATAAGCTCATCGGCTCAGAGTTCCTCGCCGACCGAACACCGTTGCGGGATCGATTGCTTTTGTTGTCCGGACGAGCCAGTTTTGAGCTTCTGCAGAAAGCACTGATGGGCGGACTGCCGATGGTCGTTGCTGTCGGGGCTCCATCGAGCCTTGCGGTCCAGGTTGCCAAGGAGTTCGACATTACCCTCGTCGGGTTCCTTCGAGAGGGTCACTTCAACATCTATCACGGCAGTGAGCGCATCGATGGATATGCGTCGACATCGAGGGAGCAAGAACAATGAAGCTGCGAATTAAGGGAGACTCTTTGCGAGTGAGAGTGTCACGCTCAGAAGTTGCGAGACTTTTGGTCGGCGACTGCTTGGAGGAGACAATTCATTTTGGACAACAGGAGAACGCAAAGCTCACGTATGCCTTACAGCAGGATCCGTCGGTGAGTAAGCCGACAGTTCAATACACACAGAATAGATTGGCGATTCTTGTGCCTTCTGATCAGACGAGTGCGTGGTGTGCTACAGATCAAGTCGGAATCGCCGAAGAAATCAGTTTAGGAAGCCTCGGGTCACTCGCGCTTCTGATTGAAAAAGATTTTGCCTGTTTGGATCGAAGCGAAGAAGACAATCACGACAACTTCCCAAACCCCAAGATCGAGGCAACATGTTAACCCTGTGCTGCACCTTGCGGCGTGTCAATAGCAGTCGGTCAAAGGTGTTACGAACCCCGGAGGGTCAATTCCAGTGACGACTTTGCAATGTCAGGCCATTGACGGAGTTCGGACATGATTGAGTGCTGACTGTTGTTGCTCGGATAACAGCGTGCTGAGATCTGCAACTGTGGCGCGGAAATGAAGCCTCAAGAGGGTGGGCGCCTGGGTTAGACACGGATGGGCGGTTACCCGCGGTGTGGCATCCTGCCTATCTCTCACAGCTTCGCGGATTCTGTGAAGCATTAATCATGCCGAGTTTTCTGAGTTACGCCCATGTCTCGCGCCAGCTCGAAAGAAGAGATGCCATTCTTGCAGTTGGCGAAGCCACACCGCCGTGAGCCACTTGCCCTGCTGCTACGGTTTCAACAGAGCCGGATCTTCGGGAAACTGATAGCCATGAGCGCTTCTCCGCAAAAGTCGATGTGCGGTTAACCTTGCATGGTGTCGACGAAAAGAGGATCGCTCGAACGGTTGAGATAGCGCCAGCGCCACCGTCAGCAGTCCGGGCCAACAGTGGGCTCAGCGTGCCATGTCTGGAGCGGCCCACCTCGCCCGAGCAGAATAGCCAGCCTCCAGTTACAACTAAGTCGTCGCGGCGATGGTACGCGCCACGTTCGAGTTCGAGCGCGATCATCAAGTTCGGGGGGAACTCTTCCATGATTATCTCACCCAACGGAAATGCGGTATGCTGGGTGCCATGTATCCGCTACTAGACAAGGCTCTGGCGCACATCGACCATCGGCTAGGACCGAGAAACCCCTTGCTCCAGTTTCGCTTGCGGCGGGTCATGCGTAGACGGCACTCAATCGACATACGCTTTAATGCGGATACTATAGAGCTAGAGCGCGGCGGCAAGGTGCTTCGCCTGCCCATCCACCAATGGAGCTACGCCCACAGTGTTGCCGGAAACTTCGACGCGCACTTTGCCACACTGGAGGGAGTACGTGAAGATGACCGCACCGTCCTAGACTTCTCTACTCCTCGCACTCACCGCTACCGTGGATCGGGATTTGAGTACCTGCTAACGTCGCTCCCCGAGGAACCTGAAGCTATAGAGTCATACTTTGCCAAAGGGTGCCCCGCGTCGGGGGATCTTGTGTTTGACGCTGGCGCTAATTGCGGAGTCACCGCGCACCGTCTTTCCGCCCTAGTGGGATCGACCGGAAAGGTGATTGCCTTTGAACCAGACCCAAGCAACCATGCGGCCCTCTGCCAGAACATCGCGCGCCACGGTCTTAGTAACGTGGTGCCCGTTCAAAACGGACTTGCAGGGAAGACCGGGAGCTATATCTTCAACGCTGATGCGGCTCTTGGATCTGGAATTTCGTCCTTTATTCCATGGCCCAGCACTGGGAAAATCGTGACCATTGAGTGCTTGAGCATGAGTGACGCCATTAAGCAATTCGGCGCGCCATCGTTCATCAAAATGGACATTGAAGGTGCAGAGCTTTCTGTACTCAGAAACGCCCACCTTGATACCTTACGCTGCTCATTTACCGTCGATACTGGTCATCTAGTTGGCGGCCACACGACTGCGGAGCGATGCGAGGCCCTCTTTCGTAAATCCGATTACGAGTCTGGTACGTTGCGCGAGGGTGGCTACGTCACCACTTGGGCCACCCCTCTCTAGGAGACATCGGCTACACCTACATCCAAACCACGGCGATCAACGCCTTTAGGGTCATCGCCTCATTGGAAAGTGATAGGCCAGCTTACTGTCCGCAGCGTAACCAGCCCTTTGGTGGCGGCTGCGAAATCTCCTGCCGCTGCGAGGTTTTCTTGATGTCGCCGCTCAATGTGCTCGATCAGGGCAGCGTCCAGTACAGTGTTTTCCATTTGTCTACCTAACCTCTCTTGTCGACGTTATTCGCGTCATCAATCTTCCGCAGAAGCCGTTCGTAAGGGCCAGTCGGTTGCGGCAGATCGAGTGTTGTCGTTGTTACTTCTTGGCTGGCCTTCTGGCGCGGGCGTCGTGCGCGTGCTGCGCGCTCATTCTCGACGTTCGATTGGCTTCTGGTTCTTCGTTTAGTCATATGTTCCTGTCCTCCTGAATGCCGCTTGTTGTGCGTTGCCCTGTAACAGCTCTGGCCGTTCACAAGGCTGGGAAAAAGTCGCCTTCCTGTTACACAGGGCCGCGTACAGGCCGTGTGTGATCCGGCAGGGCGCACGGTCGTAACAAGTTCATTGCAGCGCTCGTCCCGGATCGTCGAGAACCACATGACAGCCACAAGCGGCCAAGCGATCAATCAAGCCCGACAGGCCCCAGCCGCCATCAATGAACCCCTTCCCCGACAGGTGAGCGCTCAACTGATCAAGTGTTGTGTCGATGAATTTCTTAGAGTCCTCGATGGTCTCGGACTCGGACGGCCTGATCGGCGTTGCCGCAGGTTCCCAGCGAGCCAATCGCACGCCGGGAGGTAACTTCCGCAGCATGGAATCAAGCATCGGTAGCATTGCTTGTTGCTCCGCATCTGCGGACCTGAGGAGGGCGACGAGTTCCGGCTTACGCGATTGAATCAAGGTTCTGCTCGATGCCGAGAAGCGTAAGGCCGATAAGCAGCGAACGACTGGCGAGGCACCTCCGACGGAAGACTCCTTCGACACATGGGCCGACGAGTTCCTCAAACGTCAGGAACTGCGTATATCACCAAAGGTCGTGAAGGGCAGGATCACGCAAGCTGAGTATGACCGCCAAGAAGGCATTGTGAATAAGCACCTGAAGCCATTCTTCGGACCGATGAAGCTGAAACTCATTTGCAAAACGCAGGTCAACGACTATATCGCCTCGCGTCTGGGCGTGGTCAGGGCTGGCACGATCATCAAGGAATGCAACACGCTCAAGTGCCTGTTCAGTAATGCCAAGATATCGATCAACCCTGCGCACGGCGCGAAAGTGCCGAAAGCACCGAAAGGCCGTGTCCGGTATCTCACAGGCGATGAACTCGGTCGGATACTGCGGTCCTGCCCGGAGTGGCTGCGTCCCATTGCAGGATTAGCCGTCAGCCTAGGTACACGGCGCGGTGAACTGCTAAAGGTTCGATGGGAAGACGTGAGCATCGCTCGCCGAGAGATCCGGTTGCAGTACACAAAGAACGGGGAAGAGCGGTTTGCCTTTATCAACGATCTCGCCCTACAGGTTCTCAACTCGATGGGCGCAGGCACCTGCAAGAGGAAGGGACCGCTGTTCCCCGACGTCACGCCCGCACAGGTGACGGTTGCCTTCATCCGGGCCTGCAAGGATGCCGGAGTTGAAGACTTCAGCCTTCATGATTTGAGGCACCACTATGCGTCAATGCTTCGCATGAATGGCGTCGATCTGCACACCCTTCAGAAGTTGTTGGGTCACTCCGATTTGAGAATGACGGGCCGATACAGCCACCTGAGCCAATCATTCCTGCTGGGCGCGGCGAAGCAGTTGGACGGGGTTGTCTCGCTAGCTCCGGCATCCCCGGAAGTCGTGCCAGAAGGAGAAGCCCAGCGAGTCTGACCCGGGCTCGGAAACCGGTCCATATCGTGACCTAGGAGTTACCCAAGCTTTTTCTCGTGAATGGAGGAATTCGACGTATCTTGTTGATTATTTATTGGCGTCCCCGACGGGATTTGAACCCGTGTTATCGCCGTGAAAGAACGGGCGCAGTTGTAAGCGAAACATTCTAAGATAGATAATAGAACGCACCCGAACACAATTTAGCCGATCCTAGCGGCGCCTTTGTGGTCCCGATCTGGTCTCGAGTGGCGCCTGATTCCCTAGCAGATTCTCACTGATAAAAGACCCACCGGGACTCTTGTCAGGGGAAGCCTAGCGTTTTGGCCTGGCGGTAGCAGTTGAGCCCGGGGTCACTGTCCGTGAAAGGCGACTATACAGCCACGTGAAAAGTCTCTAAGCGGAAGTCCGTGAACACTAGCCCGTTTTTCCATTACCGATCCAGTCGTCAATCCGCTCGATGCGAGTGCCGACATGGCGAGCCACAGAGTCTTCCATCGAGATCGATTGAGGTCCGATCTTGCGCACTTGACCCTTCCGATGGCTATGTACCTATTGGTTATTAACTAGAATATAATTTCCGAGTGGGCCACCATCCGAGCGGCACTGCTTTTTCCGAATATACTGGCGATAATTGAGCCGACATGAAGACACGGGCCACTGGAACATCGCTATTCATCGTGTTCACATCCGTGATGTTTGCAGCTGGATTGCAAGCACAGGGGGACAAGCCGTGGCAATTCCCCGAGGCTCTCCGCCCACAACTCGATGCCAGACTGCGAGCTTTCACCGAAGCCCAGGCGAGTGGTGATTGGAATGCCGTCGAGCGGTTGTTGGGGACGTACCGTCGCGGTGGACAATACTTGCCCTACACTCCTTCCCATCGCGCATGCCTTGTCGATGCGATGAAACAATTCCCCATGATCAGGTTCCACTACACGGTCTTGGATAAATCGTTCAGCGATGAAATTCTCAGCACGCCGCCAGAAAGGCGTTGGTGGACATTGGGAGGCGACGCGACTTTTCGCCACGATGCGAGAGAAGTCACGAAGCAAATCTATCTCGTTGCATATCGCGATCAGGGCGACTGGTATTTTACGCCGCCGCCGCTTGACAATGTTTCTGCCGCGTCTCACTTCACTTCTGAACAACTGGCGAATGATCTTGCTGATCGAGTGATCCTTCGTGTTTACCCAAGTAGCCCGATTGAGATTGCTGACCTTCATGTCTTCGTCGACAAAGACAACGTGCTTTCCCGTCACATCCGCTTCCGACTGCGGAATTTAACGCGGAAGCGCATAACAGGTTATGAATTCGAGATCAGTGACGAAAACAAATCCGGCTCTATAAGTGAAGGCACTGGCGCGGAGCGGGACTGGATTGAGCCAAGCGGCATGTCGCACGAGTTTACGGAGGATTATGCGGTGAGCACGTACTGGTGTGAAGGCAACCCGCGAATCATTTTTGAAGTCGAGAACGCCCAGTTCCAGGACGGCACGAGTTGGGAGGCGCCATTGAAGACAAATGGTGCGCACTCCCACTAGGTTCGGTCGCAAGTTTTCGTTCCGGGTGTGTCACCCGCAACCCGGACGTAACCCAAATCTGGTGCAAAATCGCGCTCGGGTTAAAATGGTTGTGGACCTGACTCTTCCGTGATGTGACGGGCAAATCCATCTGGAAGGAGAAAGGCCATGAGGAACGAATTCCTCCGCGAAACTACCAGCAAGCGCCGCAAGGGCTTCCCATCCGAAACGAACGTGAAACGCGGCTTTCCGCCTAGTACACGGGGATAAGGAACTCTTTGAGAAGCTGGGCCGCAACGATCTGTGCCCATGTGGTTCAGGACGCAGGTTTCAAGAAATGCTGTATGCATAGCGGCCACTATGACGGCTCCAAACGCAACCATTACAACCGATGAACACAGGGCACGGCGCTACAGTCGTGCCCCGGTTCTCCTCTGCTCCGTTTCAACGTAGCGGT
>CAZPEZ010000164.1:0-6960 GCA_964585715.1 uncultured Occallatibacter sp.
TCCGGCGACGAATGTGACCACGACGTATACCAGGGTGGCCGCCATCGAGATGCGAAGGACCCATGTCGTCCTTCTCGCGCCCTTACCGGCCTCCGCCGCGTGAACATGCATATTGCTAGTCTAACCGGGGTCGAGATGGCGCGCCAACGCGCCGTTCTATCCTTTGCCGGGTCGCAAATGGCTCAGATCCACGGGATCGGGATCGTCAAAGGATGGCAGTTGCGGAATCCGCTCCCGCAGACCCGTCCAACCCTCCCCGACAACGATGCTGTTGTACGGGTTACCGGGCTGATAGCGCACGGAGCATGGAAATCCCGCCCTCACCTCGCCTGCATTCACAACGTCACGCATCGCGGTAATGTCCTGCGAGCATTCGTAATCCACGCCCGCGATGCGGTAACTGAACAAAAGCAAGGTAAGCGTCCGCCCGTCTTTAGCTTCCATTTCCTGAATGTCAAGAAGCATGCCGTCGACGAGCCGGCCCGAATGTACGAGAAACTGACGCCGCGCTCGCTCCACTTCGTCGGCGGTAGGGCGCTTGCGGAGCACAAGCCACACGGCGGTCGCCGCCGCCAGGGTCGCAGCAGCGACTCCAGCGGCAATTTCCCAGTGATCTGTATTGCGCAGGATCATCCCGAGATGGAACCCATGCCCAGAGCCCCCAATTCGAGGATACCGCAGATGAAATCGACTCTGTACCACAAGCCGGCTGTGCGGTGCCACGACGATCAACCCTGCGCGGGCGCGCCTTCAAAAGCCGCGCAAATGACCTATACTCTAGGTTGCACGAGCGGCAGGATTCTGCTCTGCCAGGTGCGCGGTTTTGCGGATTGTTGACTGGCGCGTTAGAGGCATTGGCATGAAAGAGCGTTCAAAAATCCGATCCACCACGGTTATTTGCGTGCGGCGCAACGGCCAGGTGGTTATGGCCGCCGACGGTCAGGTGACATTTGGCGACCATGTGCTGAAGCACTCGGCCAAGAAGATTCGCCGGCTCTTCCAGGACAAGATTCTCGCCGGGTTTGCCGGTTCCACGGCCGATGCCTTCAACCTTTTTGCGCGCTTTGAAACCAAGCTCGAACAGCACGCCGGAAATCTGAACCGGTCCGCGGTGGAGTTGGCGAAGGATTGGCGCACCGACAAGATGCTTCGCAACCTGGAGGCGTTACTGCTTGTTGCGGACAAGGCGCAAACGTTTCTCATTTCGGGCTCAGGCGACGTGATCGACCCCGATGAGCCGTTGGCGGCAATCGGTTCCGGAGGCAGTTACGCTACTGCCGCCGCCCGCGCGCTGATGGACAACACGGAATTGAGCGCCCGCGAAATCGCCGAAAAAGCGATGAAGATCGCAGGCGAAATCTGCATCTACACCAACGATCGCATCACCATCGAGGAGCTACAGGGTTAGCGGAAGATTTCCGCTGACAATCGTCCATGGCTATCTATCTCCCCGCATCCGCTGAAGAGCAAGAGCTCGCGCTCGACGAGTTGACGCCGCGCGAGATCGTGGCCGAGCTCGACAAGCATGTGGTTGGCCAACGCGCCGCCAAGCGCGCCGTGGCCATCGCGCTCCGGAATCGCCAACGGCGGCAAAAGCTCCCGCCCGATCTGGCCGACGACATCATGCCCAAAAACATCATCATGATCGGCCCTACCGGCGTGGGCAAGACCGAGATCGCGCGGCGTTTGGCGAAGCTGACGAATTCGCCGTTTCTCAAGGTCGAGGCGTCGAAGTTTACTGAAGTAGGATACGTGGGCCGCGACGTGGAGTCGATGATCCGCGATCTGGTCGAAATCGCAATCGACATGGTGCGTGAAGAGCGGCTTGAGGAAGTGGAAGACAGGGCGGAGATGAATGCCGAGGAGCGGCTGCTCGACGTACTGCTGCCACCTCCACCTGCCGCGCCTCACTTGCAGGAGAACCAGCTCTCGCTTCCCGGCACTGAAAGTCATCAGCGCTCACGCGAAAAACTGCGCCAGCAATTTCGAGAAGGCAAGCTCGATGACCGGATGGTCGAGCTCGATGTTCGTGAACGCGGTTCGCCGCAGTTCGGCATCATCTCCAACCAAAACATGGAAGACATGGAGATGAACCTCAAAGATATGCTGCCTAACATCTTCGGAGGCGGCACCAAGAAGAGAAAGATGAAGGTTACCGACGCCTTCGATTATCTGGTGCAGGAGGAAGAGGGCCGGCTGATCGATATGGACTCGGTGAATCGAGCCGCGGTGGAGCGCGTCGAGTCGAATGGAATCATCTTCCTGGACGAGATCGACAAGATCGCCGGGCGCGAGAGCGGCCACGGCCCGGACGTCTCACGCGAGGGCGTGCAGCGCGACATTCTGCCCATTGTTGAAGGCACCACAGTCAATACGCGGTATGGCATGGTGCGCACGGATCACATTCTGTTTATCGCCGCCGGAGCCTTCCACGTCTCCAAGCCGAGCGATCTGATTCCTGAATTGCAAGGGCGATTTCCAATTCGCGTCGAACTGCAATCGCTCACCGTCGACGATTTTCTCCGCATCCTTACAGAGCCCAAGGCGTCACTGACAAAACAGTATTCGGCGCTGCTTGAAACCGAAGGAGTACGCCTCGAGTTCGCTCCGGAAGCTTTGCGAGAGATGGCTGAATTCGCGTTCAAGGTGAATGAAACCACTGAGAATATTGGCGCACGGCGTTTACACACCATCATGGAGCGGGTTCTCGAAGACATAAGCTTCCTGGCGCCCGATGTGGCCCGTCGCGCGCCTGACGAGCAGGCCTCCTCGGTGCTTTCCACGGCCATCAAGAACGAAGCGACGGTGCCGTTGCCCTTCCACGAGCGGATGACCGCATCCGGCCCGGAGAAGGTTTTCCTCATTGACGATGCTTATGTCCAGCAGATGGTGGCGTCCATCGTAAAGGACCAGGATTTGTCCCGCTACATTCTTTAGTCTCGCCTGGGTGCACGCTTGTTTGCGCCGCCCTGCAGAGCGCTGTAAAATAGACAAACTGCACCACAAACACGTCGGGGAGTGGCTCAGCCTGGTAGAGCACCTGGTTCGGGACCAGGGGGTCGGAGGTTCGAATCCTCTCTCCCCGACCAATAGTTTCAATCCTGCTTCGTTCTCCTGATGCCTCCGCGGCGCTGCCTCTTTTTTGGGCGGCGTGTATTCTGCTGCAAGCTCCAATTCCCCCTGCGACCTGCGCATCCCCCATGGGAAATCCACATTCAGCGAGTTGCTAAGCATGGCAAGATTCGCCCGCGTAATAGCCCTTCAAGTTGCTCATCATGTGACGCAGCGTGGAAACGCGCGGCAATTTATCCTGGACGGCGATGTCGATCGCAGAGTATATCTGGACCTGCTGCGGGAAAACGCGGAAAAACATCATGCATCTTTGATCGGCTACTGCCTGATGTCCAATCACGTTCATCTGGTCATGGTTCCGCATCACGTCGATGCCCTGGCAAAAGCGCTCAAGCATACTCACGGAAGGTACGCAGCTTATTGGAATGGGAAGTACCATTCAAGTGGGCATGTTTGGCAGGGGAGGTTTTATTCCTGCCCACTCGATACGCCGCACCTTTGGGAAGCGTTACGTTACGCTGAGTTGAATCCGGTGCGGGCGGGGCTGGTTGCGGAGGCGGAAGCCTGGACCTGGTCGAGCGCTGCGGTTCACTGCGGATTGACAGTGGCGGACCAATGGCTGGCGATGGAAGAATGGAAACAGCGATGGGATGTCTCCCGTTGGAAAAACTATCTTGCCGCCGGAGAAACAGAATCGCAGCGGATGGCTATTCGTGAATGTACGCATACCGGCCGCCCGCTTGGGACCGAGGAGTTTGTACATGACTTGGAGGAGGCGACTAAGCGGACTCTCGCCCCGCAAAAGGGTGGTCGTCCCGCGAAGGTAGCGACGGACAAACGGCAGGGAGAGCTTTTCTGATCAGGAGTGACTTTAAAATATGTGGGAACGTCCCGTCTGTCCCCAGGTTCTTATCAGGGGAGCACGCTGGGCGTGTTCAATCTTGAATACGGCTACGACTTGGCTGGTCGTCGAACGGCCGTAAGCGGCAGCCTGGCTAACGAACAGTTGCCGGCTGCAGTTTCCTCGGCGACCTACAACGCCAACAACCAGTTGACCCAATGGGGCTCTACGGCAATGAGCTACGATCTGAACGGTAACACGCTTAACGACGGAATGAATTCCTATGTTTGGGACGCGCGCAATAATCTGGTTTCGGCTGACAGCAGTGGCGCGACCTTCAGCTACGATCCGCTCGGAAGGCGCATGAGCAAAACAATGCTTTCCACGACCACAAATTTCCTCTACGACGGTGCCAACCCCGTTCAGGAACAGAATGGCTCGGGGGTAACAGCGAATCTGCTGACGGGCGGCGTCGACGAGCGATTCCAGCGGACGGACTCGACTGGGACCTACGACTACCTTTCCGATGCCCTAGAGAGCACGATGGCGCTGACCGATTCAACGGGAGCGGAGCAAACTACGTATAGCTATGGACCATATGGCGTGCTCAGCGCCACAGGCACCAACTCCAACGACTATATGTACTCAGGGCGCGAGGCCGACGGCCTCGGGATCGACTATTATAGAGCGCGATACTACAATCCGCAGACAGGCCGGTTCTTGAGCGAAGACCCGTTCGGCTTCGATGGCAGCGGACCTAATCTCTACGCCTACGCCAGCGATAATCCGATCTCAATTAGTGATCCGTTTGGGCTTCAATCGTCCTATTCAGGGCCATACGGGCCTCCACAGCCTCTGTTTCCTATGCCATGGGGATGCGTATTTTCTTTGTCCTGTTTTTACTATTACGGCAATTACGGTGGCCCCGGATGGACAGGGGGACAATGGCAGCCTTGGGAAGATTTCGGCGATCCATGGTCTTCCGATCCGAATCCGCCTGCCGGCCTTGCACTTCCAACGAACGCCCAAGATGCCTGCTATATGGATCATGACAGATGCTATGCCAGAGCACGACATCCACGAGACGGAAAATGCAGCAAGAGTCAAGAATCAGCAGCCGACAGATCCTGCGACGGTGAACTTATGTACTGTTTAATGGGGGTGAATTCAGGGAACGATCCCAGCAGCAACTTCTTTAGTAAGTTTGCACAACCCATCTTCTCAATAAAGGAGTTGTTGCAGTGATATTTCTCTTGATGCTGTTTATGCTTCTTTGCGTTGGGGCTGTAGCGATTCAGAGAACAGTTAAGCAACTTGAAATGAGAGTGGCTAATGGGCGCCCGCGACCGACAATCGGTGAGATCGTCTTCGCAATAGTTTTGTCGTTGGTTGTGGCGTCTTTAGCCGCTGTTGCTGGATTCTTCGGAGCGGCCGTTCTCTGTGCGAAGCTACTTAGCGGGGAATCAGGTGAGGCGGCCCTTGTGTTAGCTCCTGCCACGGCCGGATTACTTGCCATGGTCACATTTTCTATCTGCTTTCGGAAGATCATCACTTACGGTGAGAGTTCTTAGGATGGCATGCGCCTCGCCCAAGATGCCCGCATCTCGCAGGTCACGGTCCTCCGGACCGGATTAGCTGGGCATAGGTCCTTGGCAGCGCCGGTTGGATCATCTAACTTAGTGAGGGCTCAACACCAATGAACTGCGACCTGAATGGCAATAGACTCAGCGACGGCATGAACACCTACGTTTGGGACTCCTGCAACCACCTCGCTTGGCCAACGGAAACGGCGCGACCTTCCATTACAACTCGATGACAAGACGTGCGAGCAAAACGAGTACGCAAGTGAACACCTCCAGCGCCACACTGCTACTTTTCCCTCTCCTATTAAGCGTGGCCACGCTATGTGTCGCGCAGCCCAGCTTGGCGCAAGATAAACTTCCAAGCGCAACGGCCTCTCGTCCGGCCCATACCGAGAAGATCGACGAAACATACAGCTTTCCGTTTGGCAGGGGCAACATCGCTTTGCCGGGAAACGCGTCAGTGGAAGGCAGGGGCTTCCTTGATTCGAGCACGTTTCCCAATGCGGCCTACTGTGGGCATTGCCACCAGCAGGCATATCGCGAATGGCGCCAGTCCCTCCATTCCAACTCATTTCGGACTCCCTTCTACGGCAAGAGTGTCGAGGTTCTGATTCGAGCAAAGGGAATCGCATACGCCCGCTACTGCGACAGTTGCCACAATCCCAATGCAGTTTTGTCCGGGGCCCTGGACACGAAGTCGAAAGTTGACCGTTCATTCGACAGCGATGGCTTGACCTGCATGACATGCCATTCCATTCAAAGCGTCGAGCCGAAACTCGGAAATGGAAGTTACGTCATGGGCGTCCCCGCAGTGATGGTTGACAAGCAGGGGAATCGGATTCCCGGCATTGTGCCGGATGCTGAAATCCTTGCCCATCTTAACCGTCACGCAAAAGCAGTGATGCAAGACATCTACCGTCAACCGGAGTTCTGCTCTGCCTGCCACAAAGCGAGCCTGCCTCCGGAACTTAACGGCTACGAATGGCTGCGCTCATTCACTCCATACGACGAGTGGCAGGATTCCATGTTCTCGCACCAGACCCCGTTAACCTTCTATCAAGCAGACTATGCGAGTTGCCAGGACTGCCACATGAAGCAAGAAGTGATCAGCCAGCCGTACCCGGGCTCAAAAGGCGCCGCATTCGCTTCGCACCGATGGTTGGCAGGAAACACGGCTGTTCCATTTAATTATGGGTATGACGAGCAACTTGACAAGACGATCGCATTCTTGAAGATCGGTAATTACATCGGTATTGACTTATTTGGCATAAGGGCCGCAAACAGTGAGCAAATGCCGGCACCCGTTGGCACGGAGCCCGTGAACCTCTCGCCGGGCGAGGTGGTCCAGGCATACGTCGTGATCCAGAATAAGGGAATTGGTCACTCGCTCATTCCGGAATTGCGCGATCTCTACGAGGCCTGGGTGCACTTCAGCGTGAAGGATGCAAGCGGGGCAACGATTTA
>CAZPEZ010000165.1:0-6886 GCA_964585715.1 uncultured Occallatibacter sp.
ACAAGCCGGCACAGAACATTCAGGACACCTTCCTGAACACCGTTCGCAAAGACAAAACCCCCATCACCATCTATTTGGTCAGCGGCGTCAAGCTGACGGGGAAGATCCGCTCCTTCGACAAGTACTCGGTGCTGTTGGAGAACAACAGCCAGGAGCAACTGATCTTCAAGCACGCCATCTCCACCGTTGTCAGCAATCGGAGTGTGCTCCACACGGAGCATAGGCCGGGGGCTGTACATACGGGACTGGGGCCATCGGCCGTACCGGCGCCAGCGCCGACGGCGGCAACAGCGGAGCAGCGATAGACTTCGTCGCGAGCGGCCTGCTCTATGGCGGCTGCTCGCACGATGTCTGGTAAGGCTGCCTCCGCGGGAATCTGTCCTTTGCTGCAAAAGACTCAACGTGCCGATCGCGCGGGTGAGACGCAGGAGCGTGTGGTTCTGGTTGGGGTGGACTTCACCGTCCGCCCGCCGAGTGAACGCGCGGGCCTTGCAGGTGCGCGCTTTGCTGCGTCCGCGAAGAAAGTCGCGACAACGGCTCAAGTGGCTGGCGAGCGGGCAGTTTTGGTGCCGGGATTGGGCATCGCAGCGGGTTTCGGCGTCGAGGAATCTCTCGAAGAATTTCAGGAGCTTGTGACCAGCGCCGGGGCCGAGGTTGCGGCGCAACTGTTGCAGCGGCGGCCTCGGCCCGATCCGGCGACGCTGGTGGGCGCGGGCAAGGTGCAGGAGATCGCCGGAGTCGCGGCGTCTACCGAGGCCGATCTGGTGCTGTTCGATCACGATCTCTCGCCGACTCAGTTGCGCAATCTCGAGGCGGCGCTGCCGTGCCGCGTGCTCGACAGGACACAGCTCATCCTGGACATCTTTGCGCGCCATGCGCGAACGCGCGAAGGCCAGCTGCAAGTAGAACTGGCGCAGCTCGAATACATGCTGCCTCGGCTGACGGGACGCGGCAAGGCCATGTCGCAATTGGGTGGCGGCATTGGAACCCGCGGACCGGGCGAGACCCAGCTTGAAACGGATCGCCGCAGAATTCAGCGGCGGATCGATCAGCTGAAGCTCGATCTCGATGGAGTGCGCCGCGTGCGACGCCAGCAGCGGCAACGGCGCGAGGCTGCGCCGGTGCCGACCGTGGCGCTGGTCGGCTATACCAACGCGGGCAAGAGCACGCTGTTTAACTGCCTCACGGGTGCGCAGGTGCTGCAGTCGTCGAAGATGTTCGCGACACTCGATCCCAAATTGCGAGCGATTGAGTTGCCCAGCCGGCGCAAGGTGCTGCTCTCGGATACGGTGGGATTCATTCGCAATTTGCCCCACACGCTGGTCACGAGTTTTCGCGCGACACTCGAAGAAGTGGAGCAGGCTGAGGTGCTGCTGCACGTGCGCGACGCGGCTTCGCACTACGGCGACGAACAGAAAGCTCAGGTGGAGAAGGTGCTGGGCGAATTGGAAGCGCTGAAGAAGCCGCGGATCGAGGTGTTGAACAAGATCGATCTGTTGAGCTCAGAGACGATCGAACATTTGCATGCCCGCGGCGACGTACTGGTGTCGGCTCGGACCGGCGAAGGGATGCATGACCTGCTTGAGGCGATCGACAAAGCGCTGCACTCGGATCCGATGCTCGATGCGGAGCTGCGGATCCCCCAGAATGAAGGCGCTGTATTAGCGGCTGTGGATGCGGGCATGATCGTGCACGCCCGCCAGTACGATGGGAATCTTGTGCGCCTGCGGGTGAGTGGGCCATCGTCGTTGATAGGGCGGTTGCGCGCCTACCGGGTGCGCGCAGGCCGCCAGCCGGCAGCTGACCACACCCGCGAGGACACGCACGGATGACCGATTCTTCTCCCGATCTTGCGCCGTCGATCAAGACACTTTCTTCACGCGAGATCTATCGCAATCGCTGGATGCGCGTGCGCGAGGACGAGATTCTGCGTTCAAACGGGCAGAAGGGCATCTACAGCGTGGCCGAGAAGGACGATGCGGCGATCATCCTGCCGATCCAGGCGGACAGAATCTGGCTGGTGGAGCAGTTCCGCTACACGATTCAGCAGCGCGCGCTGGAGCTGCCGCAGGGCAGCTGGGAGCAAGAGAAGTCAAGTCCGGAAGAGCTAGCGCGTGGCGAATTGCGCGAGGAGACAGGCCTGCACGCGGAGCAGATGATTTTGCTCGGCACGCTGTGGATTGCGTATGGATTCACGCGCCAGAAGCAGCACGTCTTTTTGGCGACTGGGTTGTCGCAGAAAGAGACCGACCGTGACGCAGAGGAGCATGATCTGCTGGTGCGCAGCGTGACGGTCGAGGAATTCGAGTGCATGATGCGCGACGGAACCATCGCCGATGCAAGCACCGTTGCGGCGTGGGGGCTGTATCTGATGTGGAAGGCGCAGCAGTGACGCCGAACCCCGCACAAGAGACACCGCAATTCAGCTAGTAGAGAATCGAGGGCATCCAGCCGCCGGCGGGTTCGTTGTAGAGCCCGAGGGTCATCAGGGTCATGGGCTGCACGACGCGCAGGCCATTGGCGAGACACCAGCGCAGCACGGCGCTGTTGCGCGAGGGAAGAAGGATGCCGGGGCCGGCGAAAGATTCAGCGAACGCGATCAGTGCCTGTAGGTCGAGATTGGTCTCGGTCGTGGTGTGGCCGAAGAATGCCAGGAAGCTGGAATACCCTGTGATGCGCCCGCCGCGTTCGACGACTATCGCTGTCTTCTGTTGAATCGCCTGCGCCAATTCGACAGCGCGTTCAAATCCGTGCACCTGGCGGGACAAGGCGTTGCACGCAGCCAGGTCGGCCGATGTCGCAGGGCGGACTTCGCATCCGTGCACGCTTCGTTCAGTCGTCCGGCCCTGCAGACAGGAAAGCGGTTCACGAATGTCGAACCCGAGGCTTGTATAGAGCGCGAGGGAACGATTGTGAAAGGCAGCCTGGACGAGGCGCATGCCGGCCTTGCCTTCAGCCTCGGCACGGTCCATGACCGCGTGCATCAGCTTGCGTCCTGCGCCGGAATTCTGCACCGCCGGATCGATGGTGATCGGGCCGATCCCCGCGATAGAAGACCGCTCGTCGAGACAGTTGCTGCCGATGATGCGGCCTTCGCTTTCGGCAAGGACACAATAGAAACCGGGAGCCGCGAACATCGTCGTGAGGATCCCGATGGCCACCTCGGGCCCAGGGAAGTCGCGGGGGAAGTTATGCCGTTCGTTGAGAGTGCTGAAGGCGTCGTAGCAAATGCGGCCGCAAATCGCGCCGTCTTCCGGCGTTGCGGTGCGGATGGTGACTTCGGATGAGACGGTTGATGGCATCAATGGCTCTCGCACTGCCGCTGTGGGAATGGTTACTTGCCGATCACAAGAATCTGGAACGAGTGTGGAATCATCGGCGCGCGAGGGCCGCGCATCCACGGCGGAAGTGCCGACCCCGGAGCACCCGGGGCAGCAGGAGCGCCGGCCGGAGTGGCTCCAGGTCCTTGTGCGGGCGGCCCAGGTGCAGCAGCGGATTGGGGCGATGCGGCGGGGACCGGGCCATACTCGGCAGTGATAGTCAGGATCCGGTTGGTTTGCGTATCGAGGGTCAGAACCTTTGCCCTCGCGGGCGTGGGAACGGTCTGCTCCACGGAAAAACTGGTCGGCGAATCTTCCTTCACCACGGTCAAAGTGCCGTCGCCTTGCGAACTGAATGCCTCCATCGTGGCTGGATTGAAGGTTGCGCCGTCGGACCCGTTTCCGATAGGGAGATCGGTGAGGATGTGCCCGTCCGTGGCCGACAAGATGATCATGTTCTGCTTCTCACGGCATGTAGCAAAGAGGATATTGTTCTTCGCATCGAGCGCAAGCCCTGCGCATCCTCCACCCTTGCTCGAAATGTCGTACTTGCCAACCATCTGCATCGTGTTCGCGTCGATGACGGCGATGGCGGCCTTGTCGACGATGTCGACGTAGATTTTGCCGTGGCCATCGGTAGCGGCCTGCTCCGGCGCCCCGCCGATATTGAACGTCCCGAGGATCATGCCATCCTTATCGTCGAGCACGGTGATATTCGGCTCGGAGTGGCTGAGAACGTAAAAGCGGCGATTATAGGCGTCGTTGAGATAACCGTCGGGATTGCCCTCAACGTCGATCTTCTTCAAGATCGCAAAGGTCTTCGCATCGAACATTGTCACTGGTTTCGACGTCGCGAATCCGTGGCCTGTCGCGGTATCCACTGCTCCGCCATGCGCGCTCACGCCCGGGATATCTCCCACCTGAGCGAGCGTGTCCAGGTTAAAGACGCCGATGTGTCCGGCTGGGCCGGAGCGAGCGACATATAAGTTGCGGCCGTCGGAGTCGGCAGTGACATAGTCGAATCCACCGTCGCCGCCGACCAGTTGAATCTTGAGCACCTTGTAGGGACCGCTCTCTTGTGCCGCGGCGTAGCCCGCAAACAGAAGCATCGAGGCGAGAGTTGCAAGAGCGAGGGTCTTCCGGGCCATGGTTGTATCTCCAGTTCCGATTGTGCGAATCATCCGAGCGAAGGTCCATTTGAATCCAGGATGGCTCTGCGAAGTTTGTGCCCATCGAGAATACATGTCGCAACCTTAAGGCAGAGTGAATATGGAAAGGACAAAGCGAGATCTGCCATCGGAATCGCCTGGGAGACTAGAGTGACGCCAAGGCCTTGTGCGCCTGGCGCACAACAGACGGCCAATCGCCGCGCTGCGGTTGTCGAAAGATACGCATTGTCGGATACCACGGGCTTTTCTCCGTCTCTAAAAGCCACCGCCAATCGGGAGCGTAAGGCAGCAAGAGCCAGGTCGGCCGGCCGAGGGCGGCGGCGAGATGGGCCGTGGAGTTGTCGATGGCGATGACCAGGTCCATGGCCGCGACTTGAGCGGCGAAGCGGTCGATGTTGTCGAGCTGATCGACGGTGCTGTCGACCAGAAGGGGCACACCAGAAGCCTGAGCCTGGGCTTCGAGCTCGGCGTGATCGCCGTATTGCAGGCTCACCCATTTGAAGCGCGGATTGTCGAAGAGCGCCACGAGCGTGGTGAGCGCGATCGAGCGCTTTCGTCCTGATTTCGCATTACGCGTGTGCCAGGCGAGACCGATCAGAAGCCGGCGATCGTCGTATTCGGATCTGAGTTCATCGCGTCCGGTCGCATCGGCGAAGAGATACGGCGACTTCACGGCTGCGAATGCAGCCAGACTGCTCCGGAAAAAGCGCGCCAGGCTTCCGCTGGGCAAATGCGCTGCGATGTTCAGTCCCGGCTGTGCGGCGGGATCGTAGCCGGAGATCACAGGAACGCCGGTAAAGGAACGCGCGAAGAGCGGGGCGAGCCGGCGGTCGCAATCGATGACGAGAGGGATGCCGGTCGTGATGAGATCGGGGATGAGGCCCGCGAACATGATTTCGTCGCCCACGCCTTGTTCGCCCCACACGAGCAGACGGCCCGACGCAAGGGGCTCTCCGTTCCACAGCGGCTGCGGATAGGTCCGCATCGTCGTGTCGAAGTCCCGGGTGCGCCAGCGCAATTCGACGTTAGGCCATCCGGCGGCGAAGTCGCCTTTGAGCAGGAGGGCCCCGGACTCGGCGACGCTAGCCTCGGCCAGATCCGGATTGCATTGTAGAGCGAGCCGGAACTCAGCCAGCGAACCGTCGACATCGCCGAGCTGTTGCAGAACATTGCCGAGATTGAGGTGTGTTTCGGCTAGGTCGGGCTTGAGCGCGAGTGCCTGCCGATAACTCGCGACAGCTTCTTGCAGCTTGTCCTGCGCCTGCAGCACATTGCCAAGGTTGGAGTGATACGAGGCCGCTGCGGGGTGAAGCGCAATGGCTTGGCGAATGGTTGCGGCAGCCCGATCGAGCTCGCCGGCCTGAAAGGCGAGCATCCCGAGCAGATGAATGGCGTCGGCATGATTGGGGTCGATCTCGAGAACCTGCAAATACAAGCGCTCCGCCTCGACGAGTTGTCCGGCGCGATGGTGAGCGAGCGCCTGGTTGACGAGGGTTTGCGCGTCGACGGAGGGAGATGATCGTCCTGACACGAGTTGCTGCTACGGCCGTTCTTCGACGGCGCACCAGTGGGTGGGATACTCGGGGCCGATGTATTCGGCGCGCGGGCGGATGAGGCGGTTGTCGTCGAGCTGTTCGATCACGTGCGCGGCCCAGCCGGCGATGCGGCTCATGGCGAAGATGGGTGTGTAGAGATCGATGTCGATGCCGAGGGTGGCGTAGGTGGAGGCGGAGTAAAAATCGACGTTGGCGTTGAGCTTCTTTTCCTTGTTGATGTAGAGCTCGATGGCGCGGGACATCTCGTACCACTTGGGCTGGCCGGCGTCCTTGCCCAGCTGTTCGCTCATGCGGCGCAGGTGGGTAGCGCGCGGGTCTTCCGTCTTGTACACGCGATGGCCGAAGCCGGAGATCTTCTGCCGGGCCGCGAGCATGTTCTTCACGTACTCGACCGGGTCGGCGCCTTCTTTATCGATGGTCAGCAGCAAACGCATCACGCCTTCATTGGCTCCTCCATGCAGAGGGCCTTTGAGCGCGCCGATGGCGCCGGTGATGGCGGAGTGAATGTCGGAGAGGGTAGCAGCGATGACGCGGGCGGCGAAGGTGGAAGCGTTCAGCTCGTGGTCGGCATGAAGGATGAGTGCGATATCGAGGGTACGAGTGGCCGTTTCCGAGGGTTTGACGCCGTTGAGCATCCAGAGGAAGTTGCCGGAGTGGGAGAGGGAGCGATCGGGTGGAACGATTTCCTCGCCTTTGCGGATGCGATCGTAGATGGCTACGATCATGGCGATCTGTGCGGTGAGGTTGTAGGCCTTGCGGACGTTGGCGTCGTGGGAGTTGTCCTTTTCGTCGGCGTCGTAAAAGCTGAGCGCCGACACCGCAGTTCGCAGCACTTCCATGG
>CAZPEZ010000166.1:0-6866 GCA_964585715.1 uncultured Occallatibacter sp.
GCACTCGGCATTGCCCAGAAAGAGATCCCCCTGGAGTCCCCACCGGCGCAGCTTTGCCCGACAGCTGGCCAGCATTTCCGGGGAGAGATCGATGCCAGAGAGCGATACGCCCAATGGCAGGTACTTGAAGTTGAGTCCAGTACCCACCGAAGTTTCGAGAACCGAATCTCCCGCTCTGACTTCGAGCGGGTCCATGTAGCTCCTTACGTATGCGTCCCCGTCCATGGCACTGCACGCACACACCACCCGTTGTATGTCGTCATAAAAGCCGCCGATGGTTTCGTAGAGGTGGTTGTATTTTCCGTTGGCACCAGACATATCGCTTGGACGGCGCAGGTCGGGGATGTGGTTGCGAATCGGAAACCGCTCACCGGCGGCCGTGACCAACGACTGACTGCCTCCATTGCGGACAAGGTGCAGCGCTTGGCCGGTAGCCGGGCTTTGCAGGATGCGCAGAGTTTGAGGCCGGCATTCCCAGTTGCGATCCTTCAACGCCTCAATGAGCGCCCATCCGCTTAATACAATTGCCGCGGCAAAGCAGAGCCAGACGAAACTTGTCCCCGGCAGCCTCGTGAATTGCGCAACACCGCTCAGCGTTCGGAGCAAAGCGAAACCTGCTGCCAGCGCGCATACCGCGCCAAGAAGCTTTATCACCTGACGGATCCTGGCGCTGCCAGACTCCTGGTACCACAACCACATCAGTGTTGCCGCAAACCAGTATGCGATGAACAACGGCGCGTTGCTTCCAAACGCAGAGCCGAGATACTGGAACTGACGGCTTAGTTTCGGGTCCTGAGTTGCTGCGAAGCCCGTCGCAAGCCAGGCGCCCGCAATCGTCGCGAATACCACCCCAAAAACCGGCAACGAAAAAGTCGATAACCATCCCGGTAAACGAGGGCTCACCATCCGGTGAAAGGTAAAAGGGAAAGTACTCAGCACCATAGCCGCCAGCGTCCAGCCCAGAAATCGCGGCGAGGAAGCGACGCTGCCATGCAGTAGTCCATACGCCAAGTGCGGCGAGCCTAACATCAGCGCGAACCCAAGCATCAATACGAGTCCACGCCAAACGCGCTGCGTGCCCGCAAGCCAGGCACTCAGCACCGGGCCCGTCCACACGCCTACAGCGGGAAAGAATAAGCCGAGAACGAAAATAGAGACGACTGCCCAAGCGGCAATTTGCCTGCGGCGGAGGAAACTGGAGGTTGCATTCATTTTGAGACCGTTCTTTCTGACCTCGTGGTGCCGCGTTTACTGCGGCCTTGCTTGCGGGGAGAGACGGATTGTTTTCTAGAGCGGGTTGCAGGCGGCTGTGGGCGCGTTGTAGGTGGTCTTGCTATCGCAGCGGTAGACTCTTCCTGGGCCGCGAGCGCACGCAGTGCCCCCTCGCCCCAGTCTAGTGCGGCGCCGGTGAGGGCCCTTCCCAGGCTTAGCGTTAGCATCCAGTAGGGCAGGTGAGGGTTGGCCGACTGTTCGGGAGGGACGGATGCTTCAATCTTCGTCAGCACGTCAAGCGTTCGCCGGTTGCGGTCGTTCAGGTCGCGCACGTGCGCTGCGGCCACGCCCGGCGCTGCCTCGCGGCTGAAGAAAAGTTTGAGTAGGAATTCATTGCGCGGGGGTTCATTGTGAAAAGGCAAGGCGAGCCACTGGCGCAGCGCCGTACGCCCCGCGTCGGTGATCAAGTAGGTCTGGCGCCGCTTCCGCCCGTTCGATGCGGAACTGGACAGCGCGATCAGGCCTTCGTCAGCAAGCCGTTTGAGCGCTGGATAAAGCTGGCCGTAGCTCTCAGCCCAAAAATACCCAATGCTGTTCTGGATTCCCTTGCGCATGTCGTACCCGGAGAGGCCGGGATGAACCGAAAGCAGGCCCAGGATTGTGTGTGAGGTGGCATTGAGGTCTGGCATATCTAAAAGATACATCTATTAGATATATTGTCAAGCGTCTTCCCTAGAATTTGGCCGCAGTGTGACCGGACTCACCCTTGGCGTTGAGGTATTCCATCGGTCGCCGGTCAAGATTGCTACCGTAGCCCGCGCGCGTTGACACTGCGTCATGACCTCGCGCTGATCCAACTTTCCAAGTCGTACCTGGCCGCTGCGCAGTACTTCGTTGGGAAGCTCAAGGAACGTACTGACAGTAAGCCGTATCTCTTGGCGCTAGGGCTGGCGAGCACTTCCGGCGATCCGCGCAGCGCCTTCCCAACCGCGCAACTCGCGTCTCCGAATTTTCATATCGATCTCGGATACGAGGAGTGGATCGGCGGGCTCAGCTCATACCAAACGTGCCACGCGGTAGGGACATGTCCTGGAAATGCCTTCCGATGAGAATCCAAATGTTTACCGGCTTCCTGCCGCTCTGGTGTGGAATCGCGCCTAAAGAAAGCGCAGAGAAACTGGTGAGCACGAATTATCTCGCGGACGACCGCTGATGCGCACCATGGGGGAAAGATCACTTTCTGCTCGCGAGAGTATGTACTCTCTGGAGTTTAGTTCCAAACCGAGCAACTGGCTTGGGCCCGTCTGGATCATCGTGAACTACTTCGTATGGAAATCTCTGCAGCGATATGGATACAAGAAAGAAGCCGACGCTTTGGGGACAAAACACTCCTTCTTCTGTCGAAAGACCTTGAGGCAAGCGGCTCCCTGAATGAGTACTACCATCCCGATACCGGCGTAGCTCTAAGCCACGAGGGATTTATCGACTGGAACCTTCTTGTCCTGGAAATGATCTAAAAGAAAGTTATGCGTGAGCAATCGAAATCGACTCCACTTTGACCCGTGGCCGGTCGACACAGGCTGCTTCCATCCGCCAGTGTGAGAACGAGAAACAACTTGCAACATATGATCGAGCAGTCAAAGGAAGACGAAGAAGCGAACCACCGCCAACCCGTTTCCGATGAGCCCATTTTTAATGTTCAGGAGAAGACGGTTTGTACCCCGGGCCGATTCGGAGCCATCTAATGACGGCGTCGGGGGACTATCTGGTAGAGCTCCGCTGGTGGCTGGCCCATAAGGCGGTCTTAAGTCTTCCCGACTTCTCGTCGGCGTTTCAGGACGCGGTCGCGATCCGCTAAATCTGACGGCTGAAATACTCGGGTTGTATCGCCGATCGGTGGCCGCGGGGCACGATGGGTCCTAGAGTTTTAGGTCCTTTGTGCCGATAACGGTACGTGCGCCCGACTGGTCTCAGCTCGTGGAGATCGGCTACCGATATCCATGGCTCGCACTTCCCGGTCGCCAGGGGAGCGTGGTGGCTCGCTCTTTTGTGGGCCACTCTTGTCTGCCTGGTCAAAGATGCAAGGGCTCAGCTTGATCCAGCCCAGCCGATCTCTCAATACGTCCACCAGGTTTGGCAGGACGACCAGGGACTCCCGCAAAACGATGTTCTCGCCATCACACCCACACGCGACGGCTATCTCTGGATAGGAACGGAAGAGGGATTGGCCCGTTTCGACGGTGTCCATTTTGTTGTTTTCGATTCGAGAAATACTCCGGGACTCAAGAACAACACCATAACGGCACTCTTCGAGGATCGAGACAGGAATCTCTGGATCGGAACCCTGGGCGGTCTGTTCCGGATGACTCGCGGGGTGATCGCCGCCTATCCGGTACCGGATGGGTTTTCGGGCAGGTGTGTAACAGCGTTCTACCAGGACCGGGAGGGCGCCCTCTGGGTAGCTACAGACGGCGGAGGTGTGGGCCGTTTGCTGAACGGGCAATTTACCGTCTACACCGCGAAGAACGGCCTCGCCCGCGACGCCGTGTTCGCGATCAGCGGAGACCGCGATGGCAGCGTATGGCTGGGCAGCCATGCTGGACTCAACCAATGGAAAAATGGGCAATTGACTGCTCACTATACAACGCAGAATGGCCTGCCCAGCAACGATGTCAGGGCTCTCTGCGAGGATCCTCTGGGGGGAGTCTGGGTTGGTACCGGCGCAGGTCTGAGCCTATTCAAAAATGGGACGTTCAGACCCTTCGACAAGAAGACCGCATTGTCCACCGCCATGATTCAGGTGCTTTACGAAGACCGCAACCAGACCCTCTGGATCGGGACCCTGGGTGGGGGACTGCTCCGGCTCGGGGACGGCAAGGCTGGTGCCTATACCGCCAAAGACGGGCTGACGGGGAACGACGTCAGATCAATCTCTGCAGACCAGGAAGGGAATCTCTGGGTTGGCGCAGGCGGCCTGAACCGGTTCACTCGGGCAAATGTCTCTTCCTACACGACGCGGGACGGACTTCCCAGCGATGTCATCATCACGACTTATCAGGATCGAAAAGGCAATCTATGGATCGGGACAAATGATCATGGACTGAGCCGGTTTCGCGACGGGAAGTTTACCAACTACAGCACCAGAGAAGGACTGTCTAGCAACTCGGTGTTTTCGATCGTCGAAGACTTCGACCACAACCTCTGGATTGGTACCCGGAAGGGACTCGACCTCTTCAAGGACGGGCGACTTAAGACCTATACCACCAAAGACGGATTGGCCGGCGACGTCATTACTGCGACCTTCGTCGATCGGAATGGCACCCTGTGGGTGGGAGGCATGGGGGGACTGACCCGCTTCAAGGACGGCCGGTTCACCGCTTTCCCTGCCACGGGAGACCTGTTGAGCTTCCCTATAACAGCGATTCTTGAGGACCAGACGGGCGCGTTGTGGATTGGCACCGATTCCGGGGTAAACCGGTTCAAGGACGGCCGATTCGAATCGTTGAACATCAGGAACAGCAATCTCACAGATGACCATGTCATCGGTCTCTATGAAGATCCCGAGGGCGTACTTTGGATCGGCACCAATGGAGGCGGGCTGAACCGTCTGAAGGATGGCAAGTTCACCGTTTATACGACGAAGCAGGGTATGTTCGATGACAGGATTATCCAGATTCTGGATCCCGGAGACGGGAATTTCTGGATGAGCTCGAACCGGGGAATCTTCTACGTAAGCAGGCAGCAACTCAACGACTTCGCAGACGGAAAGATCCGATCAATCAGCTACGGTCTGCTCGGCGCCGAAGACGGCATGAAGAGCAAGGAGTGCAATGGCGGCGTCCAGCCGGCCGGCTGGACCACCAGGGAAGGTAAGTTGGTATTCCCCACCATGAAGGGGATAGCCATCATCGATCCGAAGCATCTGAAGATCGATTCATTCACCCCTTCGACCATCATCGAGAGCGCGACCATCGACAACAGGGCCTTCCCCGTGGATGCCACTGCTGTCAGCCCGCCAGGCCGCGGAGATCTCGAATTTCAGTTCACTGCCCCCAGCTTTGCCAATCCGCAGAAGCTCCGATTCCAATATCAACTGGAAGGCTATGACCGGGATTGGGTAGCCGCTTCTGGCCCCCGGGCCGCTTACTACACAAACATCCCGCCGGGTTCCTACCGTTTCCGGGTACGCTCCGGCGATCAAGGGCGTTGGAATGGCGACGGCGCTGCCTTCAACTTGGTCTTGAAGCCGCATTTCTATCGTACTTACTGGTTCTATATGCTTTGTTCGTTGTCCTCGTTGGCGCTTGCTGGCGCGGTGTTGCGGGTCCGGTTGTTGCGCCTGAAATTTCGTCAGCAGGAGCTGAGTGTTCTTGTAGCTCAGCGGACCGCCGAGTTGCAGAGCGAGATCCTGATCCGCAAGCGGACAGAAAAAGATCTCGCGGAGGCGAGAGACGAAGCCATTCGCGCGCGCGACGAACTCCATTTTCAGGCGAATCACGATGCGCTGACCGGACTTTGGAACAGGCGTGCAATTCTGGATTTTTTGGACCGTGAAATGGAACGGTCCCGTCGTTCTCAGAACCCAATCGGACTGCTGATGCTTGACGTGGACCATTTCAAGAAAATTAACGATACCTTCGGACACCCGGCGGGCGACGTTGTCCTGAGGGAGGTCGGAGCTCGCATTGGTCACACTGTTCGTTCTTACGATTCTGTGGGGCGTTACGGTGGAGAGGAGTTTCTAGTTATTCTCGCGGATTGCAATGAGACCCAGACCTTGCAGAGCGCCGAGAGAATCCGATCGGTGGTTGCCGAAGAGGCATTTTCCGCGGGCAGCTCCAGCATCGTGGCAACGATCAGTATCGGAGCGACGGTCCTGTCGGATTGCACCGTTTCGGCAATGGAAATCCTTGCCATTGCCGATACTGCCTTGTACCAGGCAAAGAGCAAGGGGCGCAATCAGACCGCTTTGCGTATCCCTCGATCGCCAGCCGCTGTGAGCGCCAACACAGAGTTGGAAGAAGTCCAATAGAGCAGCAGAACTTTTCGGCCCCATCTCGCTGCCACCATCGGCTAGGTCTTCAAGCCGCCAGTGCGCAGACACGGGGAGAAGTCGAAAGGCTCAAACAGCCAGTTCTCCTGCCGGCTGAGTGGCGCTCCTTCGGCCAATTCCGGCGGTTCGCCAATGCTCTTGTAGCTTTCGAAATCAGGAAACTGTTTTTTGTTAAAGGCAGACTCTTGGATATCTTCTTCTCTTCGCGAATCTTGGTAACAATTGCTCGCGTATTCTTCAGATTTGGCGTGGATCTCGCGCCCTACGCGCTTTTTCAACCAAAGATGTTAAATGACCTCAAGGCAAGTTGCCGAATAGTCTTCTCGGACAGATGCCCCAGAAACTTGTTGTGAGCTTGCTTACCGAGAGCCGAAAGATTGTAGCCGCAGTCGTGGGGCTGAGCCAAGCACGGAGCTTTCCTTCGGCCCCAAATGCACTAGATTTGTTAACGTCGAAAAGATCGCGCAAAATCTCCTGTTGCTTTCCAAAAGGAACCATGCCACCATTCCTGTAGGAAACCTAAAGGTGGGTCTCTGATGAAAGAAAAGCCGGATGTATTGCAAGGAACGCTTGCGCTGATGGTCCTGAAGACACTGGATGC
>CAZPEZ010000167.1:0-6863 GCA_964585715.1 uncultured Occallatibacter sp.
AACGAATGCCCTGGCGTTTGGATTGTGGTGAAATAACCCCCGTCTTGCCGTTTTCGGGTTACTTCCCGAGAGAGAGGGTAATACACCAGAAACCGCGCCGAAGCGTTGGATTGCGTTCAAGAAGCCGACTTGAACGAAGCCGCCAGGGCGGCGGACGCTTACGCGTATTCTTGAACCGGCCTGGATGGGCTGACTAGCTTTGGTCGCAGGGAAGGAGGTCCCCTGTGACCCATCTACGCAGCTCATGATTGAGGAGTTGCAGCGTCGCAACTTCGCCGAGACCACGATCCGTTCGTATGTTCACGGAGTCGAGCACTTCAGCCAGTACTTTCATCGCAGTCCCGACAAGCTTGGTCCGGAGCACATCCGCAAGTATCAGGCCCCTTCGGAGGTCCGGAGCACGTCCTGCGCTATCTCGGCGCCTACCCGCATCGCGTCGCGATCTCCAACCACAGACTCGTTGCGCTGAACTATGACAACGTCTGCTTCCGTTGGCGTGACTCCGCACACGGCAACAAGAAGAAGTTGATGAGCCTGCCGGCAGACGAGTTCCTGCGCCGTTTCCTGCTGCATCTGCTGTCAAGGGGCTTTGTTCGTATACGCAACTTCGGCTTTTTGGCCAACCGCCGTCGCGCGCGACTGTTGCCCATCTGCTTCGAACGGCTGCGTGGCTCTGCTGCTCACGTCTCATCAGCACCCTGCGACCCTCGCTCGAGTTCATGGCGCTGTCCGAAGTGCGGAGGAAAGATGTGCGTCATCGAGCGTATCTCAGCTGCCGAACTTCTCCTTCGCTCTCCGCCACCTCTCACGAGCTATGCCGCATGAATCGGCATCATGGACATCGACGCCACTACGTTGCACCCAACGAACAGGACATCCCTGTTTCCGATCACAGCAACAACTACGAAATCACTCTTCGCAGTGGCTATCTAAAGTCCCCAGTGCGTCGTGCACAGGCGATCTGGCCTCATGACTCATCAGAACAAAGCTCTCAGCACTCCTTGGATTCGCCTGAAGTGCTTCCGGCCCCATTCAAACTACGTAAGCCTCCACCGCCCTGCCGGCTTCCTTCAAGTCGCTGTATCTAAAGCGCCCCTTTCGTGAATGCGAGGCTGCACATCAGTGTGTCGCGCGGGCGCTCCAGATACAAGCCCAAAGACTTATCGGGACTGATTTGCGCCGCAGCGTGAACCTTCGTTTAGTCTTCATGAATGGTGCCCGTGACCGAATTGTGACCCTTGAAGAAACGAATGCGCGCAATGAAGTTGGAGGAGCCCCTTTCTTGAACGCGGAGGATTCATGAAGAAGTCGATCAAGATCGGTCTGGCTGCAGCCATAGCACTACCACTACTCACCGCAGGAGCCATTCGCCTTTTCGTGGACGCCAACACTTTTCGTCCGATGATCGAGAGCCGGCTTACCGCAGCCCTTTCCCGCAAGGTCACCCTCGGCGCTCTGAGCCTCTCCGTCATGACAGGAAGCCTGGTGGCGACTGATCTCGCTATCGCCGAAGACACGAGGTTCGGCCAGGCTCCGTTCTTTACCGCTAAACGATTGCGCATTGGCGTCCAGATGAAGTCGCTCATTTTCGACCGTCAGCTGATTGTGCGGAGTTTTGAGGCCGATGCTCCCCAAATCCATCTGATGCGTAACGAGGATGGCACTTGGAACTTCTCCACTCTGAGCCATGGCGCCAGCTCTCCGAACCCCACGCAGACGGCCACTTTACACGATCTCCCCGTCGGCCTGATCACCATCAAAGACGGAAACGCCACGATAGAGAAGCTGCCCTTGCAGAGAAATCCCCAGGTCTACGACCATCTCGACGTTAAGTTGGAGCACTTCTCCCTGGCAGAGGCCTTTCCCTTCACGGTTAGCGCCTCGCTACCCGGCGACGGCCAGGTAGCGGTCTCAGGAACCGTAGGGCCTATCAATCCGCAAGACGCCGCCGCCACCACCTTCGACGCACAAGTCGCCATCAAGCACCTGGACCCCGTCGTAGCCGGGTACGTCGACCCTGCAGCTGGAATCTCCATGATCGGTGGCCTCGACGCCCACATCGTTTCAGACGGAATGAATGTCACCAGCGACGGCAAAGTTCACGCCGATCACCTCATCCTCCTCAAAGGCGGCAAGCCCGCCCCGCATGCTGTCGATATCCACTATCAGGTTGAACACTCGCTCAAGGGCAACCGTGGCCAAGTTTCCGATCTCGCCCTTCAGACCGGCGCTGTCGCAATTCACATCAAGGGCACCTATCAACTCGCCGCAAACGTGCCGGTTTTCGATCTCAAGCTACTGGCCCAAAGTGTCCCCGTCGACGGCCTGCAGGCGCTTATGCCCGCCGTCGGCGTAAAGCTTCCCAACGACGCCGTCCTCAAGGGTGGAACGCTGTCGGCCAACTTTGCCATCAAGGGCTCGGCAAAAGACAACGTCATCGTCGGCTCCTACGAGATCAGAAATACACAGTTGGTGGGGTACGATCTCGGCTCCAAGATCGTTGGCATCGCCGCTCTGGGTGGCATCAAGACCGGCGATACAACCGCCATCGAGATCTCCCGCGCCGACATGCGCATAACCAAATCAGGCAGCGAGAGCACGAATATCTATTCGGTACTTCCTGCCCTTGGCGAGTCTACGGGCAGCGGCACGGTGTCTCCTTCCGGCGCGCTCAACTACCACTTGATCTCAAAAGTCACGAACGCTAAAGGACTCAATAAAGTCGGCGTAAATATCCTCACAAAGCTGAACAGTACATCTGCTGCCGCCAAACCTTCGACTGCCATCGGTATCCCCATCAATATCACCGGCACAGCGGAGAACCCCGTCATCACCGCGGATGTCAACGGCCTGGTGAAAGGCAACGCCGCAGCTTTACGCAGCAAAGGCACCGATATCCTGAACAAGACCGGCCTCTCGAAGCTCTTCGGCAAGAAGGCAAATCCTTCTTCGACCACCCCGACAAAATAACTACGGTGCGCTATATGACTGTTCTGGGCACCTGCAACAGAATTTGTCACGGGAAACGCGCTCTGGTCCAGGAATCCACGGTCGGAATTGGCAGCAGGAAAGATAAAGGGCAGCCGCCTCCGTTACAAATCCCGCTTGACTATTGATCAACTAGCAATTTCTGGGTTGGGGGTGACACGACCGGAATCTGGAATTTGAGCGGAAGATGACTGATGAATTGGGCGGGCTGAGTTTGCCTCGTTGGCCATCTGGTTGAATGCCGGGGCATAATCGTATGCTTGCAGCATGCTTCCTCGCCGTCGAGTGTTCAATGCACTCGGTTCAATTGCACTTTTGATCTCCGGTGCCGCTGCAATCCCCGCGCAGACAAACACTTCCTCGCCCGCGCCACCCTTAGTCGTTGAGGGCCTTGGACGTGGCACCGTCGCGCTCGGCGGCCCATGGCAGTTCCACCTTGGGGACGACCTCGCCTGGGCCAATCCTGCGTTCGATGACTCTGGCTGGGAGCAGCTCTCCGCCAACAAGCCTTGGGGCATGCAGGGGCACGCCAACACAGAGGGGGTGGCTTGGTATCGGCTGCGTGTTACGCTCGACCCCGGCCAAGGCGCTCCTAAGACCCTCTCCATCCTGCTGCCGGCGGTCGAAGACGCTTATGAGCTTTATTGGAACGGTCGGCTCGCTGGCACCTATGCAAAGATGCCGCCGCATCCTGACTACTATTTCGATCAGCGCCCGCGCATCTTCGATCTTGGACAGGCGAAATCGGGCACTTTGGCTCTGCGCGTATGGAAGGCGCCCTTTATTTCGTTCAATTCGGGCCGGCAGGGAGGTTTTTATGCACCGCCTCTGGTGGGCAGCCCGCAGGCTGCACAAGCGGCTCTGGGCGCGCTCAATTACGACTGGCTGCGCAGCCAGCTCTTCACCTTTGGGCTGAATGCTCTTTATTTGCTGGTGGGGCTGCTCAGCCTGATCGCCTGGCTCAGAGATCGCGGACAGCAACTGCTCCTCTGGATGGCGTGCTTCACGCTCAGCCAGCCGGTTCTGCTCATTCAGGAGAACACGCGCTTACCCTTCTACGCCTTTTTCGCCATTTCACTATCGACCCCGTTTTATGTCCTCTCGGATATTTCGCTTTGGTGCCTGCTACTTTGGCTCCTGAACCTGCGTGACGACAGAAAATTGGTGCGGATTGTTTATATTGTGGCTGCGGTGGACATGGTCGATGCAATTCTGGATTCGTTTGCAAACTACAGCCTTTCGCTCTTGAAGAATCCGGTACCGGGGCAGATTGCAGATGGGATTCTGACGTTTGTTCTGACAGCCGTGGAGCTGATTCCGTTTTATCTGATTGGTCTGGCACTGGTGCGGCGCAAACAACTGGGTGCAGCGCGATGGGTGGTGGCGCTGTTTGCGCTTCTCACCCAGCTCATCGTCACCGGCAGCTACGCATTCCTGCAGGGCAGCCGGTTCACCCATTGGACGCTTGGCGAAAAGATTGCCGGGCCGTTGTTTTCAATTGCGGGGAGCTCAATTACAGCCGGGAACATTGCGGAGGTTCTGCTGCTGATCAGCCTCGTGTTTGCTGTCTACCAGTATTCCGTCGAGAACGGCCAGCGTCAGGCTGCGCTCCAACAGGAGTTCCACAACGCCCGCGCCGTGCAGCAGGTGCTCATTCCTGAGGCCATCCCCCACGTCCCCGGCTTCGCCCTCGACAGCATCTACCAGCCAGCCGGCGAAGTCGGCGGAGACTTCTTCCAGATCCTCGCCACTCCCAACGGCGGAGTCCTCGCCATCATCGGCGACGTCAGCGGCAAGGGCATGCCCGCCGCCATGACCGTCTCGCTGCTGGTCGGCACCGTCCGCACCCTCGCCCACTTCACGCAGAGTCCCGGAGCGATTCTGGCAGCGATGAATCAACGAATGCTGGGCCGCTCGCAGGGCGGATTCACCACCTGCCTCGTCCTTCGCGCCGACGCCGACGGCAAGCTCACCGTCGCCAACGCAGGGCACATCGCCCCTTACCTCGCCGGCCACGAACTCCCGCTTGAAAACAGCCTGCCTCTCGGCCTCGCTGCCGAAGCCCCCTACACCGAGTCCGTTTTCCAACTCGCCCCCGGCCAGCAACTCACCCTCTTGACAGACGGCATCGTCGAAGCTCGAGAGAAAACCGGCGCGCTCTTCGGCTTCGAGCGCACCGCAGCAATCAGCAGCCAACCTGCGAGCCAGATCGTCAAAACAGCCGCGCTGTTCGGCCAGGACGACGACATCACCGTTCTCACCCTCACAAGAGAAAGAGTCGAATTACCCACTGCCAACCCGTTCCCCGTCCCGTCATTCGCACTCTAGACTGGTTGCGGTCGGATTGTGGCCGATCCGGAATGTATGGTCCGCCGCCGTTTTGCAAGCGAAGAATGAGGATGACAGAATTGGTCTGCGCGAATGTGGTGCGCGAAGTATGTTGTTGCCTTACTTCGTTATTTCCGGATTGAGGGTGATTCAGCGCAATCCCGAAATGGTGCGCTCTGTAAGGTTGGCGCAGGCAACTTTCATGGCTTTAAATACCGTTGGCAAGATAACGACCATCGTATTTGGATCAGCAAGGTGGCCGCTTCATTCTTCATCCCTCAATATTGAGGCGGAAGGCCGATGCGCTGGATGAGGAAGCGGTAGCGCGGGTCGGCGTGGAGGAAGTCGTAGGCGGGATCGGTTTGGATCCAGAGCATGTACGGCGAGTGCTCCTTGTAGCCTGCTTCGAGGAGTGCGATGGTCCTTTCGCGGTCGCCGAGTTCGGCGTGGAGGAGCGCGAGCTCGATTGGGGAGACGTAGTGCGATTTAGACCACTTTTCGTAGGAGATTAACTGCCAGTGGACCACGGCCTTGTAGCCGCCTTGCCGGTAGGCCTGTTTTATGCCCGCGACGGACGTTGCATCGCCGTCGAGTGACTGCATTTTCTCCAGTTCCTCGGTGGCTTCCTTGCCCATGCCTTTGCAACGGTAGGTCTCATAAAGAATCCAATGGAGACCTCTGTCGTTGCGCGCGGTTTCGAGGCGCTGAAGGGCTTCTGTGAGGGCGGCGTCGTATCGACGCGCGAGCTGGTAGGAGTAGGCGAGAGCCCAAGGCCGGCCGAAGGGATCGATTTCGGCGGCTTTTTTCTGCTCTTCGATGGCTTCGGGATGGCGGTTGAGCGCAGCGAAGATTTTGGCGCGGAAATGGTGGGCCTCAGCGAACTCGGGATCGAGCTGAATGGCGCGCTGGCATTCGGGATCGGAGCGAGTCCAGTCCCAGTGAACAACCAGGTAGGCAGCGCACAGAGCCAGGTGCGCCTCGGGAAGCGAGTTGTCGAGTTGGACGGCCTTGATGGCTGCGCCCTCCTCGGAAGTGCGGGAAGTGGCGGGATCGAGCAGACCGTCGACCATGCCAGCTCCGTAGTAAGCCGATAAGCCGGCCCAGCCGGGAGCGTAGTCGGGCTGCAGTTCAGTGGCTTTCTTGAAATACTCGAATGATTTTTCGTTCTGGTCGGCATACCAGAGGTAGTGGCCGTGGAGATAGGCGTCGTGGGCTTCGGGGCTGACGTAACGCGGAGCCGCGGTGGGAGTGACGGCGCTGTTGAGGCGTTTGGCGATGGTGAGTGCGGCTTCTTGGGGGAGAGAGACCACGTCGCCGGCATCACGGTCGTAGCTTTCGGCCCAAAGATGGGTGTCAGCGTCAGCTCGAATGAGCTGGAGTGTGAGGTGCACTTTGTCGGGCGTGCGGGAGATGGAGCCCTCGAGGATGCCGTCGACGTTGAGTGCGCGGGCAATCTCGGGCAACGGCTTGTGCACGCTCTTGTATTGCATTACCGAGGTGCGAGAGGTGATGCGAAGTGTGGAGTTCTTGGCCAGCATGGTGATGAG